>DASXFH010000012.1:0-11904 GCA_036489655.1 Acidobacteriaceae bacterium | reverse complement strand
TACCAGCTGGCAGAGACGCCCGAAGTCGTCGCAGAAAAGGCAAGACGCGCCTTCGACCGGATGGACGCGGCAGAGAAGAAGAACTGAACAGCGAAGGACAGGCTCGGATCATGGCAGACATACCCGCAACCGCAACTACGCCGGCAGCAGCGCCCCTCTCCACCATCGCCCGCATCGGTGAGCACGACGGCCAGGCCGTCACCCTGCACGGCTGGCTCTACAATCTGCGCGAGAGCGGCAAGCTGCTCTTTCCCATCTTTCGCGACGGCACTGGCACCATCCAGGGCATCGTTCCCAAAGCCGCCGTTCCGCCCGAGGTCTTCGAGACCGTCAAAGGTCTCACCCATGAGTCCTCCGTCATCGTCACCGGCAAAGTTCGCGCCGATAAGCGCGCACCTGGCGGATACGAACTCGATGTCGAGAACGTTCAGGTCCTCCAGCGCGTCCCGGAAGACGATCCCTACCCCATCTCTCTCAAGGAACATGGCACCGATTTCCTGATGGAGCATCGCCATCTCTGGATCCGCACCCCGCGCCAGGCAGCCATCCTTCGCATCCGCGCTGAAATCATCAAGGCCGCCCGCGACTTCCTCGACGACAACGGCTTCGTCCTCACCGACCCGCCCATCCTCACCCCTGCCGCCTGCGAAGGCACCAGTACTTTGTTTCCCGTGGAGTATTTCGGCGACGAAGCCTATCTCACCCAAAGCGGCCAGCTCTACATCGAGAGCACCGCCCTCGCGCTGGGTAAGGTCTATTCCTTCGGCCCCACCTTCCGTGCCGAAAAATCCAAAACCCGCCGCCACCTCACCGAGTTCTGGATGGTCGAGCCCGAGTGGGCCTTCGCCGATCTCGACGACCTCATGGGTCTCGCGGAAAACTTCATCACCTTCATCGTCGATCGAGTCCTCACCCGCCGGGCTGCCGAACTGAAAACCATCAACCGCGACCCAGCGAAGCTCGAAGCCATCAAGCCGCCCTTCCCGCGCCTTCGCTACGACGAAGCCGTCGCCATGCTCAACGATGCCCATCAAAAAGGCCTCCTCGAGCAGCCCTTTGAGTACGGCAACGACTTCGGCTCCCCCGACGAAACGTACATCTCGTCCCAATACGACCGGCCTGTCATGGTCCACCGCTATCCCGCCGCCGTCAAAGCCTTCTACATGGAGCCCGATCCGCAGGATCCCAAATACGCCCTCTGCGTCGATGTGCTTGCGCCAGAGGGCTACGGCGAGGTCATTGGCGGATCGCAGCGCATCGCCTCGTATGACCTGCTGAAGAAGCGCATCGAGGAACACCAGTTGCCAATCGATGCCTTCCAGTGGTATCTCGATCTGCGGCGGTATGGTTCGGTTCCGCACTCGGGCTTTGGCATGGGCATCGAACGCGCGGTCGTGTGGATCTGCGGCCTCGACCACGTTCGTGAAACCATTCCCTTTGCCCGAACGCTGAACCGCATCTACCCGTAAGCCCCGATATGCCCAAATCGAACGAAGCTCCCGTATCGCTCCCTACTGCGTCCGGTCCGCCTCTCTACGGAGGCGTACAGTCGCTGCCTCCCCGCAAGATCAAAATTATCGGCGTCCCCCTCGATCTTGGCGCCTCTCGCCGCGGCGTGGATATGGGCCCTTCTGCCGTCCGTGTCGCCGGCCTCGAAACCCGCCTCGAGTCCCTCGGCCATGCCGTGCGCGATGGGGGCAATGTCAGCGTCGCCCTCGCCGAAACCAAACGCCCCGGGAATCAGAGCGCCCACTACCTCAAGGAAATCACTGAGACCTGCACCCGCGTCGCCGACATGGTGCTCAAGGCCCTCTCCGAAGGCATGACCCCCGTCATCCTTGGCGGCGACCACTCTGTTGCCGCCGGCAGCGTCTCCGGTGTCTCCGAGTTTTATCGCCGCCAGAACCAGAACATCGGCCTGCTTTGGATTGACGCCCACGCCGACATCAATACTCCGGAAACGTCGCCCAGCGGCAACGTGCATGGCATGCCTCTGGCAGCCCTCGCCGGCCTCGGGCCCGAATCGATGGCGAACATCCTTGGCTTCACGCCCAAAGTCCGCCCGGAGAACATCGTTCTTGTCGGCGTCCGCGACATTGATGCGACCGAAAAACAGAACATCCATCGCGCCGGTGTCACCGAGGTCTACACCATGCGCGACATCGACGAGCGCGGCATGCGCGCCGTGATGGAAGAGGCCCTGCGCGCCGCTGGACGCGGCACCGCCGGCTATCACGTCTCCCTCGACATGGACTGGATCGACCCCGAAGATGCCCCCGGCGTCGGCACCCCTGTCCGCGGCGGCGCCACTTATCGCGAAGCCCATCTCGCCATGGAGATCATCGCCGACCACGGCCGCATGCTCGCCCTCGAAGTCGTCGAGGTGAACCCCGTCATCGACGAGCACAACCGCACCGCCGATCTCGCCGTCGAACTCATCTCCTCCGCGTTCGGCAAAAAAATCCTTTAGCGCCCCTGCCCCCGATCACAACCGGCACACCGCCACCGCCTCATTGCGATAGGGGCAGGGAAGTCCGGTAACGCCCGCGCCCCGTACCACGATCCAGTCCACGCCGAACTCCCGCTGCAGACGTAGAAAATCCTGCCTTTGGAAATGCTCCCAGCCTGCCGCGGCCTGCGTCTGCTCCAGCCACACCGGCGCCAGCTCCGGTACCTGCGTCGCCACCGCGGCGTCCTTCACCGCATCGGCCAGTTCGCTGCGCTCCGCCAGTGCGCGAAAGCTGTGGTAGTCCTCGCCGGGCAGCGCCATGTAGTAAGGATCAAGCGCAAAGTAAACATCCGTCGGCGTATTTTCCCGCACCCACGCAAATGCCCGAACCCAGGGATTCTGCGGCGCCCGTCCCGGCAACTCCAGGTGGACCGTTCCCGGAAACAGCGCCCGCTGAGCCCAGAACATCCCTGCCGCCAGCGGCAAAAACAATGACAGCCAGCGCCACGCGTGCCCCCGCAGCAGCTTCTCTCCAATCAGGCCGCCGCCCAGGACCGCCATCAGCAAATACACCAGGTGCAGATACCGCATCGGCTGCATGGGCGTCAGCCGCACCAGGCCTGGCGTCAGCAGCACCACGCAAGCCACCGCCAGCTGGAAGACGGCAAACAACGCACCACAGCCCGCCAGCAGCGCCAAAGCCGGCCGCTCCGCGCGTCGTGCCCACCGCGCCATCACCCACAGAATGAAAATTGGCGCGATGACGCCCAGCCATTCGTACCAGGTCCACCGCCCCAGAAAGTAATAGGTGCGCGTGTTCAGCGCCGCCTTCCACGCCGGCGTCGGACCCTCGAAGATCCACGAAGGCGCAATGCCGAACAGCGCCGCCGCCATCACCGGCTTCTCGACCCGCCGGTTCATCCTCAAGTCGCCGATCCACAGGATCGCGCAGTATGACACGCCCAGCACGCCCATGATCGGGTGCATGACCACGGCGACAGCCAGCAGAACGACGGCCCGCATTCCCCGCCGGTCCAGAACCGCCACCACCGCCCACAGAACCAGCGCCGATGCAATATCCCGCGGGTGCAAATATTGGTCGAAAATGTAGAGAGCCGTTCCCGCCACTGGCAGAGTGAACAGCGCGCCGACCAGCCCCACCCCCGCCCAGCGACCCGCCTCATCCGGAAAGCAGCGCCGGGCAATGGCCAGGCATCCCCATAACAAAAAGAACGCGGCGAGAAACTGGCCCAGCAATTCCGAAACCGGAACGGAGAGATGGGTCAGACGCACCCAATCCGCCATCATCCGGTCAAAGAGGCTGGCCTGCATCTGCAGCGTGAAAAACCGGAAATCATGCGGATACAAACCGGGATGCAGACGCCGCTCAATGGCCGACAGGTAAACGGCGTCGTCTTCCACCCCAGGGTGGTATCCTTCCACCGTCAGTGCGGCGACACTGATCAGTAGCAGCAGGATGAAGTTCCTGGATTGCTTGTGACTTTTCAATCCAAGGTTCCGTCAATTTCCCCAGCATGTCTGCGACCCATCTGGAACCATTGATCCAGGCGCCGTGCCGGCCAGAGACGCATCGCGCGCCCTCTCCGCCGCCTTCGCTCGCGCTTGTCATTCCCACGCTTCGCGAAGCGAACAACATCCGTCCGCTCCTCCATCGTGTGCGCGCTGCGCTGGATCCCTGCGGCTTTCCGTACGAAGTGATTGTAGTGGACGACGAAAGCGGCGATGGCATCGAAGCCCTCGTCGCGGAGATCGCTCGCGAAGACCCCCGTGTCCGCTGCATCGTGCGCACCGGAGAGCGCGGTCTTGCCGGCGCCGTCCTGCGCGGCTGGGCCGAGACCGGCGCCCCCCGGCTCGCCGTCATGGACGCCGATCTCCAGCACCCTCCCGAAATCCTCCCCAGGCTCTGGGCCGAACTCGATGCCGGCGCCGACCTCGTTGTGGGCAGCCGCTACGCCTCAGGTGGCAGTCTGCGCGGCCTGACCCCGTTCCGCCAGTTGATCTCCCGCCTCGCCGTCTGGATGACCGCGCCCCTTCAGCACCCCGGAGTGCAGGTATGCGACCCCATGTCGGGCTTCTTCATCGTGCGGCGCTCCTGTATCGAAAGCATCGAGCTGCGAAAAACCGGCTTCAAAATCCTGCTGGAGATTCTGGCGCGCGCCGAAATTCGCTCCGTTATGGAAGTACCCTTCCCCTTCGGCCGCCGCCACGCCGGAGCCAGCAAGGCCGGCTTTCGCGCAGCGTTTGCGTATGTCGCGTTGCTGGTTCGCCTCTATCGTCAAAAAACGCGCGCTCCCGGGCACGAGGAACCTGAGATCGTCGGCTCGCCGCTGGCCAGCCGCCGCGAAGCTGTCGGCGGATAGCGGCCGAAATTCGACGCCGCTCCGCCCTCTCCAGCCACCTGGCGCCGGTGCGTTACCCTGCGAAGAGAGGTGCTTCGCAATGACGCCGCTGTCTTCCGCTCCCCTGTCTTCCGCACTCGCCTACCCCTGGAACCCAACAGGCACCGGCTCGGTCGATCCTGAAGCCCTCTCTGCCTGGGTTGAGGACCGGCTCCAGCGCCATCGCGACGCCGTTGCTCGCGTCACCACCGGCGCATCCCGCACTCTCGACGCCACCCTGCGCGCCTACGACGACGCCGTCGCGGAACTGGCCACCGTCGGCTCCCTCACCGGTTTGCTGCATAGCGTCTACCCCGAAAAGCCCGTCCGCGACAAATCCCAGGACCTGCTCCAGACCATCGCCCAGGCCGGCGTTGAGCTCTCCCTCAACCGCGAGGTTTATCAGGCCCTGGCTGCCATCGATGCCACCGCCGCCGATCCCGCCTCAAAGCACTACCTCGACCGCACCCTGCTCCAGTACCGGCTCGCCGGTGTTGATAAAGACGACGCCACCCGCGCCCGCATCCGGGAGCTCTCCGACCAGGCCACCCTCCATGGCCTCAACTTCGGCCGCAACGTCCAGGAAGGCGGCAACACCGTCACCCTCTCCGACCCCGCCGAACTCGACGGCCTGCCGCCCGATTTCCTCGAAGCCCACAAGCCCGGCGACGATGGCAAAATCGTCCTTACTACCGATTTCCCGGACTATCTTCCGGTCATGACCTTCGCGCGCTCGGCCGATCTGCGCCGCCGCATGTTCCTCGCGTACAACACCCGCGCCTTCCCCGCGAATCGCCAGGTCCTCCTCGACCTGCTGAAGGTTCGCCAGGAAGTCGCGACGATCCTCGGCTTCCCCCACTGGGCCGACCTCGCTACTGCCGACCAGATGATGGAGTCCGCCGCGAATATGCAGGCCTTTCTCGACGACCTCGACAAGGCCAGCAAAGCCGGCGCCGAGAAGGAATACTCCATGCTCCTCGACTTCGCGCAGAAGGCCGAGCCGGGGCTGACTCAGATCGATGGCGCCAGCCGTACCTTCTGGCTCGAGCAGTACCGCCGCTCCGCCTTCGACTTCGACTCTCAGTCCGTCCGCCCCTACTTTCCCTACGACCGTGTCGAGCCCGGAGTCCTCGCTACCGCCGAAAAGCTCTTCCAGGTCACCTTCCGCCGCATTGACAGCCCCGACGTCTGGCACCCCTCCGTCAGTGCATGGGAGGTCTGGGACCGTACCGAGCTCGCCGGCCGCTTCTACCTCGATATGCATCCCCGCGAGGGAAAGGACAAGTGGTTCTCCGCTCACCCGCTCGTGCCCGGCATCCGTGGACGCCAGCTTCCCGAAGCCGCTCTCATCTGCAACTTCCCCGAGCCGAAGGAAGGCAATCCCGGCCTGCTCCAGTACTCCGACGTCGTCACCTTCTTCCACGAATTCGGCCACCTCATGCATGCCCTGCTCGGCGGACGCCAGGCGTGGGCCGGTATCAGCGGCATCGCCACGGAAGGCGACTTCGTCGAGGTCCCCTCGCAAATGCTCGAGGAGTTCTTCCGCGATCCGCGTCTGCTCGCCACCTTTGCCCACCACTACCAGACCGATGAGCCCATCCCCGCCGAGCTGGTCCTGCGCATGAACCGTGCCGGCGCCTTTGGCCGCGCCGACTGGGTCCGCACCCAGCTCTTCTACACCACCTGCTCGCTCCAGACCCACTGCGTCGATCCTGCTGCGCTCGACCTCGACGTCCTCTTCCGCAGCCTCTACGAACGTTTTCTGCCCTACGCCTTCATCGAAGGCAATCGCATGTACGCGAGCTTTACTCATCTCGTGGGCTACTCGTCGAACTACTACACCTACCTCTACGACAAGGTCATTGCCCTCGACTTCTTCAGCCAGTTCCCGCGCAATGCCCGCGTCGACTCGCCTGTGGCCATGCATTACCGCCAGACCGTACTCGAACCCGGCGGCTCTCAACCCGGCCGCGACATCGTCCAGCACTTCCTCGGCCGCAGCCAGTCCAGCGATGCCTTCACGCAATGGATGAACGAAGAATTCCAGCCCATGACCGCCGCCTACGAATAGCAGCTGCCTGTAATCCGGTGCTCGCAGGGATCAGGTAATCTGATCCCACCACCCACGGGATCGGAGTTCTTCCATCATGCGAAGGCTGCGCCTGCTGCCTCTGTTCTTCCTCGCCTTCCTCTGTGCGGCCCAGGCCCAGCCGGCCAGTTCGGTGATCACCGTCGATCACGGCCCGAACGTCACGGCTCAGCAGAACAAGCACTACGTCGTCCTTGTCTCCCTCGACGGCTTCCGCTACGACTACGCGAAGAAGTACGGCGCCCGACATCTGCTGGCCATTGCCGCCCATGGAGCCAGCGCTCCCGAGGGCATGATCCCCTCGTATCCTTCGCTGACTTTCCCGAATCACTACACGCTCGTTACCGGCCTCTATCCCGAGCACCACGGCATCGTCGGCAATTCGTTCTACGACCCCGAGCGCAAGGAAACCTACTCTTACCGCGATCCGAAGACCAATACCGACGGCTCCTGGTATGGAGGCACTCCGCTCTGGTCGCTCGCCGAAAAGCAGGGCATGCGCAGCGCCTGCTTCTTCTGGCCTGGCTCTGAAGCCAAAATCGACGGCGAGCGCCCGTCGTACTACCTCCACTACGACGATCATTTCCCCGATCAGGAACGCATCGCCCAGGTCGTTGCCTGGCTGAAACTACCGCCCGAACAGCGCCCCCACTTCATCACCCTCTACTATCCGAACGTCGACCACGCCGGCCACCAGTACGGTCCCGATAGTCCGCAGACCGCTGAAGCCGTCCGCCGCGTGGACGCTCTCATGGGCACGCTCGAAGCCGATCTGAAGGCGCTCGCCCTCCCCATCGACCTCATCATCGTCTCCGATCACGGCATGGCGAAGATTCAGGGCAGCTGGATCGACCTCGACAAGTTCGCCTCGCTCGACGGGCTCATCACCGTCGGCTCAAACCTCTATGCGCCTAACGAAGCTGCCGCCAATCACGTC
Source organism: Acidobacteriaceae bacterium (assembly GCA_036489655.1). Taxonomy (GTDB): domain Bacteria; phylum Acidobacteriota; class Terriglobia; order Terriglobales; family Acidobacteriaceae; genus Palsa-343. The sequence continues at coordinate 4,030 of DASXFH010000012.1, read as the reverse complement.
TACCAGAAGCTCAAGGCAGCCGATGCTTCCTTCATGGTCTACCGCCGCGAGAATGTTCCCGCCGAGCTGCACTTCAACAGCAATCCCCGCGAAGGCGACCCCATCATTGTCGCCCGCGGGCCGTACGCCATCCGCGCCCACGTTCCGCCCCCCGATCGCGAAGACCGCGCCCCCGCCGTCGGCAATCACGGTTTCGATCCGACCATGATGCCGGAGATGAAAGCTGTTTTCTACGCCGAAGGCCCTGACATTCGCGCCGGCTTGAAGCTCAAGCCCTTCGAGAACGTGAACGTCTATCCGCTGATCGTGAAGCTGCTTGGCCTCGACTCGCCGTCGGTGGACGGCAGCTTCGGCGTCCTCTCCGGCGTGCTGAAGGATCCATCTACCCGCTAAATGCCGCGTCCCCGGCCGCCATCAGCTGCGGCTCGCCGCGCAGGAAGGTCTCCACCACTTCGTTCTTCGGAGACAGCACTGCAATGTCGGCGGAGCGCCCTGGCGCCAGCATCCCAATCTGCCCATCCAGCCCTGTCATTCGCGCGGGATTCCGCGTCGCCAGGCCGACTGTCTCTGCCAGGCCCGCCCCGGTGAACGACATGAAGTTCCGCACCGCGCGATCCATGGTCAGCGTGCTTCCCGCCAGCGTGTCTTCGCCGACCACGCAACGTCCGTTGGTCACCCGTACCTCGAGCTCGCCCAGCATGTAGCGTCCGTCGGGCATGCCAGTCGCCGCCATCGCATCGGTCATCAGCAGCCCCCGACTAAGCCCCTTCGCTTTCCAGAACAGCCGAACTGCCGTCGGATCCACGTGCATGCCGTCGCAGATGATCTCGGCAAACAGCGCGTCATTGGTCAGCGCTTCGCCCAGGATTCCTGGGTTCCGATGATCGAGCGCACGCATGGCGTTGAACGTATGCGTCGCCGTCACCCCGCCTGCCCGAACACCCCGCCTCGCTTCCTCGCTGTCCGCGTTGCTGTGGCCGAGGCTTACCCGCACGCCAAGCTTCGTCGCGTGCTCAATCGTCTCGACGGCGCCCGGCAGCTCCGGCGCAATCGTCATCATCCGAATCGTCCCCTCTGCTGCCTGCCACAGCCGATCGAACAGGGCCACCGACGGCGTCATCAGAAGGCGTTCTGTATGCGCGCCGCGCTTGTGCGGCGACAGGAACGGACCCTCGAGATGGATTCCCACGGGGCGCGCTCCCTCCAGCGGCTTCTGCATCAGCTTCGCCAGTCCGGTCAGCGAATGGAGCAGGGAATCCAGCGGCGCCGTTACGGTTGTTGCGCAGTAGGCGCCCACTCCGCGCCGCGCCAGGAAGCTCCCCATGACAGACAGCGCGGCTTCGGTGGCCTCCATGGAGTCGCGGCCGGCACAGCCATGAATGTGGACGTCAAAGAAAGCCGGCGCCAGCGTCGATTCCGGCAAAGCCACATGGCGGCCGGGCGGCAAACTGGTTTCCGCCTCGGAGGATACCGAGGCAATCAACCCATCTTCGATCACGACTACCGGCCGTTCCACAATTCGGTCCGGCCCGAGCATACGATTCGCTGTCAGGATAGTGCGCACTCATCAGAGTACCGCGCCCGGCTCCTTTTGGCGTTACTTCGGAGAATTGTCGACCGGCGCCGGTACCGCGATCCCGGCCGCTTTGTGCGCATGGCGCTGGATGCGCGCCCGTCCGTGATTCGCGCTGCGGCCGGATCGCCCGCGGCTCGACTGGGTCGCCGGGACGGGAACCGAGACCGGAGCCGCCGGATGGACCGCCGACGCCGCGCCAATCCCATTCCCAGGCAATCCGGGCACCGGCGGCGCCACGATCGGCGCGTGGTGCAGCCCGCGCGAGTGGTCGACCGAGCCGATGACAATCGCCGATCCTGCGACACAGACAAACACCGCAACCAGCGCGGCTCCGGCAAAACGCGGCATGCGGTGCAGCAGTTCTGCCCATCCCGCGGGAGCGGTCTCGCTGTGGATCCGCTCGGCGGCCAGGCGATTCAGAATTCGCCCCTGCAGGCCCGCTTCGGGGCTCGCGGTTCCTACCGCTCGCAGCGTCGCATCGATCTGCTCCTCCGCCGTTCGTGCCGAATTCGCTTCGTGATTCATCGCTGGATTCCCTCCTTCTCCAGCAGCACCGTCAGTTCGCGCCGTGCCCGGAAGATCCGTGACCGAATCGACGATTCGGTTGTCTTCAGCGTCGCCGCAATCTCGGCGGTCGTGAGCTCTTCGACCGCGGAGAGCAGCAAGGCCTCTCGCTCCCGCTCGGGCAGCCGGTCGATCAGTCCTAAGATCCGCCCGTGCTCCTGCAGGGAGATCACCGTCGCATCGGCGCCGCGCTCCCCCGAAGGCAGCGTCCGAGTCTGGTCGGCGATGTCTTCGTTCTCGGGACGGGTTTTGGCGCGCCGTTTCTTGTCCAGAACGATGTTCCACACGATGCGCACCAGCCACACTCGATAGTCGCGAATCTCACCGAGGCGCGCCTCGTGTTTGAGCACGCGCAGGAACGCTTCCTGCACGGCGTCCTCAGCTTCGGCGGCGTTGCGCGTGACGGAAAACGCCACGCGGTACAGCGCGGTAGAGTAGTTGGCCACCAGTTGGGCAACCGTCTGGCTTGTCGTCTGGCTCGTATCCAAAGGCTCTCGAACCCGAGCAGGCGCAATCCAGGAGGCGAGCTGACCTTCAAAACAACTCATCCTGACTTATCCTGGCGATCCTGAGCCGGGCCTGTTTTCCCGGTGCAGGAGTCTGTTTCGTCTGCCCTAATGACGGAGGATAGCGCGTTTTCGCTCGGAGGAAGGGCTTGTCAACGGAACTGCCTTCACCGTAAAGCGCCGCGCTTTCTTTAGACTGGGCCTGATGCATTTGCGTTCTGCTCGTCTTCCTGGGATTCTTCTCCTTCTTCCCGGCTTCTCCATTGCTGACCGGGAGACGTTCACGATCGCCGCCAACTAACGGAGCAGGATGCGCCGACAGCGCTGGTTCGAGATCCACGATCAACCCTGGTTTCCGGCGCCTCTGCGCGATCGGGTGACGGAGGGGCTGGAGGCCGTTTGGAACGGCAACCGGACGTATTGGCCGATCGCCGGACGATTGCGCGATGCGGTTCGGCAGTCGGGGGCGCGGCAGATTGTCGATCTCTGCTCGGGGGGTGGAGGACCCTGGGTGGGGCTCTATCCCGAGATTGCGGATGGGCAGCCGCTCAAGGTGTGGCTCACGGATTTTTATCCGAACGCCCTGCTGAGCCGGGAGAGCGGGGGGGATGGCTTTCTGCTTCCGCGCCGCGATCCGGTCGATGCCCGGGCGGTTCCCGCCGATTTGGCCGGGTTCCGCACGATCTTTTCTTCCTTTCATCACTTCGATCCGGAGCCGGCTCGGGCGATGCTGGCCGATGCCTTCCACCAGCGTCAGGGGATTGGGATCTTCGAGGCGGCGCGGTGCAATCCCTGGACCCTGCTGGCGGTGAATGCTGTGCCGCTGCTCGGTCTGTGGGAGGCTCTGCGCGCTCGGCCGGTGCGTTTCCGGCGTCTTTTGTGGACGTTCCTGATTCCGGTGGTGCCGGCGACGTTGTGGGTCGATGGTCTGCTTTCGTGCCTGCGGAGCTATTCGCTGGACGATTTGGCTGAGCTGGTCCAGGATTTCTCGGCCGAGGATTACGGCTGGGAGATCGGAGAGGCCGGCGGTGGACGGGTGCCGATCCGATACCTGATCGGGTGTCCTCGTCTCCCCTGAAAAAAATCTCTCGCCAGTGTGTAAGTGTAGGTAAACACTGCACTTGTGTTTCTGTTGATGTGTAAGTGTAACAAACCAAGCCAGTTGCCCATTTTCCTGGCCGCCCGTGGGAGAGGAGAGGGTCGCGAGCGCCGATCTTTTTGCGGGGGGTTCACCAGGCGATGTTGCTGATTCTGCAGGGCCACTTTGGTAACGTCGATGGGATTTTAGGGTCGGATGCCGCGGCTCGCAGGCGCGGGGAACGCAGATCGGATTGCCGGTCATTGCGGGCACTTGCAGGTCTCCCTGGGACAAGAGAAAAGGCTG
>DASXFH010000417.1:0-10776 GCA_036489655.1 Acidobacteriaceae bacterium | reverse complement strand
CTGGTGGAGGTGCCGGTGATGATCGCGCTGGTCAATCTGGCCTTCTACTTTCAGCGCCGGTATTTCGTGAATCCGGACGCCGCGCAGGTTGAAAGCGTCTGCGTTGGCAGGGTCGTGTAGAAGCAGGATCGCCCCTCACGCAATTCCTGAGGCCTGCACGGACCTGCGATGACCCGCGCCTCACCGCATCGGCCCGCCGCGCTGGAACGTCACCACCAGATCCACCACCCTGGTGTCCTCGTGCTCGTACGCCTTAAACGACGCCGACCACCCGTCCAGCGAGTGCAGCTGGTTCCGGTACCGGTTGAGAAACTGCGGCACCAGCACCGCGTCATACACATCGCCCTCGTGCAGCGGCCAGCATTGCCGAACCTCCGCCGTCTGCCGCTCGTTCAGATTCACCAGCGTGAGCGTTCCCATGTGAAACGCCGGCCCGGTCTGCACCGCAATCGTGTAATCCACCGTGCGTCTGCCCGCATCGAGCGTGGGCGTGTCGTCCACTTTGACGCGCAGATAGCCCTTGCTCTTATACGCCGCCGCCAGCTCTGCCAGAGTTGCGCGCAGCTGATCCTCGTTGGCGATATCCGCCAGGTGCAGCTTCGCCATCTTGTTGAACGCCTCCGCGCTCACCACCGCATCCCCGGCGAAATGCATTCCCCGCACCCGATATTGCGACCCTTCCTGCACAGTCGCGCTCACCGGAACCAGAATTTTGCCGTCGGCCAGCTCCGGCGCGCCGTGCGTGAAGCCGGACAATGTTTCGTCCAGATAGCCCTGCCGGCGATAGATCGCCCGCAGCGCCGTCGCCAGCGTCACTTTCGTTGCCGGATCGAACGCCTGTCCCTCCGCCGCCTTTTGAATGGCCAGCACCGGCTCTGCCCACTGCGCGCTTACACCGGAGAGATGCAGGCTGCCCACCTGCACCGCCGGCGCGTCGATGTGGTACGCCACCACAGGCGCATTCGTCTTCTCATCCTGCCCCGGCGTGCCCGTCACCGTGGCCGTTACACCCTTTTCCGCCAGCAGAGCGGTCAGTGCCGTCGCCACTGCCTGCTGCATCGCACTTTCCGGCGGCACCGACCCGTGAAACAGGGGCACCTTCGCCGCCACCGCCGCGTTCAGGCTCGCCGCGTCCCACCAGAGAAAATTGTCGAACCGCACCGGTTCCATCGTCGCCGCCGGCTTCAGCGCATAGTTCAGATCCACCCCGTCAAAGGAGAACTGCACATCGGAGAACATCCCTGTGTCGATCAGCTTCTGCGCGGCTGCCTGGATCTCCGCCTGTCCCACCGCGATGCCCGGCTTCAGACCGCTCACTGCCAGCAACTCCGCGTGGCTCTGGGTCACCCCGGAGAACGTGATCTTTTTGGGGGCAAATTTTTGCGCCGAGAGCGCGGGAGTGAAGCTCAGAAAGCTAAGGCAGAGAAGAACAAAAAACCATCGCGGGGCCATCATGACGGACACAATAAACGCACTGCCTCCCCCGTGCCACAAAAAACCGCCTTACCCGCCCTCTGCAGCCACCGCTGTCCCTCCCGGCCGCCGGCAGCCCGTTCCCGTCCCACAGTGCAGGACCCTACTCGTAGCGAAGAGCGGTCAGTGGATCGATCCGCGCCGCTTTGCGCGCAGGAAGATACCCGGCCAGCAGTCCCGCCGCAATCAGGATCGCCGTCCCTGCCGCCAGGCTCACCGGATCCATTCCGCTGACACCGTAGAGCAGCTTTCCCGCCAGACGTCCTCCCCCCAGCGCCGCCGGCAGTCCAATCGCAATGCCCACTGCGACCAGAGTGGCGATCTCGCGCATCACCTGCCAGGCCACCGCCGAACGCCTGGCGCCCAGAGCCATGCGAATGCCGATCTCCCCGGTTCGCCTTCCCACCAGGTACGACATCACCCCGTAAATCCCGATGCAGGAGAGGAACACCGCCACCAGCGCGAAGAATGCCGACAGCTGGGCGATCATCGTCTCGTTGGTGTAGGAGCGGGCCACCTGTTCGCTCAGCGTACTCACGTCGCTGATGGGCAGGGTGCGGTCGATCCCGTGGATCGCGGCCTGGACTTCTTTCGAGACCGCTGCCAGATCTCCGGAATAGCGAACCTCGAAGTCGCCGAAGCCCCATTCCCGCTGCGTGTAGGGCATGTAGTCGATGGACTCGGCAGGCTCGGTCAGGTCGCCGAACTTCACATCCTGAGCCACGCCGATCACTCGCTGCTGCAGGGGCGTTTCCCCGTTATCGGTGGAGCCAATCGTATAGGTGCGCCCAATCGGCGAGCCCGCGGGGAACAGCTCGCGCGCCATATGTTCGCTGATGATGGCCACTCGCTGCGAGGTCTCCGTATCCTGCGGGCCGAAGGAGCGCCCGGCGATCAGCGGAATCTGCATGACCCTGAAATAATCGTTGCCGATGATGTTGTGCTTTACATTCACGTCGTGGCGCACGGGCATGCCGGGCACGGTGATGCTCGAGTTCCAGCTTCCCTCGTGAAACCGGAAGGCTGAGAAGCTGGCCGCCTGGACGCCGGGAATGGCCCCTGCCCGCGCCTCGATCTCCTTAAACAGCGCGGTCTCGCGCGGATCGTCGTCTTTAAAATTCCTGCCGGAGGTATCGATGCTGAGCGTGAGCACGTGGTCGGGGTTGAAGCCGGTTTTCACGTGACTGAGGTTCACCAGCGTTCGCTGGAAGAGGCAAGCGCCCACCATCAGCAGCAGAGAAACCGACACCTGGGCAACCACCAGCACCCGGGCCAGCGGTGTGCGGCCGGTCGCCGCTGCCCCGCCGCGGCCGCTCTTCAGGCTCTCCGTCAGCTGCAAGCGGGTCGCCCGCAGGGCGGGCAGCGTTCCGAACAGGATCGCCGTGCAGAGGGTGACGGCGCAGGTGAAAGCCAGCAGGCGCAGATTCAGGCTCACATCCAGCGGAATCGCCTCCGGCCCCTGCGAGATCATGCGCAGCAGGATGCGGTTGGCCGCCAGCGCAAAGGCGATGCCCAGAGCTCCGCCGGCCAGAGCCAGCACCAGACTCTCGGTGAGCAGCTGGCGGATGATGCGCATGCGCCCGGCTCCCAGCGCCTGCCGCACCGCCAGCTCCCGCGCCCGGGCCGTGGAGCGAGCCAGCAGCAGATTGGCGATGTTGGCGCACGCAATCAGCAGAACCAGGGCGACAATCGCCATCAGGACCTGCAGCGGCTCGGAATACTGATTGCGCAGACTGGAGAGGCCGCGCTCCATGCTTTGCAACTGCACGTGCGCATGATTCAGATGTTCCAGGTTGTCCTTTGTCAGGTGCGCGTCGGGAAAGCTGAGCAGGATCGAGCGGAAGAGCACATTCGTGTTCGCGGTCGCCTGGGGCACGCTGACGCCGGGTTTGAGGCGTCCGATGATGTAGAGCGATTCGGAAAAGTCTTCCTTGTACTTTCCCCAGTGCGGCGGAATCAGCCCCGCCATCGACAGTGGCGCCCAGGCGTCGGGCAACTCGCCGACCGTCATCCCGAAAAACTCCGCGGGGGCGACGCCCACAATCTGATAGACCACGTCGCCCAGTTTGATGGTGTGGTGCAGCACGCCAGGATCGCCGCCCAGATCGCGTTTCCAGAAGCGGTCGCTGATGACGACGACGGGATGATCGCCCTCGCTGGAATCGTCGGCCTCGTCGATCACCCGCCCGATCTGCGCATCCACGCCCAGCGTGTGAAAGTAGCTACCGGAGACCGTCTGCACGTTCAGCAGCTCGGGCTCGCTGCGATCGTCCAGGAATCCATGAACCGGGTTCACTATGCTCATGTACGCAGCCGTGTCGGAAAAGACCGCATTCCTGCTGCGAAATTCGCGATAGAACGGGTAGGAGTACAGCTCCGTACAGGCGAAGCTGTCGGTAATGCCGTTCCAGTCCTCGACCCCCAGCTTCACCAGCTGCTGTGGATCCTTCACGGGCAGATTCCGCAGCATCACGGCGTTCAGGAAGCTGAAGATGGCCGTGTTCGCGCCAATCCCCAGCGCCAGCGACAGCAGAGCGATCGCGGTCACCGCCGGCGTGCGCAGCATGGAGCGGATGCCGTAGACGGCATCCTGCCCCAGCGTCTCCAGCCACTCCCAGCCCCACGCCCTCTGGCTTTCCTCGCGCAGGCGCGTTGGGTTGCCGAAACGCCGCAAAGCCGCAGCGCGAGCCGACTCCGCATCGGCTCCCGCCGCCATCTGCTGCTCCCGCCGCAACTCCACGTGCAGGCGCATCTCTTCATCCAGATCGCTCAGGAACCGGCTTCGGTGGAACAGCATCTGCAGACGTCGCTTCAGCCCTTCGCCCAGTTTCATCGCCCCTCCTTACGCCGTTTCCAGAACGCGGACGATGGCGCCCATCACCCGCTCGAACTGCGAGATCTCCGTACCCAGTTGCTTCCTGCCGGCGAGAGTCAGCGTGTAATAGCGGGCGCGCCGATTCCCCGCCGTCACACCCCACTCCGCCGTCACCCACCCCTGAATCAGCATCCGCTGCAGCGCGGGATACAGTGAGCCCTCTTCCACTTGCAGCACCTCGTCCGAGCAGCTCAGGATCGCTTCCGCGATTTCATAGCCATGCAGCCGCCCGCGCGCAGCCAGCGTCTTCAGGATCAGCAGGTAGAGCGTGCCGGGCGGAATTTCATCGCGGCTCTTGTCAGGAGCGGATTTCCGGCGGATCAAAGCGGTCATGGGCCTCTCCCTGCCACTTGCATAGATAAACTATGTCAGTCTGCCCATTGAAGTCCCTGTTGTCAAGCGCCAGTCTTCACGCCTTCTCGGCGTTGGACTCCGCCCCTGAATGCAGACCTGTGAAAAAAGGCCGCCCCAGGGCGGCCTTCCATTTCTCCAAAAACGCTAACCCGTAAGCCGTGAGCTACCGCTCTTCAACATGCGGCAACCCGCGCCAGACACGCACTCCGGCGATGGGGCCTTCTTCCGTATTCTGCTGGCAGGTAAATGAGCCGATGGGGCCTGAGGTCAGGAATGCAATCGCTTCACAACACGCGCCTTGCGATGCATCACCATTCGCTCTAGCCAGCCTCCGGCCACAGGCTACCGGCTGTCTCTAGACCCTCTCAATCGCCACCGACTCCAGAACCACCGGCTTGGTCGGCTTGTCGCTCCGGTCGCGCGACACCTTTGAGATCTTGTCGACAATCTCCTGCCCTTCGATCACTTCGCCGAAGATGGTGTGCTTGCCGGTCAGCCAGTCCGTTCCTGCGACCGTAATGAAGAACTGCGAGCCGTTGGTGTTCGGCCCGGCATTGGCCATGGCCAGCTTGCCCTTCTTGTCGAAGCGGTGCTGCGAGCCCTTGGTCTCGTCCTCAAACTTGTAGCCGGGGCCGCCCATGCCGCTGCCCGCCGGATCGCCGCCCTGGATCATGAAGTCCGGAATCACGCGATGGAAGACGGTTCCGTCATACAGCTTGTCCGTGCTCTTCGCTCCGCTGACGGGATGCTTCCACTCCCGCTTGCCCTCGGCCAGATCGGTAAAGTTGGCAACGGTCTTCGGGGCTTCCTTCTCAAACAGGCGGCACACCACCTGCCCTTCGCTGGTGTTGAAAACGGCATACGTTCCTGGCTGTCGACTCATACAAACTCCTCGCGTGGGATTTGGAAATCTGGGGATGGCCTGCTATTGCGGGGCCGGAGGGGTGGAGGGACTCGTTGCAGATGCAGGTGCAGGTGCAGGTGGGGGCGCTCCGGGCTCTGCCGGAGGCACCGGCTGACCGGGGGGAATCACCGTCACCTTCTTCAGCACCACTGGGTCGAGCGGCTTGTCATTGCTGTCGCGATTCACACGGGCAATCGACGCCACCACCAGAACGCTGGGGTCGTCGCACTGCCCGAAGATCGTGTAGTGCTGGTCCAGATGCGGCTGCGGCGCCTCGGTAATGAAGAACTGCGTGCCGTTGGTGTCCGGGCCGGAATTGGCCATCGCCAGCCGCCCCGGCACGTCGAAGTTGAGGTTGGGATCGAACTCATCCTTGAAGGAATACCCGGCATCGCCCTCGCCGGTGCCCAGCCGATCGCCGCCCTGGATCATGAATCCTGGAATGACCCGGTGGAACGTCGTGCCGTCGTAAAAGGGCTTGCCCTGGACCTGCTGCTTCGTCGTTGGATCGGTCCAGGTCTTCGTCCCGGTGGCCAGGCCAACAAAGTTGGCGACGGCCTCCGGCGCCTCCTTGTCGAAGAGCTTGCAGCTCATCTGGCCCATGCTGGTGTCGAAGATTATCGTCGGCCCGGTCGGGACAGGAGCCGCGTGGGACTCCGGAGCGGCGGGCAGATCCTGCTCCGGCGCGTTTTCGTTCGGCGCGTTTTGGGCAGGGGCGGTCTGCTGCTGGCTGGAAGGAGCCGGCGCATCGGGAACGGTGGATTGCTGCGCGAAAACAGTGCAGGAGAGCAGAACGGCAGCCGAAAGCGTAAGCGAAAAACGGGAGGCGGTTCGGGTTGCAATCATCCGTCTTCAAGACTACGGCATCGGGACGGTGGCTGTCGCGGCACCTCGGCCCGAGCTCGGCCTCCCACCCTCTCGCCAACTGCGGGCGAGAAGGATGGGGCACCCAGGGAAGGACTCGTTCAGTGTCTCGGCTTCCCATATCTGGCAACGGAGGCCAGATATGGGGCACCCGGGGATTCTTTGTTGCCGGCTACCGGCCTCCCACATAGCTGACGTGCCAGATGGAGCCCGATCCATCATCGGTCACGAACAGTGAACCGTCCTTTGCGACCGTCACGCCTACAGGCCGTCCCCACACGTGACCGTCGGGCGTCGTAAAGCCGGTGAGGAAGTCCTCATACTCGCCGGTGGCGTGGCCGTCGTGCATGGGCACGCGGATCACTTCATAGCCGGCGCGGTTCGACCGGTTCCATGAGCCGTGCTCGGCCGCAAAGCCGTCGCCCTTGTACTCGGCCGGAAACTGTGAGCCGTTGTAAAACAGCAATTCCAGCGAAGCGAAGTGCGGCTCCAGCAGCACGTCCGGCGTGATCACCTTGCTCTGCAGCTCGGGATGCTTCCCTTTCTGCCGCGGATCCTGGTGGCCGCCCATGTAATACCACGGCCAGCCGTAGAAACCGCCTTCCTGGATGTGGGTGATGTAGTCGGGGACAAGGTTGTCGCCCAGCATGTCGCGCTCGTTGGTCGAGCACCAGAGTTCGCCGGTGATGGGGTTGATCTCCTCACCCACGCAGTTGCGAATGCCGGAGGCGTAGATCTTCACGAACTTGCCCTCTGGCGTGAACTCCAGCACGTTGGCGCGGTGGAACTCCTCCGGATGCGTATCCGAGTCGTCGTCATTCGAGTGCGAGCCCACCGAGACGAACATCCGCTTGCCGTCTTCGGAGAAAGCAATGTCCCGTGTCCAGTGGCCGCCGCCGCGCAGACGCCCGCCGCCGGGCAGATCGGCCAGCTTCTGGGCAGGACCGCGCGCTTTCAGGTCGCCATTCTGATACGGGAAGCGAACAACGGAATCGGTGTTGCCGATGTAGACCCACTTCGGATTCGGCCCCGCCGGATAGAAGCGGATGCCGAAGGGCTGGCTGAGTCCGTCGGCGAAGGTTGAGACCTGCTTCGGCTTCCCATCCGCGCCCACGCCGCGGAAGACCATGATCTTGTTCTGATAGCTGATGGCGACGAACAGGTCGCCGTTCGGCGCGGTGCGAATCAACCGGGGCTGGTCGAGCCCCGTGGTGTAAAGATCCACCTTGAACCCCTTCGGCGCCTGCGGCCAGGCATTCGCCGGACGCGACACCATGTCCGCACCGTTGTCCACGCCTTTGGTCGCGTAGGGAGCGGGCAGATCCCCGACCGTCAGATGCCGCCGCACCCCGGGATGCTCTTCGGCGTAGCTGGTGAACGCCTGCTGCCCGGTCAGCACCTTGCCATGCGGTCCGTCAGCAAAGGCCGGGCTCACGGCCAGCGGCAGTACCAGGGCCATCAGCCCCAGGGAAACGGAAAGCTTCTGCATGATTCCTCCACGTTGGGTTGGGGACGACGCGGGAGCCACGCTTCGCTCGATCCCGCAGATTCAGCTCGACCGGTGACGAGGCCTTATTCTGCTGATGCGAACACGGCCTCTCCGGATACTCTAAGGCGACGGCGCCGTCGTTTTCCCGGTATCCTTCCCGCCATCCGGGACGCCCATCTTCTTCAGGTCCTGTGGCGTGCTCATCATCCGCTGCAGCAGGCCGGTCGGGATCGTGGCCGTCAGCACCGCCTGGTTGCGATGCCGCTCCACCTCAATGCTGTTGATGAACGCCTGGACGCTGGGGTCGAATGCAGGCTGGCTGCCCGCCGGCCCCGCGGCATTCTCCATCGATTTCATCAGCACCAGAATCGTCTGCAGCGACTCCGTCGTGTCCGCCGCCCCGGAATCGGTCGGAGCGATCTCCTCGATGCGCAGGTGCATCTTGCCGATCCATCGCAGCGAGGCAATGAACATCGCATCCACCGGCAGCGGCAGCCGCAGTCCGAAAATGCGCGCCCCGCCGTCGTTCCCCAGCGGCAAGGCAATCTGTCCTATGCCCCAGGCCACCGACAACAGCGGCACCTTCGAATAGTTCTTCGCCAGCAGCGACGAGCCCGAAAACGGCAGCGCCGCCGTCCGGTACCGGTCGATCATGGAGTGGATCATCTCCGGCGACGGGTAATTGCTGGCCGCCACAATGTCGTATCCCAGCAGGGCCACCCGAACGGTGCGGCCATCGCTGGGGATGTTGTAGACCGTGCGTCCCGCGTAGCTCTCCTGGGATGCGGCTATGCTGCCAAGGTACGAAGCCAGGCGGCGGCCGTCGAAGTGCCCCACGAAGGCGTCTGAGAAGGCCACCGGGCCATTCGGTCCGCCGGGATTGGGCATGCGGTGCAGCGCAAAGGCGGCCGCGTCCAGATCGCGCTCGAACTCAATGCCGGTAGCGTCGATGAATCGCTGATACTCCGGGGAATGCGTCACCGGATGCTGGTCAAAGTGGGTGGCCGCGCGCAGGGGCCGCAGATTGAGGTAAACGATCCCGTCCGATTCGGGCAGGAGCCGGGCCGATTCCGGCGGCGCCTCCTTGCGGAGATAGATCGCGCCGCCAAGCAGCACCAGGACGACAATCACAATGGCAATGGAGAGCTTCGTGCGCCGGCGAGTCATCGGGAATGGGAAAGCGTAACTATCATCTCACCCGGCCGCCGTTCCGCAACACGGTTGCGCATCTTCCCAGCCTTTTCCCGGGGAGGCAGGGCGCTCCGTCGCACCTCCCGGAAGCGCCTGCGTATCGCCCCGGCCGGCACATTGCGAGCCGCCATTCCGTGTGATATTTTCTATCCTGTACCCGCTGAACGAAGAGCGCAGGAGTGTGTCTTCGGACCCCGGGTGCAAGGCTGTCCGGGCTGGCGTAGCTCAGCTGGTAGAGCATCTGATTTGTAATCAGAGGGTCGGGGGTTCAAGTCCCTTCGCCAGCTCCATGCTCCGGCCACGGAGAGTCAGGGCGGGATTCCCTTCGCAACGATCCTCGAGCAGGCAAGCGTTGTTGCCGGAAAGCTTCCGGAATGCCGAAGGGTGCCCGAAAAGAGTTTTTGCAGGACGAGCTGATGTAGCTCAGTTGGTAGAGCACTCCCTTGGTAAGGGAGAGGTCACCGGTTCAATCCCGGTCATCAGCTCCAGAGTTTGAAAGGCGCTTTTCGAAGCGCTTTCCGCACAGGTGGCCGAGTGGTTAATGGCAGCAGACTGTAAATCTGCCGCTCTTTGGAGCTACGGAGGTTCGAATCCTCCCCTGTGCACCAGGTTGTGAGCCGCGTCTGCCGAGCGCGGCTGGTTTTTGGCAGGTTGGGGGTTGCCGTATGCGGGTGGAAGGAACAAAGCGCAAGCTGATCGCGCTGGCCTCGCTCGCGGTACTGGCCGCCCTCGCATGGGCCACCATGGATCCGGGCAGAGTCCGGTTGGTGGTGGTGATTTTGCTGGGAGGATTTGCTTTTCGCATCAGTCTGATGACCCGCAAGGCGCCAGGCGAAGCAGAAGAGCAGCAGTAGCAGGTGTGGCATTCGGTTGGGCGGTTCAGCGCGGAAGGTGGTTGCCGGGCTTTCCTAACCCGTAAACCGGATGCCGTAAGCGCTGTGTTTCAGGCGGGAGTAACTCAGTGGTAGAGTCACAGCCTTCCAAGCTGTTGGTCGCGGGTTCGATTCCCGTCTCCCGCTCCAGAATCTCGGGTCAGGTGATGATTTGAAGGGGCACGGTTTTAGCTTTCCGGATCAATCGGGCAATCCTGGGGCTTCGGTCCCTGAGGGAAGTCAGGCAATCATGTTCGAGCAGGCAACGATTCCGGTTCAGGACGAGAAGACCTTCGCGGTGGTTCGCCAGGCGATGGATGAGGCCTTTGCGCCGACAAAAGTCGCGACCTTCCTGCGCCGGGTGGAAAGCGCGAAGCTGCGGGTGCGCCAGTTTGAGTCGGTGCTGGCCCATGGATTTCTCGGCACGCAGGCCCAGTCGGCCTATGCGGCTCTGGGCGATGCGGACCGTGGACAGATTCGCGAGCAGTATCTGCGCAACGTGGAGAAAGTCGCTCCCGAGGTGCGGCAAAAGTATTTCCGGTTGTACGCGAGCTATTAAGTTCCAGCACGGAACAAGATGAGTTTTGTAAGACTCAGTTGGAGAGGAAACAAGTATGGCGAAGGAAAAATTTGACCGGTCGAAGCCGCACGTGAACGTGGGGACGATTGGGCACATTGATCACGGGAAGACGACGTTGACGGCGGCGATCACGAAGGTGCTGCAGAAGCACAATCCGAAGAACACGTTTCGCTC
>DASXFH010000396.1:0-11212 GCA_036489655.1 Acidobacteriaceae bacterium | reverse complement strand
CAAACTGGCCACCGGTGAGTGGATCGCTGCCTACGCCCTTTCCGAAGCGTCCTCCGGCTCCGACGCGATGAACATCCGCGCCCAGGCGCGCCTCTCCGCCGACGGCTCGCAGTACGTTCTGAACGGCGAGAAGATGTGGATCTCGAATGCCGGCTTCGCCGACCTGTTCATCGTCTTCGCAAAAATTGTTACCGGCGACGGCCAGCCCGGACAGTTCTCCGCTTTCCTCATTGAACGCAACACACCTGGCCTGACCGTCGGCGCGGAGGAACACAAGCTGGGCATTCGCGGTTCCTCCACTTGCCCGCTGGTACTCTCTGACTGCGCCATCCCGGCCGGCAATCTTTTGGGCGAGGCCGGCAAGGGTCACCACATTGCCTTCAATATTCTGAACGTCGGCCGTTACAAATTGGGCGCGGCAACGCTGGGCGGCACACGCCACACGCTGCGCAATGCCATCCGCTACGGCAAGCAGCGTCTCGCCTTCGGCAAACCCATCACGTCGTTCGGACTCATGCAGGAGAAGATCGCCGATATGGCGGCCGGAATTTTCGCGGGCGAAGCCCTTGTGTATCGCGTAGTGGGCGCCATTGACGCGGCCCTGGCCACGCTGCCGTCCGATGCTCCAGCGGCCGAAGTCCAGAAGCGCATCGAGGACTACGCGGTCGAATGCTCGATCGTGAAGGTCTGGTGTTCGGAGATGCTGGACCGCGCCGTCGATGCCGACCTTCAGATTTACGGCGGCTACGGCTATGTCGAGGAGTACCCGGCGGAGCGCGCTTACCGCGACGCACGCATTAATCGGATCTTTGAGGGCACCAACGAAATTAACCGCCTCATCATCTCCGGATTTTTGCTGCGGCGCGCGCTGCAGGGGCGTTTGCCGCTGCTGCCTGCCATTGCCAAAGTAATGGATGAAGTCATGGCCGGCCCGGCGCCGCGCTCCGAAGCCACCGGCCCCCTTGCAGCCGAGCATGCCCTGCTGGCCAGTGCGAAAAAGCTGGGCCTCTTCTGCTCCGGCGCTGCCAGCCAGAAATATCCGACGAACCTCCAGGATCAGCAGGAGATCATGGGGGCGCTGGCCGACATCCTCATCGAGATCCTGGTCATGGAATCTGCGATCCTGCGAGCGGAAAAGTGCCGCGCCGCGCATCCCATCGCCATTCCGCTGGCGCAACTCACGGCGGCTCGGTCGTTTCGCATTGTCACGTCGGCCGCGGAGCGCATTCTGGGGGCCGTGGCGGAAGGCGACATGCTGCGCACGCAGATGGCGATCTTCCGCCGTCTCACGAAGCACGAACCGGCCAATACCGTTGCCGTGGGGCGCACCATTGCCGAGCACATGCTCGCCGCCGAGCGCTACACGCTGTAATCAGGATTCCCCGAGCAGCGCATCGACCAGCGCCTGCCACTCGTCATTGAGCCGGGGCCGATTGTGTTCCCTGCCGGCGCGCTGGTACCAGTAGTCGGCGTTCCAGTCCTGGCCCTCTTTGCGATGCAGATAGGCATGCACTGCCATGCCTTCTCGGCTCTCCAGCGCATCGACCAGCCCATGCGCGCGATTCCAGTCCCCCTTCGCGTCCCACCACAGAGCCCGGAGCGGCGCGGACCATCCGGCCGGTGGCTCGGCGCGATCCAGAGAATTGCGGAATTCCTCAGTCGTCATCCCTTCACCTCGTTCCGACACTCCGAACGGCGAACATCGGCTAACTCAGCACCAGCTTGCCGATGGTGGCCAGCTGCATGTTCGACGTGCCCTCATAGATGGATCCGATCTTGGCGTCGCGATAAAACTTCTCCACCGGATAGTCTTTGACGAATCCATAGCCGCCGTAGACTTCCACGGCCTTGCTGGCAACCTCTTCGGCCGCGCGGGAGGCCAGGAGCTTGGCCATGGCCGCCTCTTTGACGAAGGGAACGCCGGCGGCCTTCATCCGCGCCGCGTTGTAGACGAGCAGGCGCGCAGCCTCGATCTGCGTGGCCATCTCCGCCAGCGCGAACTGCACCGCCTGAAATTCCGCAATGGGTTTGCCGAACTGCTTCCGCTCCCTGCTGTATTTCACGGCCAGCGACCACGCGCCTTCGGCCAGGCCCAGCATCTGCGCGGCAATGCCGATCCGTCCCTCGTTCAGCGTCTCGATGGCGATCTTATAGCCCTTACCAACCTCACCGACGACGTTGCCGGCCGGAACGCGGCAGTCGTCGAAGAGCAGCTCGCAGGTGGAGGAGGCGCGGATGCCCATCTTGTCTTCCTTATGTCCCACGGTGAAGCCGGCCGTGCCGCGCTCGACCACGAACGCCGTGATTCCGCGATACCCAGCCTGCGGATCGACGGTCGCGAAGACCAGAAACAGATCCGCCTCCATGGCATTACTGATCCAGAGCTTCCGCCCGTTCAGAACATACTCATGGCCATCGGCTCGCGCCTGGGTGGTCAGCGAAAACGCGTCCGATCCTGAGCCTGCCTCGCTCAGCGCATAGGCGCAGACCGTCTGCTGCGCCATGCGCGGAATCCACATCTGTTTTTGCTCCGCAGTGCCCCAGCGCAGCAGCGCGTTCACGGCCAGGGTGTTCTGCACGTCCACAATCACCGCCACCGCGGGGTCGACGCGCGCGATCTCCTCCACGGCAAGCACGGCGCTGAAAAAGGAGGCGCCGGCGCCTCCCAGTTCGGGCGGCGCCTCGATGGCCATCAGCCCCAGCTCGAACATCTGCCGCAGGATGTCTGGATCCAGCTTCTGCGCTTCGTCCATGGCGCGCACGCGGGGAGCGATCTCCTGCTGGGCAAATTGCCGCACCGTGTCGCGCAGCATGGTCTCTTCGTCGGTCAGGGTGGTCAGCGGAGCAACGGTTTCCTGGGCGGTATCGGCCATGGGCCCTCCTTCAGGCGAACGGCCTCACGCACTCTGAGCGCACGGGACCGAACACCCGAGCCTATCCTGGCCCGCCAGGGGTGCGCCACTACCGCGGATCATCCCAGGAAAGAGAAAACCGCCGGCGAGGGGCCGGCGGTCACAAGAGCAGTTCCGATCAGGCTACGACGAGGTCGGCTTCAGTCTCCCTGGGCATGTCCAGGGTCACCGTAGGGCCCGCGCCGCTGTATCCGGGCAGCACCTTCAGGCGCTTGAGGATCTTGCGGGTCAGGCCGGTGAGAGGCTGGTCGTTCAGGTCCAGCACCGGAACCCAGGCACGATCGCCCGTGCTTCGCGCCAGCAACTTCTGCTCGTTGACGGTGAGCCCGTAGACCGTCACGTAATAGTTTGTGTTGGTGATGGAGTGCCGCACGGTGAGCAACTGCATGCTCTCGCTTTCCTGGCCTTCCTTCAGGAAGGGCAGCTCCCACATGCCCGGCATCTGCGACGCATCCGGGGGGCGCTGCTCCAGAAGCACCTCGGCACGCGGCCATTGCCGCCGCTGAACAAGCGCCAGAGCCGTCTTCTGGCTCAGCATCTTTTTGGTACGCGGCGCGGCATGCTCGCCGCGGGTTGCGCATCCCTCGCGCACCGGGCAGGCCAGGCAGGACGGATTGCGGGGCAGGCACATCGTCGCCCCCAGCTCCATCATCGCCTGATTGAAATCTCCGGGCCGCTGGCGATCCACCAGATCCTCGGCGGCTCGGCGCAACTGGCCGCTGCGGGCCACACCGGGAACCGGCTCGTGCCCGAAATACCTTGTCAGCACGCGTTCAACGTTGCCATCGACGGCCGGAACCGCCTCGCCAAACGCGATGCTGGCTACTGCGGCCGCGGTGTAAATGCCCACGCCCGGCAGGCGGGTCAGCGCCGCTGCGGTCCGCGGAATCTCTCCGCCATGTTCGACGACCACCGCTTTGGCCGCTTCATAAAGCGCCCGGGCGCGCCGGTAATAGCCCAGCCCGCTCCACTGCGTCAGGACCTCGGTCTCATTCGCCGCGGCCAGGGACTGCAACGTCGGGAAGCGCGTGAGAAAGCGGGTGTAATACTCCACCACCACCGAGACGCGAGTCTGCTGCAGCATCGTCTCCGATACCCAGATCGCGTAGGGATCCTGGGTCTGCCTCCAGGGCAAGTCGCGCGCGTTGGCATCAAACCATGCCAGCAGCCTCTCGCGAAAAATGGCTTCGTCTTGTTTTGATTCCATGTGGGGATACCAGAGTTCCATTCCAGCGTTACCCCGGCGCTTTCGCAATCCCCCAAAAGGCGAATGCGCCTGCCGCGAGCCTGGCAGACCTTTCGTTTCTTTCGCGGCTAACTGCTTCTTCTTCAATCCGCTTCCCTTTCCGGTGGCTGCCCTGGCCCCCTGTTACCCTGAAATCTACCCCTCATGGTCTCCGACGCCTTCCTTCGCCGCCTGCCCAAAGCTGAGCTGCACCTGCATCTGGAAGGCACGGTCACACCGGAAACCCTGGTCGAACTGAGCACCGGGCACGATGGCGGCACCGCCCTCACCCTCGACCAGGCGCAGGCTCTCTTCCGCTACACGGATTTCTCCGGCTTTCTGCTCGCCTTCAAGGCCATCACCGAGCATCTTCGCACGGCCGAGGATTACGAACTGGCGGCCTGGCGAATGGCTGAGAGTCTGAGCCGCCAGGGCGTGGTGCATGCCGAAGTCTACGTCTCGGTCGGCGTGGTGTACTACTGGCGCCGCTGCGACTTCGAACCGCTGTTTGAAGGCATGGAGAGGGCCCGGCTGCGCGCCGAAACCGAGCTTGGCCTTACGATCTACTGGATCTTCGACGCCGTCCGCCACTTTGGCCCCGAAGAAGCGGCCCGGGTGTTCCGCAAGGCCGCCGAACTGCGCCCGCAGTTCCCTTCCATCGTCGGGATCGGCATTGGCGGGGACGAGCGCCGCACCAGCGCCGAACCCTTTCGGGGGCTCTACTCCGAAGCCCGCGAGGCAGGGCTGCGCCTGACCGCGCACGCCGGCGAAACCGTTGGACCCGAAGGGATCTGGGGAGCCCTGAATGTCGGAGCCGAGCGCCTGGGACATGCCCTTTCGGCCATCCAGGATCCCGAACTGATGGAGTTGCTGGCCCACCGCCAGATTCCGCTGGAGATCTGTGTGACCTCTAATATGCGAACGGGGTGCTGTATGAGCCTTGAGGGCCACCCGGTGCGCCGGTATTTTGATGCGGGACTGATGGTGACTCTGAACTCCGACGATCCGGCTCTGTTTGGCAGCGACCTGCTCGGCGAATATCGCCTCGCCCAGAAGGACTTCGGCTTCACCGAGGAGCATCTGCGGGAGCTGGCCTCCAATTCGATTGAGGCCAGTTTTCTGCCCGCTGACCGAAAAGTAATGCTCCTTCGGCGGATTGAGTCCCTCTGAAGGACTATGGTCCGCGCGCTTTTGCCGATGTATACAAGCAGAGAGGCTGGCAGCGCGGAACTGCCGGCTGCGCTATGATGAACCCATGGCGCCCTGGGGCAAGCGCATGTGCCGTTTACTGAGCAAAAGCAAGAAAGCTATTGAACTGGATTCCATTCTGCCGACGATGAATTCATCGAGCGCGCTGCGCGCTATTGGCTGGACTTCAGTCGCCGTGGGCGTTACCGCTCTGGGCCTCTACATCGGCCGGGAGCTGCGCGTACGTTATAAGTTCAACCGCCGCACGCCTTCGGACTTCTTCTCCCATGCCGGCGAAGAATTCGGCGCCGATTACGGCGTCGGCGTCTAGGGCTGCCCTCTCTTACTGCGATTAGGAAGCGGCCCGCTCTTCCTGTTGCCTATTGCCTGCTTTTCAGTGCGTCCTCTCCACCAGGTAGCGGGCGACGGCTTTTAATCCCTCGGCGGCCTCGCCATAGGGCTCCAGCGCGCTGAACGCCTCGCGAATCAGCCGATCGGCATCCCTGCGCGACTGTTCAATCCCAAAAACCGCAGGCCAGGTTGCTTTGTCGCTGGCCACATCTTTGCCCGCCGTCTTGCCCAGATGCGCGGAGTCCTGCGTCATGTCCAGCACATCGTCAACAATCTGGAAGGCCAGTCCCGCTTTGGTGCCGAACTCGGTCAGCCGCTGGGCATCGGCTGCGTCGGCACCCGCGTACACTCCACCGCTCACGATGCTCACCCGGATCAGCGCGCCGGTCTTCGCACGATGGATGGCCAGCACGCTGTCCGCCGTCGGCTTCGAGTGCTCGCCTTCGAGGTCGAGCACCTGACCTCCGATCATGCCCTCGACGGTACCTGTCGCTTCGGCAACCAGGCCGACGATGCGGATCGCCCGCTCAGGAGAGCAGCGCAGCGCGGCCAGCGTCTGATAGGCCAGGGTCTGCAGCGCGTCTCCGGCCAGAATCGCAATCGCCTCGCCAAAGGCCACATGGCAGGTCGGCTTCCCTCGGCGCAGGTCGTCATTGTCCAGCGCTGGCAGATCGTCGTGGATCAGTGAATATGTGTGCAGCATCTCGATCGCCGAGCCCAGTTCCTCGATGCCTTCCGGCAATCCAGCACTGCCGTGGGCCGCGGCCATGGTCCGCGCCGCTTCCATCGCCAGCACCGGACGCAGGCGCTTGCCGCCGGCAAAGACACTGTGCCGCATCGCCCCGTGAATCGAGGCCGGCACCTGCGTCACCGGCGGCAGCAGCCGCTCCAGTGCCGCGTCTGTGCGCTCCACGCCCTCCCGCAAAATCTGTTGGACATCGACCGGCATTGCGACCATGTTATCGAAACTTCTCGCCACGTCTCGTTCGCCTTTCTTTCCACATCCATGCCAGTGTAATGGCCAGCGCTGCCAGGGAGATCCATCGGCCGGCCCACGCATCCCCGGTTGTTCCCCAATGCACGTTAATCCGGGTGATTCCCGGCTTCAGGGGAATGACCATCAGCCCGTCGGCTCGATGGACGCGCACTGGCATCGGCATCGCCGCTCCGTTCACGGTCACGCGCCACGCCGGATACTCCATCAGCCGCAAAACCGCATAGCCAGGATGCGAACTCGTCACGACCGCTGCCCGCCGCTCTGCCGTCCAGTGCTCGATCTGCACGGTCGCAGGGACTTCGTCCGCCGGCGTTGGCGCCCAGGTGTCCAGGTCAGGGTTCAGCGGACCCTCGTCGGCATCAGCCGCTCGCAGTACGCGGACGGGCGGCAGCCCGGGCTGAATATCGTCGTTCATTGCGCCCCGCGGCGTGTATTCGTCGGTTCCTGCGAAGCCGGCGTCGTGAAATGTGGCCGTCTGCGCCTGCACGTTGTCCTCGTCATCGCAGGGCTGCCAGTAGACCGCCGCCGAGACCACCGCCATGCCTGCCGCCAGAGCCAGAGCCACCAGGGCCTGCGCGCGCTGCCGGTTTCGGAGCCCCTGGAAACGGCCGGCGGCGATTCCTGACAGTGCTGCCAGCAGCAGTCCCAGAACCAGCAGCCATCTCCACGGGAACTGCAGATAGCGCAGATCCGGCGCCGCCCGCCACAACCCATCGCTCCAGCGAAACTGCAGGAACGCCATGACGGCACCGGCCACCACCAGAGGGGTCCACAGCCCCTCTCGTCTTTTGGGCCAGCTCAGTACCGCTGCCAGCGCCGTCGCCGCCAGCAGTGATATACCGACCCACGAAGCCATGGCG
Organism: Acidobacteriaceae bacterium; assembly: GCA_036489655.1. Taxonomy (GTDB): domain Bacteria; phylum Acidobacteriota; class Terriglobia; order Terriglobales; family Acidobacteriaceae; genus Palsa-343. Next base: position 3,679 of record DASXFH010000396.1, on the reverse strand, counting down.
AGCACGTGATTGTGGTACAGCGCATCCGACTGCAGCTCTGCCGGCAGCCGCGCCACATTCAGAAAGCCGAACAGGAAGCTGTCCTCGACGCGCATCAGCGGGCCGATGGCTCGCCAGATTTCGACCCACCGCTCTTCGTAGAACGCGGGCACGAGCCAGAGGCCGGCCAGGCCCAGGCCCAGCGCTGCGGCCGCGGCTGCCCGCCCGATCAGCCGCCAGCGCTTCTCCGTGACCGCCGCGACTACGACCATCATGGCGAGGAAATACGTGCCCATCACACCGGCCGGGGCGTCCGTCAGCCACAGAGCGGCGATGGTCAGCGCGAGTGGAACGATGCTGCCCTTTCCTGGCGATGCTGTCCGGCGCAATCCGTACAGAACCAGCAGCGGCATCCACACTGCCGCCAGCAGCTCCGCCATCGCCGCCCGCTCACAGGCCACGAACAGCATGTAGGGATTTACCGCGTAGATGCAGGCCGCCAGGGTCGCCGTCTGCTCGGTCATCCACGTGCGCGCCATGGCGCGAAAACTCCACGCAGCGCCAAAAAGCGCCAGAGTCGTGAAGACGAACCCCGCCCATTTCCAGGGCAGCGCGACGCCCAGTAACGCGCCCAGCATCCAGCTCAGCGGGGGATAGAAGACGAACCGCGGCTCACCGGCCCCGTAATTTGCCGAGAACGCCCAGTGGGGATAGAGGATGCCGGCGCGCCAGTGCGCCACCACCTCCATCCAGTTCTGCAGATGGAAATCGAAGTCCTGTCCGCAGGAGGGTCCGCGCCACGCCAGCGGCAGGACGGCAATCCCCACCACCGCCAGCAGCAGCACATTCCGGCGATAGTGCCGACGGATCCAGGCCGTTGCGCCGGCGAGCATCCCCGGTCCGCGCCCGGGCATGGCCGATGCGGAGTTCACGGCTCCAGCCGCAGCACATGCGCTGTCTGCGCCGCCACCGCCGCCTCGGAAAACGGCAGGGCAAAGGTCCTGCCGCCGTACCAGTAAGGCCACTGGTCCATGTAGTACGGGCTCAGTGGATCACCGCTCTCTCCGGTCAGAATATTCTCGGTCGTACCGTCGATATTGCCCCAGTCAATCGTGAATCGCTGTGAGGGCCCAAAGGTCCGCGCCACCTGTTTCACCGTAGTCGTATCGCCGGACTGCGGCTGCTCGCCCGTTCCTGTCCAGTTCTTAAACCACGGCAGTAGCCCATACAGCGGATGCTCGACGTCCACCGGATGCGCATACCCATACTTCCACGCCTTCAGATCCAGGGGGGCGCGCGCCTGCTCCAGGCCCTGGCGCACCAGGTCCGCCAGAAAATCATCCCAGGTGGCGTAGCCCGGCGGCAGCCAGCCAGGCGGCTCGTTCGTCAGCATCTGCTCTTCGGCAAACCCGCTTTCCGCCCAGTGGTACAGCTTCCATTGGTCGCCCAGCTTTGGCTTCAGCACCATGAGCGGGAACATCGCCTTTGCCGCAGCCACAATGGCCGCGGGCGCCGAATTCACCGCCAGCGTGCCGTCCCACGAGCGGAGCAGGTTCGCGGCCTCGCGCAACCGCGCATCGGATTTACCGGCATGGTCGATGCCATAGGCCAGACGCTGGGCGATCTCCTGGTCCAGAGAGGAGTAGACATCGGTCTGCAGCGTGAGCATGTCCTGCTGGGTCAGCTTCTGTTTCGGCGCCAGCCATTTCCAGATGCGCTCGTTGCGGTAAGGATCGGCCCATTCCAGCGTCAGCGGCGTGGGATAAACATCGGGCGTCACCCGGGAGTTCGCGGTCGCCAGAATCCCGTCGGGCGGATCGAAGGCGGTGGGCAGCTGGCCAAAAGGAATGAAGCCCTGCCACTCGTGCTGATTGTCGGCGATCGGCACACCGGCCAAACCGCCCGGCCGCAGGGGAATGTCGCCGACGGCCTGATAACCGATGTGACCCTGATCGTCGGCGTAGACGACGTTCTGCGTCGGCGCCCACCAGGTCTGCAAAGCGTTGCGGAAATCGGTCCAGTTTTCAGCCGTATCCATGGCCAGCAGCGGATAGGCCGCCGCCCTGGGATCGTAGATGTCCCACTTGAGCGCCAGGAGTCGCTTCTCGCCGGGGATCAGCGGGGTGATGACCACGCCGTGGCCGGTGCGCTCCACGTCCACGTGTACGTCCGCTCCGCCGCGCACGCGAATCGTCTCCGGATCATGTTCGATGGGGTGCCAGGCGCCGTCCGTGCCCTCGTATTCGTCCTGCCCGTTCCCATGTTCCACGTAGATGTCCTGGGTGTCGCCATAGAGCGCGGTGAAGCCCCAGGCGATGTGCTGGTTATGACCGGCGACGATCAGGGGCAGCCCGGGAATGGTGAGGCCGGTGGCGTGAAAGCCGGGCGCATCGAGATCAGCTTCGTACCAGAGGTTGGGAATCTGGTGGGGCAGATGCATGTCGTTGGAGAGCATGGGCTGGCCGCTGGCAGTGCGCGAGCCGGAGACAGCCCATTGGTTCGACCCGCTCACGCAGCCGAGGCAGTCGGCCAGGTCGCCGGCGGTCATCTGCAGCAGGGGCGCGAGGTCGTCGTTCAAAAGGCCCGACTGGCTGGGATCGAGCGGCGGGTTCGGGATCACCTGGTTGGGCGCGGTGATCGGGGTTTCGTTGCTCACCGGCGGATGATCGCGCCACGAGCCGGTGGGATAAAGATCGTTGGCCAGGGCCGGGCCCAGCCGCGCGGTAATTTGCTCACGCTCCAGCTTCTCGGGCCAGTGCTCGTCGAGGAGCTGGACCATGCTCAGCACTACCAGCATCGAGTCCACCGGCTGCCACTGGGCGGGGCGGTAGAAGAGGACGCGAAACTCGGCGGGGAGGCGATCCTGGTGCGTGTTGATATAAGCGTTGACGCCCTTTGCGTAGTCCTCGAAGAGCTGCTGCTGCTGGGGCGGCAGGCTGGAGGTCAGCCGCTCCGCGGTTTGGCGCATGGCAAGGATGCGCTCCATGCGGTCGTGAGGGACGAGCTTCGAGCCGAGGATTTCCGCCGCGGTGCCGCCCGCCATGCGGCGCGCCATGTCCATCTCCCAAAGGCGATCCTGGGCGGTGACGTAACCCTGGGCGAAGAGCAGGTCGTCGAGGCTGGCGGCCTGGATGTGCGGCACTCCATGCTCGTCGCGACGCACGGTGACGGTGGCGCTGAGGCCCGGGGTAAGGACGGTGCCGTCCAGTTCCGGGAGGGAGGCGCGCATCGCGTGCTTCAGCCAAACGCCGGCGCCGAAGACCGCGCCGGCCGCTAAGAGTAACAGCAGGAGGAGCAGAATCAGCACCACCCGCACCAGCGGATGGCGCCGCTCCTCTTCATAGACTTCGGAACTTCGCCCCAGAGCCATTCCGGGTTCATTCTCTCAGAATTGAACCGGGACTGAGAGAGCCCAGATCCGAGAGGCGGCGATCTGATAACGATCAGGGCGCTGCCTCCCTGCTCTGTGTTCCTGCATCTGCGGCTACTTCTTCGGCTGGGGGCGGCTGGCCGGAGGAATAATGCCGTTCATGCGGAGGTACTCGACCATCTGCCCGTAGTGATCCATGGAGTGGGCGATGGCGAAGGCGGCCGCCGAGGCTTTCGTCTCCCTGAACTGCGGCGGGAAGCCCGGCACCGAGTCCCACGCGTTCTGCGGTGTGATGGTGCTGACGGCGGCGTGGGCAAAGGTGTAGGAGTC
>DASXFH010000387.1:0-4566 GCA_036489655.1 Acidobacteriaceae bacterium | reverse complement strand
GAGCGTCGTTAAGGAGCTGATCGAGCACATCCGCGAGAAGGCGATGGGCCAGGAGGTGATGACCTCTCTGTCGCCGACCGAGCAGGTGGTGAAGATCGTGCGCGACGAGCTGATCGCGATCCTTGGCAAAGACGTCGCCCGCTTCCAGTTCGCCTCCCGTCCGCCCACGGTGATCCTGATGGCCGGCCTGCAGGGCTCCGGCAAGACGACCACCGCCGGCAAACTTGCGGCATGGCTCCAGAAGGGCGGCCACCGCCCCATGCTGGTCTCCGTGGACGTGTATCGCCCTGCGGCCCGCGAGCAGCTGCGCGTGGTGGCCAAGGCCATCAAGGCCAACATCTACGAAGGCGATACGAAGGGCGAGCCCGCGGGCACGCCGCTGGTGGAACGTCTGGCGAAAGAAGCGCGGCGTGAATCGGTGATCACCGGATGCGACACGCTCATCGTGGACACTGCCGGCCGCCTGCATGTGGACGAACAGCTGATGGAGGAGATGGCGAAGCTCAAGGCGCAGCTGTCGCCCCAGGAGATCCTCTTCGTCGCCGATGCCATGACCGGCCAGGACGCCGTGCGCTCCGCGGAAGCCTTCCACAAGCGGCTCGCGCTCACCGGCACGGTGCTCACCAAGATGGACGGCGATGCACGAGGCGGTGCTGCCCTCTCCATCCGCCACGTCACCGGCCAGCCGGTCAAGTTCATCGGTACGGGTGAAAAGCCCGATGCCTTCGAGCCTTTCCATCCCGACCGCATCGTCGGCCGCATTCTCGGCATGGGCGACATCATGGGCCTGATCGAGCGCGCCGAAGACAAGCTGGACAAGCGCAAGAGCGAAGAGTTCGCGCGCAAGGCGCTCTCCGGCGACGGCTTCTCTCTGGAGGACTTCCGCGATCAGCTGCGCCAGATCAAGAAGCTCGGCTCGCTGGAATCGATCCTCAAAATGCTGCCCTCGGTAGGCCCTTTTGCCGGCATGCAGCAGGCGGCCGGCCAGGTGGACGACAAGCAGTTGTCGCGCGTGGAGGCCATCATCAACTCCATGACCCCAAAGGAGCGCGACCACCACGAGATCATCTCCGGCAGCCGCCGCAAGCGCATCGCGGCGGGTTCGGGTACCACAGTGCAGGAGGTGAACCAGCTGTTACGCCAGTACGCGCAGATGCGCAAAATGTTTAAAGGCATGGGCAAAGGCGGCATGCTGCAGCGCCGCGCTATGGGCATGCTGGGCGGCATGCGCGGGCGGTAGCCCACCTTCGGTAATCCCGCTTTCGTGGCGTTGGATGACTCGTTCCCTTGTGATACAGCAATGAGTCATGCGCAGAATTCGTGGACTTCGCAGACGCGCAATCGTCATGGCCGCCATGGCAGTCGCTCTTGGCAGTGTGTCGGTTCTGCGCCCCCTCCGCGGCCATCACTGGGTCGCCTTCCTTTGCATCGGACTGCAGGTCATTCTGATTACGCTGGCGCTTTCGTTCCTTGTGCGGTCGAAGCGCGTCGGCGAATCGCCGTGCACTGACGGCGCTGGCCCTGTGCGTTGACGGATTTCCCGCAATAGCCTGATACTGGCTGCAATGGTTCTTTGCACCAGCGGCGCGGCCTTCGTTCTCGGCATGCACATGTGTATGTGCGGTGCGACCGTGCGCGGGAGCGGAGAGGCGCAGTAGCGCAAACCGAAAAACTTCCGGCGGCCCACGGTCACAGCGATCGCGGGCCGTTTCCATTTGGATGGCGCGGATCGGGACTCGAGCGGACGACGGACAGCAAAACACGTATAAGGAGCGGAGCATGGCAGACGAGCAACAGAAACAGCATCTGGCGACCCTGGCAGTGCATGGCGGGCAGACCCCGGATCCCACTACTGGATCCCGCGCCGTGCCCATCTACCAAACCACTTCGTACGTCTTTCAGGATGCGGACCACGCGGCGCGCCTGTTTGGCCTGCAGGAGTTCGGCAACATCTACACCCGGATCATGAATCCCACGACCGATGTCTTCGAGAAGCGGGTGGCCGCGCTCGAAGGCGGCGCCGCGGCCCTGGCGACAGCCTCCGGTCAGGCGGCTGAAACCCTCGCGATTACCACACTGGCCAGCGCCGGCGACGAGATTGTCTCCACCACCTCTCTCTACGGCGGAACCTACAATCTTTTCCACTACACGCTGCCTAAGCTCGGCATCAATGTGAAGTTCGTGGATGCCGACGACTTCGACGGCCTGCGCAAGGCGATCACCTCAAAGACGCGCGCCGTCTACACAGAAACCCTGGGTAATCCCAAGCTGGACATCGCCGATGTGGAGACCATCGCGAAGATCGCCCATGAGAGCGGCCTCCCGCTCATCATCGACAACACCAGCGTGACACCCGCTCTGCTCCGTCCGATCGAGTGGGGCGCAGACATCGTCGTCGAATCGGCAACCAAGTACATCGGCGGCCACGGTACCTCCATCGGCGGCATCATCGTCGACGCAGGCAAGTTTGACTGGAAGGCCTCCGGACGCTTTAAGGACTTCGTTGAGCCTGACCCCTCCTACCACGGACTCTCCTTCGTTGAAGCCTTCGGTCCGCTGGCCTTCATCCTCAAAGCCCGCGTGCAGGGACTGCGGGACACCGGCGCGGCCGTCTCGCCGTTTAACGCCTGGCTCTTCCTGCTGGGTCTTGAGACGCTGCACCTGCGCATGCAGCGGCATTCGGAGAACGCTCTTGCCGTCGCCCAGCATCTGGAGAAGCATTCCGGTGTCGAGTGGGTGAACTACCCTGGCCTGAAGTCCAGCAAGTACGCTGCGCGAGCGAAGAAGTATCTCCCCGCCGGTGCCAGCGGCCTGATCACCTTTGGTATCAAAGGCGGATTCAACGCGGGCAAGAGCTTCATCAACGCGCTGAAAATCTTCTCGCTGCTGGCGAACCTCGGCGATGCCAAGTCGCTGGTCATCCATCCCGCCTCCACCACGCACCAGCAGCTCTCCGCTCAGGAACAGGCGGGAAGCGGCGTGACACCCGAGCTGGTCCGCCTCTCCGTTGGCATCGAGGACGTCCGTGACCTCATCGCCGACATCGATCAGGCGCTGGAGGTCGCGGTGCACAGTCCGGAGCTGGTGGGCGCGTGACCGCCACCGTCGAGCAGGTGCAGGCGCGCCAGCCCGATTTCGAGGGGGACTTCCTCATCGATGAAGTGGTCCCGCTCGAAAGCGGGGAAGTGCTGGCGCGCCCCACTCAGCACTATGCGCTCTACGGCCAGCTCAACGCCGCACGCGACAATGCCGTGCTCGTCTGTCACGCGCTCTCCGGCAATGCCGAGGTGGCCACGTGGTGGCCGCAGCTCTTCAAAAAGCCTGGCGGCCTGCTCGATCTCGATCGCGACTGCATCATCGGCATCAACATTCTCGGCTCCTGTTATGGATCCACCGGCCCCGGCTCCGTCGATCCGGAAACCGGCCGCCCCTACGGCCCAACCTTTCCGCTCATCAATGTCCGCGACATCGTCCGAGCCCAGGAAAAGCTCATCTCCTCGCTCGGCATCCGCCGGCTCAAGCTGGCCATCGGCGCATCCATCGGTGGCATGCAGGTGCTGGAGTGGGCCGTGCTTTTCCCGGATCGCGTCGCGCGCGCGGTGAGCATCGGCGCCGCACCGCTGGGCGCGATGGGCCTGGGCCTGAATCATCTGCAGCGCCAGGCCATCATGCTCGATCCCAAATGGGCCGGCGGCACTTACCTGCCCGACGATGAGCCGCGCGGCGGCCTCGCCATCGCCCGCGCCCTCGGCATCATCAGCTACAAAAGCGTCCCCCTGTTTGAGGCACGCTTTGGACGCAAGCCCAATCGCACCGGCGAGAATCCCTTCGTCTCCGCCGTGGCCGGCCAGAACGGCCGCTTCGACATCGCCGGTTATCTCGACTATCAGGGTCACCGCTTCAACGAGCGCTTTGACGCCAACGCCTACATCTGCATCACCCGCACCATGGACATTTTCGACCCGGTGCGGGCTCATGCCTCTCCCTTCGCTGCGTACAGCCGCATCCAGGCCCACGTCACGCTGGTTGGGATTTCAACGGACTGGCTCTTCCCGCCGGAAGACGTGCGTTCGCTCGCGGCGATCATCGGGGCGGCCGGCGCGCGCTGCGAGTACCGCGAGATGGCGTCGATCCACGGACACGACGCGTTTCTCGCCGAGCCCGATCATCTGGTGCGTCTGCTGCACCCGATCTTCGAATAGTCCCCTAAGGCTTTTGCGTGGGACGCATCAGCACTTCGCTGATGAATGCCTGCGGCGCCTGCGTGACCAGTGTCGCGACGACTCCGGCCACGTCCTCCGGCTGCAGCTTCTTCTTCGGATCCTTCCCCGATTGCTTCCCCTGGCCCTGGTGATCCATAAAGTCGGTGTTGATCGATCCCGGAGCGATGACGCTGACGCGAATGTTGTACTGACGCAGCTCCTCGGCGACCGAGTACGTGAGCCCGTTCAGCCCCCACTTCGACGCCGCATAGGCGGCTCCGTTGGGCAGTGGATTGCGCCCGGCGAGCGACGAAATATTAATGATGTGCCCCGAGCGCGCCTGGATCATCAGCGGCGCCAGGGC
>DASXFH010000377.1:0-3994 GCA_036489655.1 Acidobacteriaceae bacterium | reverse complement strand
TCGGCGGGGCTGGAGGAAGAAGCGTCGTCGATCGAAGCCGCCGTGAAGCAGGTGGTGGCCGAGGGTTGGCGCACTGCAGATCTGGCACGCGGCGAACCATCCGCGAAGCTGCTTTCAACCGGCAACATGGGCCAGCGGGTGCAGAACGCCGTGCTGAAGGTAGCACCGGTCCGGTAAGGAAATTCAACCAGTGGAATTGAGATCTATGGCAGGCAAACCGAAAACACTCTTCGAGAAAGTCTGGGAATCGCACATCGTCGCGGAGCCGAAGGGCGAGCCGACGCTGCTCTACATCGACCTGCACCTGATTCACGAGGTCACGTCGCCGCAGGCGTTTGACGGGCTGCGGATGGCGGGGCGCAGGGTACGGCGCACCGACCGCTCGGTCGCGACGGTGGACCACAATGTGCCCACCACCGCGAATCGCACGGTGATCGAGGACCCGATCGCGGCGAAGCAGATTGAAGCGCTGCGAAAGAACTGCGCGGAGTTTGGGGTTCCTCTCTACGACATTGAATCGCCGCGGCAGGGCATCGTGCACGTGATCGGCCCGGAGCTGGGGCTCACCAAGCCCGGCATGACCATCGTCTGCGGCGACTCGCACACTTCTACGCACGGAGCTATGGGCGCGCTGGCCTTCGGCATCGGCACTTCGGAAGTGGAACACGTGCTGGCGACGCAGTGCCTGCCGCAATCCAGGCCGAAGACCTTCCGCATCGCCGTCGAAGGCGAGTTGCCCGAAGGCGTGACGGCGAAAGACATCGTGCTGGCGATCATCGGGCGCATCGGTACGGACGGCGCTACCGGCTGCGTGATCGAATATGCGGGGTCTGCGATCCGCTCGCTCAGCATGGAAGGCCGCATGACCGTCTGCAACATGAGCATTGAAGCGGGCGCACGCGCCGGCATGATCGCTCCCGACGAAACGACCTTCGCCTGGCTCAGGGGCCGGCCCTTCGCTCCGCAGGGCTCGGCGTGGAATCAGGCCGTGGAGGAGTGGCGCGCGCTGCCTTCCGACCCGGGCGCACAGTACGACCGCGAGCTGGTGATTCCGGCCGTGGAGATCGAGCCGTGCGTCACGTGGGGCACGAATCCCGGCATGGTGGTGTCGATTACCGGTAAGGTGCCCGACCCGGCCGCGGCAGAATCGGACGCCGATCGCCGCGCATGGACGCGCGCTCTGGAATACATGGATCTGAAGGCCGGAACGCCGATGGAAGAAATCGCCATCGATCGCGTTTTCATTGGATCGTGCACCAATTCGCGGATTGAGGATTTGCGGGCGGCAGCGAAGGTGGTTACCGGTCATCGCGTGCACAAAAGCGTCCACGCCATGGTGGTGCCGGGATCGCAGCTGGTGAAAGCGCAGGCAGAGAAGGAAGGCCTGCACGCCATCTTTAAAGAAGCCGGCTTCGAGTGGCGCGAGCCTGGATGCTCGATGTGCCTGGGCATGAATCCCGACATTCTGCAGCCCGGTGAACGCTGCGCTTCCACGAGCAACCGCAACTTCGAGGGACGCCAGGGTCGAGGCGGGCGCACGCATCTGGTGAGCCCCATGATGGCCGCCGCGGCCGCGATCCAGGGGCGCTTCACCGATGTGCGCACTTGGGAATTCAGGCAGTCGGAGGTGCCGGCATAATGGAAAAGTTCCGCACACTCACTTCAAAGGCGATGCCGCTGGACCGCGTCAACGTGGACACGGATCAGATCATCCCCAAGCAGTTTCTGAAGCGCATTGAGCGCACCGGATACGGCGAGTTTCTGTTCTTCGACTGGCGGCAGGATCCGGGCTTTGAGCTGAACAATCCGCGTTATCAGGGCGCAAAGATTCTGGTGGCGGCGCGCAACTTTGGCTGCGGATCGTCGCGCGAGCATGCGGCTTGGGCGCTCAGCGATCATGGATTCCGATGCGTGATTGCCCCCTCGTTTGCGGACATCTTCCATTCCAATGCGGGCAAGAATGGCATTCTGCTGGTCACGCTTCCGGAAGAGCAGGTGCATACGCTGCTCGACCGCGCGGCCAGCACCGACAACTACCAGCTGACGGTATCGCTCGAAGACAACACGATTCGCGACGAGCAGGGGTTTTCGACGACGTTCGCGATGGACCCCTTCCGCCGCGACTGCCTGCTGGAAGGACTGGACGACATTGGGCTGACGCTGCGGCATGCGGCGGAGCTGGACAAATTCGAACAACAGCACGACGCAGCGTTTTGGGTTGCGCCGCGTGCAGGAGAGGCTGCGCAGGCATGATCTTCCTGGTCCTGTCCACGATTCTGCCGTTCATCACGCTTGCAGTGTATCTGCCAATGGCAGTGCTCCTGGTGTGGACATGGGCCCGTACACGAGAGAAAGCCTTCGCTTGGCTTGGCGTGGCGGTTGTTATCTGGCCGCTTTTGTCGCACATTATCGACCGGGCGAGTCTGATCGCTGTACGCGGTTCGTGGCATGGACAGGCCGTCAAATACTTTCCGTACGATCTCGCCCGTCGCGGAACAATATCAATGTACTCGCTGGTTCAGATCATCAGCAGGCTGGAACAACTGATCGGCGCGGCTCTGGTGCTGACAGCGGTGTTTTATCTGTGCCGCATGAAAACCCAAAACACATTGAGACAGGAAGCATGACAAATAACGGATCGAACGGCAAGACCGCGCCCGGCAAACTCTACTCCATCGCGCTGACGGAAGGCCCGAACCGCGCGCCAGCCCGCGCCATGCTTCGCGCCGTGGGCTTTACACCCGAAGATCTCCGCAAGCCGATCATCGGCATCGCCAACACCTGGACCGAGATCGGCCCCTGCAATTTCCATCTGCGCGCGCTGGCTGACGCGGTGAAGCAGGGCATTCGCGAGGCAGGCGGCACGCCGATGGAGTTCAACACGGTCACCATCTCCGACGGCATCACCATGGGCACGGAGGGCATGAAGGCCTCGCTCATCAGCCGCGAGGTAATCGCGGACTCGGTCGAACTCGTCACCCGCGGGAATCAGTTTGACGGTCTGGTGGCCATCGCCGGCTGCGACAAAAACATGCCCGGGACCGTGATGGCGCTGGCGCGTCTCGATATTCCCGGACTGATGCTCTACGGCGGATCGATTGCGCCCGGCCATCTGAACGGCAAAGACCTCACCGTGCAGGATGTCTTCGAAGCGGTGGGCGCGCATGCGGCGGGCAAGCTGGACGATGCCGGTCTCGAAGCGGTGGAGGCGAACGCCTGTCCGGGCGTGGGCGCTTGCGGCGGCCAGTTCACGGCCAACACTATGGCCATGGCCTGCGAGTTTCTCGGTATCTCGCCCATCGGATTGTCGGGGGTTCCGGGGTTTTTGGCGGAGAAGCTGGATGCCTCGCGCGAAGCCGGACGGATGGTGATGGAGCTGGTTCGTCGCGGAGTGAAGCCCAGCCAGATCATCACGCCCAAAGCCATCGAGAACGCCATCGCCAGCGTCGCGGCCTCCGGCGGGTCCACCAACGCTGTGCTGCACTTCCTCGCCATCGCGAATGAGGCAGGGATTCCGCTCACGGTCGATGACTTTGATCGCATCAGCAACCACACGCCGCTGCTCTGCGACCTGAAGCCAGGCGGTAAGTACGTTGCTGTCGACTATCAGGCTGCGGGGGGCAGCCGTCTGCTGGCAAAGCGCTTGATCGACGCCGGGCTCATCGATGGCAGCTGTCTCAACGCATCGGGCAAAACGCTGGCCGAAGAAGCCGCGCTCGCGAAGGAAACGCCCGGGCAGGATGTGATCCACACCGTTGACAAGGCTCTGAAGTCGACCGGCGGTCTCGTGATCCTCAAAGGCAATCTGGCGCCGGAAGGTTGCGTGATCAAAGTCGCGGGACACAAGCGCCTCGAGCATCGCGGACCGGCGCGCGTCTTCGACACGGAAGACGCAGCCTTCCACGCCGTTGAGTCCGGGCAGATCAAGCCGGGCGACGTCATGGTCATCCGCTATGAAGGCCCTGTGGGCGGCCCCGGCATGCGCGAGATGCTC
>DASXFH010000362.1:0-5098 GCA_036489655.1 Acidobacteriaceae bacterium | reverse complement strand
CGACAAGCTCGAGATTGCGGGCGGTGACCTGATCGAGGTGGAGATGCTCGGCGTGGCCGTAGAAGCGGAGCGAATCGACGTGAGTGGCGTCGGAGTTCTGGGTGCTGCGGACGTAGTGGACGATGGCGCCGGCGGCGATGGCAGCGGCGAGATGTCCGCTGAGGCCGAAGCCTTCAAGAGACTGGCTGCCGAGCTGGCGTTCGAGCAGGGGCAGGGCGAAGTCGGAGGAGAAGACCCAGTCGTCGATGGGGGAACGGGTTTTGATCTGAGTGAGGAGGGGCTCGAGGGTGGCGGCGTCGGCATAGGGGCCGAGGGGGCCAGAGGCGGCCGGGAAGATGAGCTCGGCGGGGGCGAGGCGGAGGAGCTCGTCGAGAACCTGGGCGGTTGAGCCTGGGCCGGAAAATTCAGTAGCGCGGAAGTCGCCGGTGGAGAGGTCGAGGAGGGCGAGGCCGGCGGCGTCCGAGGTGCAGTGGACGGCGGCGAGGTAGTTGGACTGTTCGGCAGAGAGGGCGGGATCGAGGGCGGTGCCGGGGGTTAGGACGCGGGTGACTTCGCGGCGGACGATTTTTTTTGCGAGCTTTGGGTCTTCCATCTGCTCGCAGATGGCGACGCGGTAGCCCTGGCGGAGGAGGCGGGCGATGTAGTTTTCCGCAGCGTGCCAGGGAACGCCGCACATGGGGGTATTGCGCTCCTTGTCGCGGGCGGTGAGTGTGAGCTGGAGCTCGCGGGAGGCGGTTTTAGCGTCTTCGAAGAAAAGCTCGTAGAAGTCGCCGAGACGAAAGAAAAGCAGGGCGTCGGGGTGCTGGCGCTTGGCGGCCAGATACTGGCGCATGAGCGGAGTTTGTTCGGCGGCGTTGTCGGGCACGGAAGGGTCAGGATACAGGGGAAGCGCGGGGCGGATGTTTGTGCAAAAGTTGGCCGGATTTGCTAGGCTACAGACTAGTCAGACTAGTGCCGTGAGGTGAAGAAGATGACTGAGAGAAATCGGGTATTGGTGGCGAAAAGCAAAGCCTTTGCTCCGAATTCCGACTCCTGGCAGGTACAGACAGCGAAGGCTCGATTCAGCGAGGTCTTCCGTCTGGCGCGGACAAAAGGGCCACAAAGGATCACGCGCCAGGGACGTGAGGGCGTGGTGATGATTTCCGAGGAGGCATACGAGGAACTGGCGGTCAAATCGCGGCAGCCACGCAGCCTGGTGCAGTTTTTTCGCGAATCGCCCCTGATGGGAGTCGATCTCGACCTTGAGCGCTCCCGGGATACCGGACGGGACATCGACCTGTGAATGGTTATCTGCTGGACACAAACTGCATTTCCGAAGCCGTGAGTGCCCGCCCGGAAAGACGCGTGCTGGAATGGCTGGATGGGATCGAAGAAGGCTTGCTGTATCTCAGTGTGCTGACGCTCGGAGAGCTCCGCAAAGGAGTTGCGGGTCTGGCGCAGGGAAAGCGGCGTTCGCAGCTGGAAAGATGGCTTGAGACGGATTTACCCGCGCGGTTTGCCGGAAGGATTTTGCCGATTGAGCGGGAAATCGCGGACCGGTGGGGATTGATCGCCGCAGACGCGAAGCGAAAGGGGAGGCCTGTCGCGAGTATTGATGGGCTGCTGGCGGCCACAGCGCTTCACTTCGAGCTGATCCTGGTGACGCGGAATGCGACCGATTTTGCGGCGACGCGCGTCTCTATGCTGAATCTCTGGGAAGCGAAGTGAACCGGGCAGGAAAAGCACAGCTGTCTCGGCGGATTGGGATTCATTTGTCGACGTCGGGCGGGGTGTTTCGGGCGGCGGAGCGGGCGCACACGATCGGGGCGAACACGTTTCAGATCTTCTCGTCGAGCCCGCGGATGTGGCGGGCGCAGCAGCTGGAGGCGAGCCACTGCGAGCAGATGCGGCGGCTGCGGCAGGAGTACGACTGCTTTCCCCTGGTGATCCATACCAGCTATCTGGTGAATTTGTGCAGCCAGACGCAGTTGTTTCGGGAGAAATCGGTTGCGGCGTTTCGCGGCGAGGTGGAGCGGGCGCTGGCGCTGGGAGCGGAGTACCTTGTACTGCATCCTGGGTCATGGAAGGGGCTGACGCGGGCGGAGGGTCTGCGGCTGGCGGCCGACGGCATTGCGCGGGCGGTGGATGGGATCGTTCTGGACGACTGCAATTTTCGAGTTTTGATTGAGAATACGGCGGGGTCGGAGTTCTCGCTGGGCGGGAGCTTCGAACAGGTGGCGGAGTTGGTGGAGCGGCTGCAGACGGTGGCTCCCGCAGGGGCGTGTTTGGACACGTGCCATTGCCATGTGGCGGGGTACGACCTGGTGACGGCGGAGGGGTATGAGGAGACGGTGGGGCTGATCGGGGAGACGGTGGGCCTGGAGACGGTGCGGGTGTGGCACATGAATGACGCGAAGGCTCCGCGAGGGTCGAAGCTGGATCGGCATGAGCACATCGGCGAGGGGACGATGGGGACGGGGCCGTTCCGGCGGCTGCTGCAGGATGCGCGCTTCGCACACTGCGCGTTTATTGCAGAGACGCCGGTGGACGCGGAGGGGGACGAAGCGCGGAATGTGGGGGTGATGCGTGGGCTCGCCGAGAAGGCGACCCCGCGCAGGGGTTACGGGCTACGGGGTACGGTGTAGAAAGCCGGTGCCCTGCGATGGCCCGAAGCGTCAATTTACAATCGAAGCTGAGTCCGTTTATGCCCACCAGACCAAATACAGAAGCCGCCAGGCAGGCGGCCACCGGGGAACCTTCTTCTTTGGAGGTCCGCTATACGCCCGCCGAGATTGAGGCGAAGTGGCAGGCGCGCTGGGCGGAGCAGCCGGAGCTGTACGCGGCTGAGCCGGCGTCATCGCCCAAGCAGAAATATTACGTGCTGGAAATGCTGCCGTATCCCTCGGGGCAGCTGCACATGGGGCACGTGCGGAATTACTCCATTGGCGATGCGCTGGCGCGCTACATGTGGATGCAGGGCTACAACGTGCTGCACCCGATGGGGTGGGACGCGTTTGGACTGCCGGCGGAAAACGCCGCGCTCAAGAACAACACCCCGCCGCGCGAGTGGACGCTGGGCAACATTGCCGCGATGAAGCGGCAGATGAACCGGCTGGGGCTGAGCTACGACTGGCGCAATGAAGTGACCACCTGCCTGCCGGATTACTACCGCTGGAATCAGTGGTTCTTTTTGCGGATGTTCGAGCGGGGGCTGGCCTATCGGAAAAAGTCCAAGGTGAACTGGTGTCCGCAGTGCGCCACGGTGCTGGCGAACGAGCAGGTGGTGAACGGCTGCTGCTGGCGGCACGAGGAGCAGATTGTCGAGCAGCGCGATCTGGAGCAGTGGTTTCTGCGGATCACGAATTACGCACAGGAGCTGCTGGACGATCTGAGCAAGCTCGAGGGGTGGCCGGAGAAGGTCCGCACCATGCAGCGGAACTGGATTGGCCGCAGCGAAGGCGCGCAGGTGGAGTTTGATCTGGAAGACGCGAGTGCAGTTCCGGAGGACGAGGCAAAGGCGCGGAAGACAGGGACGGCGATTTTGCCGCCGCGTGAGGATGTGCGCGGGACCGGGCAGAAGATCGCCGTGTTCACCACGCGGATCGACACGATCTACGGAGCGACGAGTGTGCAGCTGGCGCCGGAGCATCCGGTGATGAAAGAGATGGCGGCGGCGGATCCGGCGCTGTCCGATGCGGTGGCGGCGCTGCTGGAACAGCAGAAGAAGGCACGCGAAGCGGGTGATGTGGGCGCGATCGAGAAGCACGGCGCGTTCACGGGACACTACGCCATCAACCCGTTCAGCGGCGAGCGGCTGCCGGTGTGGGTGGGGAACTACATCCTGCTGGATTACGGGACGGGCGCGATTATGTCGGTGCCGGCGCACGATGAGCGGGACTACGAATTCGCGCAGAAATACGGGCTGGAGATGCGGGTGGTGGTATTGCCGCGCCGGACGGGCGATGCCCCCGCCGAGGGCGAAGTCCAGGCCCTGCTGCCGTTTACTTCAGACGAGAGCCTGCTGATCAATTCGGGCGAGTTCAGCTCGCTGGGGTGCGTCGAGGCGCAGCAAAAGATGGCCGCGCATGCCGAGGAGCATGGATTTGGCAAGGCGACGGTTACGTATCGGCTGAAGGACTGGGGGGTGAGCCGGCAGCGGTACTGGGGCACGCCCATTCCGATGATTTACTGCCCGAACGACGGGATTGTGCCGGTTCCGGACGATCAGTTGCCGGTGCTGCTGCCGGACAACATCGAGATTACGCAGCAGGGCGGGTCGCCGCTGGCGAAGGTGCCGGAATTTGTGCACACGACGTGTCCAAAATGCGGGGCAGAGGCGCTGCGCGAGACGGACACGATGGACACGTTCGTCGATTCGTCCTGGTACTTCTATCGGTATACGGACGCGAAGAATGATAAAGCGCCATTTGACACAGCGACGGTGGCGTACTGGTTTCCCATCGACCAGTACATTGGCGGAGTAGAGCATGCCATCCTGCATCTGATCTACTCGCGCTTCTGGACGAAGGTGATGCGCGACCTGGGGGTGGTAAAGAACGACGAGCCGGTGGAGCGGATGTTCACGCAGGGGATGGTGATCCGCAACGGCGCGAAGATGTCGAAGTCAAAGGGCAACGTGGTGTCGCCGGACGAGATGGTGGAGCGCTTTGGGGCGGACGCCACGCGGATGTACGCGCTGTTCGCGGCGCCGCCGGACCGCGATCTGGACTGGCAGGAGGATGGCGTGGCGGGGGTGAGCCGCTTCCTGGGGCGGGTCTGGCGATTTGCGATGAAGCACGGGGAGCGGGCAAGAAGCACAGCGGCGGCGGGCACGAATCTGAGCCCCACATCGCAGGCGATCTTGCGGAAGCTGCACCAGACGATCCGCAAGATTACTGAGGATTTTGCGGGGCGTTGGCACTTCAACACATGCATCGCGGCGATTATGGAGCTGGTGAACGTGCTGACGGCGGCCGAGCCGGCGATAGCAGCGGGCGAGGTTCCGGATGCGGTGCTGGGCGAGGTTCTGCGGTCGCTGACGCTGCTGCTGGCGCCGTTCGCGCCGTATCTGGCGTTTGAGTTGTGGGAACATATCGGGCAGACGGACAATCTGCTGCGG
>DASXFH010000298.1:0-9348 GCA_036489655.1 Acidobacteriaceae bacterium | reverse complement strand
GCACGCGGATAATCGCTCGGAGATGAAATCAGCTTGGCGACGGCGTCCTGCGACTTATGGCAGAACGAACAACGAAGTGCTTCATCGGATCCCGTTCGCGTTTTCATCCCGGCAAACTCCTTAACTGCGTCAGCGGCCCCTGGGGGAGTCCTTACTGGTTGGTCCGCGGGCGATCGATGATCTCATCGATAATCCCGTACTCTTTCGCCTGCGGAGCGTTCATGATGAAGTCTCGTTCCACGTCCCTTTCGATCTTGTCGAGATTCTGGCCCGTGTGCTTCGCCATCAGCTTATTGGTGATTTCGCGAATCCGGATAATCTCGCGCGCGTGAATGTCGATGTCGGTCGCCTGTCCGGCCAGTCCCCCCATCGACGGCTGATGGATCAGAACCCTCGAGTTGGGCAGGGCAAAACGCTTGCCCTTCGTTCCCGCCATCAACAGAAACGCGCCCATGCTGGCCGCCTGCCCGATGCAGAGCGTCTGCACGTTATTCCGGATGTACTGGATCGTGTCGTAAATCGCCAAACCCGCGGTGATCGAGCCCCCCGGCGAGTTGATGTAAAGCTGAATGTCCTTCTCCGGATCCTCCGCGGTCAGGAAGAGCAGCTGCGCAATCACCAGATTCGCAATCTGATCGTCGATCGGCGTTCCGAGAAAGATAATGTTGTCGCGGAGCAAACGCGAATAGATGTCGTACGCCCGCTCGCCGCGGCTCGTCTGCTCGATCACCATCGGAACTAAAGCCATACTTCTCTCTACTCTCTGTTCTGCGGCATCCCCGCCGCATCGTCAGTGACATGGATCACCCTCGCACCAGCGGGGCAGTTCAGGACAGGCGTTCGACGAGCAGATTCCCCGTCTTTTCCCTTCTCAATTGTTCCCGAATTCTAGCCAGACCGCCCTCACGGGTCAAACGATCGCGCAGACTCTCGACCGGTTCACGCGTTTGCACAGAGATCATCAACAGTTCCCGCTCCATCTCCTCGTCGCTGATCTGGATGTTTTCCACATCGGCAATTCGGTCCAGCACCAGAGCCCCCCTGACTTCCCCCACCGCGGACTCCCGCTGCGCCTCACGCAGATGGTCGAAATCCAGCTTGCGCATGTCCTCGGTCCGCATGCCCTGGGCGGCCAGCGCGCGCAGTCCCCGCTCCAGGCGCGTATCCACTTGATTCTGCACAATCGATTCCGGCACAGGGAAAGCGAACCTCGCCACCAAGGCGTCGACCAGACGATTACGCGCATCGGCCAGGACCCTGTTTTTCTTATCGGATGCGAGGTGATCCCTGAGCTGTTTCTCGAAGTCTTCCAGGTTCTCGTACTTCCCCATTTCCTTCGCGAACGCGTCGTTCAGCTCCGGCTTCACCTTTTTGCGAATGCCGCGCACCTCCACCGCGTACGCGACTGTTTTACCCGCAAGCCGCTTCTGTCCGAAATCCCCCGGATAGGTCACCTCGAACTTCAGCTCCTGCCCCGGCTTCGTCCCGCGCAGCGCATCTGTGAAGGCCTGCACCGTATCCGGGCCGCCAATTTCCACCGATACGTCCTCTCCTGCAATAGGTTGCGGAGTTTGATTCCCCTCCCCCTCCGCGGTCTCCCCTTCCAGCACCCCGGTGAAGGTGATCTGCGCCCAGTCCCCCTCCATCAGCCCGCGTTCTTCCGCGACGTTCTCCATCGTCGATCGCGCATCGCGAATTCGCTCCAGTTCCGTCTGAAACTCGGCCTCCGTCAGCTCCGTGTCCGGCTTCTCCACCCGGACCTCCCGATAACCCTCGACGGAGAACTCCGGAACCACCTCAAAAACGGCTTTGAACTGCAGCGGCTGTCCCTCTACGAGGTTCAGATCCGTTACCTGCGGCTGCGAGACTGGCCGCAGCCCCTTTTGCGCTATGACCTCGCGGAAGTGCGCCGGCACGATGGCCTCCACCACCTCTTCGCGAATCGCCCCCGCGAAGCGCGAGCGCAGCACGCTCTCCGGCACCTTCCCGGGGCGGAAGCCCGGAATTCGCGCCAGCTTCTGGTAGCGCTTCGTCACATCGCGAAAGCTCTTCGTGACGGCCTCCGCCGGCACTTCAACCTCCACCTCGCGCGTGCATTCAGGATTCAGCGTCGGCTGTGCATGCTGGTGAGCGTCGCCTGTTCCGCCGGAGCTCTCCTGAAGCTCTCCCGCGCTCTGGTTTTGCTCCCCGGTTTCGTTGTCCGCCGCCACTGCGGCACTTGTTTCTGTTGTCTCGTCTGATGTCAAAGTTTGTGCCCTTCTCGGGCCGGTCTCCCGCGCGGTCCTCGCAGGCTCTCTCGGCTGCGAACCGCAGGGGGAAGCGGCAAGATGTGTTCGACCAGGATTCCCGCGCTCGCATCCCGGAACGCGGGTCAGTCGCTGTGTTGTCTCTTCTCTATGGTACGGACGCGGGCCGGTCCAGGCAAACCGGCCGCCGTGCAAATCGATCCATTGGTACTCTGGGCCCATGAGCATCCGCACCCTCTCCTCCCGCGAGATCTACCGCAACCCCTGGCTGCGCCTGCGCGAAGACGCCATCGAGCGCAACAACGGTGCCCTCGGCATTTACGGTGTGGTAGAGAAAGACGACTGCGCGGTCATCATCCCCATCGAAGGCGACACCCTTTATCTTGTCGAGCAGTTCCGCTACACCATCCAGCAACGCAGCCTGGAATTGCCCCAGGGCGGATGGGAAACCGCCGACGTCGATCCCGAAGAACTGGCCCGCGGCGAGCTCCGCGAAGAAACCGGCCTCATCGCGCAAACCATGACCCGTCTTGGTGCAATATGGATCGCCTACGGCTTCGCCCGCCAGAAACAGCATGTGTTTCTGGCCACTGGCCTCACACCCGCCGGCGCCGATCCTGACCCCGAGGAACAGGACCTGGTCCTGCGCACGGCCGCCATCGCCGATTTCGAGCAGATGCTCCTCGACGGCACGATCCAGGACGGCTGCACCCTCGCCGCCTGGGCCCTCTACCGCCTTTGGAAAGAACGCCAGCCCTGAATCGGCCTCCAACAACAAAAGCGGCCAGCCCAAGGGCTGACCGCTGTCTTTTTCACTCTTTCTGTTTAGTTTTCCCACCGGCTACCGGCTGCTCTTAGAAGTTAAACGCTGCCTCCAGCGTGATCACCCGGTTCCCTGCGCTCGGCCCATGGAAAAACCCGCCGGCAATCGTCTGCGACTCGCCGAAATACTGGCTGAGCTTCAGGTTGCCGTTCTGATCCAGGGACGGGCTCATGGCCCCGCTCGGCGTGCCCAGATTCTCATGATTGAGAATGTTCGTGGCCCAGGCGGAAAACGTCAGGCTGTACTTGCGCGCAGCCTCCTGATCCATTCTCCCCGGACCGCCGCGGTTACCGCTGAGCCCCCCGCCGCCCAGGCCGTGCGGCCCACCGTGGAATCCGCCGCCCCCGCTGGCTCCATGCTGTCCCTCGCCCAGCTTTGGCCCAACGCCGATCACCTTGCTGAGCCGCATGTTGACGCTCACGTTCGACGGACCGGTACCGATTCCGTAGGGAATGATCGGCTCCCCCACGGCCGACGGATCCAGCGTCGCCCCGCTTCCCGACTGCGCGCCATATCCATAGGGCAGCGCGTTGAGGCAGCCGTAAGCCGTGGAAAAGGCTCCCGATTCGCTGCAGCTTCTCGCGTACGTCGGCCGCGCATTGAACTGATTGTTTCCCGTCAGTTCGTCACCGGTCACGATATTGTAGGGGGTTCCGGAGTTCGCCATCAGCATCGGCGAAACCGAAATCTTCCATGGGAGCATGAAATTCCCGAACAGCATGAAGCGGTTTGCCACGTCAAACGTGGTCCGTCCGTAATCCAGGCCAGGATCGCTGGAAACCGTGGGCACCGACCCCATTCCGCTGGTGTCGCCCCGGGCATTCGAGTACGTGTAATTGGTGAAGAAGCTGAACTTCCGGTAGTTCGCCCGGAACGTCACCATCACCTGGTGTTCCTTATAGAAGCCACCCGACTGGTATTGCAGATTATTTTCCGGGGGCGCATTGGGAATCGTCGTCGGGTAAATGCCGGCCTTCGCGTCCGCCAGCGGATATTCCGCCGCCGCGTTTAGATTGTCCGTGAAAAACTGATGCACTCCCTGAGAAAACACATACGTTACGTTGCCGGTCATGGCTTTGGTGATCTGGCGATCCACGCCCACCGCCGCTTCCATGTCGTTCGCAGCTTTGAAATTCGGGGCAATGGTGTATTTTGTCGGTGCGTTGATTCCCGTCCCGGCGCTCCCGGTACTCGGCGTCAGGGGCGTCGTCTGGTTCGCGTTGAAGACAATGTTGCCGCTCTGGATGTACTGCACCAGGTTGGTTCCGTTGTTGTGGATCGGGGTGATGATGTACGGCTCACTGGACCCGAACCCGTGGGGAACCGTAAACCGGTTGTAGAACCAGCCATAGCCCGCCCGCACTACCGTCTTCGCCGGCTTCTTTCCGCTGCCGCGTCCCAGGGCATAGGCGAAAGCGAATCGCGGAGCCCAGTCGCTCTTGTCGCTGATCCGGTTCTGTGTCTCCCACCGCAATCCGTAGCTGAAGGTGAGACGCGGATTCACCTTCCAGTCATCCTGATAAAACAGCGCCGCGTCGAACATCGTGGCGCGTGCCAGGGGATTATTGACCTGGGTATAGGTGTACCGAATCGGCTTGCAGCTGGCCGCCGGCGGATTGCTGAGGCATCCGACAAAATTAGCCGCATTCGCAAAGCTGTATGAGCCGTTGCTGCCGCCCGTCGTGGTGTTTACGTCGTGGTACATCCGCAGCCGCGTCCCGAAATTCAGAGAATGCGCTCCGTAGGCGCCCGATATGTAGTTCTGAAATTCGAAGTTGTCTTCGTTGTCCTGATCCGACTGCTGGCTGTTTCCACCCGCCGTGAACTGCTGCTGCAGCGAATATGAAGGCAGCGAGGACACAGAGGAAGAACCATCGCGAACGCGCCGATACTGGAAGCGGATATCGTCCACCAGATTCCTGCTCAGAATAAGGCTGTCGGATGCCTGCACCTCGTTTTCCTGATCGTCCTCATTCGTCCCCTGCGAGGGCAGGGAGTACGCGCCGCCTACACTATTCGTGGTGTGCCATCGGTTGAATTCGTACCGCACCGTCAGCGTGTTCAGCTTTCCCAGCTGGATATCGACGCGGGGACTAACCACAAAAAAATACGTGGGAAAGCTGTAGGCCTCGTTCAGCGACGGTGGATTCAGTGTGTTCCCGTTGCTGATGGCGGCCGGATCCAGAGCCTTGATGATGTTGACGTTCTCCTGGTTCCTCCCAAATCCGCTGACAAAGTATGACGAGAACCTGTTAATCGGTCCGCCGACATTCCCATGCCCGAAGTAGGAGTAGTAAGAAGGCTCCGGTGAGCCGTTCAGCAGCGGGTTCTCTGAGTTGAAGGCCGAATAATTCCCCGCAAACTGGATACCACCGTGGATCTTGTCCGTCCCCGGCTTGGTGAAAATCTCGATGCGCCCGTAACCCAGCCGATCGTACTCGGCCGAAAACGGGTTCTGGTTCACCCGAATCTCGCGGATCGACGACTTCGGCGGCAACTGCCCCCCCGTGAAACCATCGATATAAATCTCGCCGCCGTTCGGTCCCGCCGAGGGTCCGGCCAGCGCCTGCAGCTCGTTCTGCAGCTCGTCCGGATCGTCCGACAGCGAATTCAAATCGCTGCCCTTGATAATCACCGCATTCGCGTTTTCATCCGCGCCGGTCCCGATGGTCGTGTTCTCCGCCTGCACCTGCACTTCCTGCTTCTCCACCGCGATGGTCAGCGCCGGGTTCAGATTCTTCATCTGCCCGCCGGCCACCGCAATCCCCGCCTCGCTGTAGGAAGCAAAGCCCTGCGCCGTGACGGCCACGCTGTATTTGCCCGGCCGCAAACCGTGAATCGCATAGCCGCCGCCATTGTCTGACGTCGTCTTCCCGGCGACACTGCCCGCGGAATCGCGCACCACCACCGTCGCTTGAGGAATCACCGCCCCCGACGGGTCGGTCACCTGACCGCGAATGCCGCCGGCTGCCGGATTGGAATCCGCCGTCTGCGCCGCAAGCGCTGTTCCCTGACTCGCTGTCAGGCCGGCCATCAATGCCCCTGCCAACCACGCGGCACGCAGAAATTGCGCCGCCCCACACTTCGAGTAATTGAGAATTCTAAGTGTCACAGTTTCCGTTTCCATTCTGTTTGTCGTTCTTCGTGTCCGCGCCGCTCAAGATCGTTGCGGTACTTTGCTCAGGGATGGGGTCAGCAAGAACTCAGCCGATGCCTTAAGTGCCCCTGTGTCCTGCTTCCTTAAGGATTGCCCTCACCACCGCCGCTCTGGTCCCCTCCGGCGGATCCGCCGCCCAGGTTCCAGGCCGACGAGACCATACTCTTGCTGCCACTCGCCGATGCCCGCAGCATCGGCTCTACCCCCGCCACCATGTGAACCGCTGTGGCTGTGTCTGAACTTCCCGAGGTCGCCACAATGATCACCGCGTCGCCTTTGCGCAGGTCGCTCACGTGAATCTCCGGTGAACGTTGCAGCATCCTCGCCAGTTCGCCGCCACCCGACCCTTTCGATCCCCCTGCCTCAGGCCCGGTATGCTGCTCCGCGGCTGGCTGTCCCGAGGCCGCCGCTCCATGTCCGCCGTCCGGTGCTTCGCCGGATCCTTTTAAACGCATGGCAATCGCCTGCGCAATCTGCGGATCCAGCTTGCGCATATCCGAGTCGGGCGTCGTCCTGATCGTCACCGTCTTCTTCGTCATCAGGTCCTTCACCACGAAAGTTCCCGCGCTCGGATCCGTCGACATCACCATTCCAGCCAGATTCCTGAACGAGCCCGAAACGATCTCCTCCGCCGTTACTTCGCTGCCGTCTGCGCTCTTCTCGCCGCGCGCCCTCACCTGATCGCCCGGCTGGATCGCCGCCAGTGTCGAAGGCTTCGCATCGCTGAATTTCACTGAGTCCGGGGTGTACCGCCGCACGATGGTGCCGGGCGTTGTACGGATAGTGAAGGTCCGGGCTCCCGCGGCAACCGTCAAGGTCCCCGCCGCCGCGTCCACGTTCTTTGCAATCCCGCCCACACCGCGCCTCTGCCAGTCCGCCTCTTCCTGCTGCTGTCTGGCTTCCAGATCGCTCTTCTTGTTCACCACCACGATCGAAGCGGTGGGCGGTTCGCCCGCAACCACCATCAGGACGCGGTCACCCGCGCTGACCTGGTCCATCGTAATCCTGGTCGCGCCTGCCAGCGTCTTTTGCCCAGGAGTGGTGCGCAGCATCCGCGCTGTGTCCGGCACGGTCACCTTTTCGGACGTGCCCGCATCGGTTTTCACCACCACGGTGTTTCCGCTCGCGGATTCAACCGTCCCCAGAACGCGGCCGGCTCCGCTCCCCTGCTGCGCCCATGCGGCGATCCCGCCTGCCAGCGTCACGGCCAACGCCGCGACCCACACCAACAGTTTTTGTTCCGCTCGTTTCATATTTCTTCAGATGGCGGCACGCAGGGTGCACTGCCAATGTGACGAGTAGATCCAGCTAAAGTTTCAAAATTGAGGTACTTCCCGCAGCATCGCTCCGCCCTGTCTGTCATATCAGGCACCCCTCCGGCCTAAACGACCCCCTGATAACAGATTGCCACTTCCGCCCCTGAAAACAAAGCGGCTCCCCGGTTAACCGGAAAGCCGCTTTGCGTAAGCGAGGCCGAAGCTCTATGCCATTCGACGGCTGGGCTTGTGTCCCACCAGCCCATAAAACGCGATGAAGATGTAACAACACATCGGCAGCAGGAACGCGTGCTGGATGCCGAAGCGATCGGCCAGCACGCCGATCAGCAGCGGAATGATCGCGCCCCCCACCACCGCGGTCATAATCAGCCCCGATCCCTTGCTGGTCATCGGACCCAGCCCGGCGATGCCCAGCGCGAAGATGTTCGGGAACATGATCGAATTGAAGAAGCCGCACAGCACCAGGCTCCAGATCGCTACCTGCCCGCTCGATACCATCGACAGCAGGAGCATCAGCGTGGCCAGAATGCCGAATGTCCCCAGCAGCCCGCCGGCCTTCACTTTCGTCAGCATCCACGAGCCCAGAAGACGCCCAACCAGCGCGCCGCCCCAATAGAGCGATACCAGCGCCGACGCAATCCCCACCCTGTCGGTCAGGCCATACACGTGCGTGATCCAGCCGCCAAACGCTCCCCAGCCGCTGAAGAAGTGCGTCGTGCCCGCCACGCTCACGCCCTGCTGCAGGAAGTAATTCACCGCGATCGACGCGAGGCCGACTTCCACGCCCACGTACAGGAATATCCCCAGCGCCCCCAGCACCGTGTGCCGGAATGCCCAGATGCTCTGATCCAGCACCTGTCCGCCCTTCTCCGCCGGGCGAAAATCGCGCGTCATCCCAATGGACGGCAAATGAATGAACGCCATCGCGATGCCCAGAATCAGCAGTCCGGCCGCAATCGCGATATACGGGCCCCGCACCGTGCCCGCGACCAGGGCCGGCGATGCATTCGCCCCCAGATCCGTCAGGATGAACTGCCCCGCAATAATGGGCGCGATCATCCCGCCGGTCGAATTGAACGCCTGCGCCAGCGTCAGTCGAAAGGGCGCGCTGTGCTCCGGCCCCAATATCGACACGTACGGATTTGCAGCCGTCTGCAGCGCCGTTACTCCCGCGCCCACAATAAAGATCGCCGCCAGAAACAGGGGGAAGCTCACCAGCTTCGCCGCCGGCACAAACAGCAGCGCGCCCACCACCTGCACAAACAGCGAAACCACAATCGTCTTCTTGTAGCCGATCCGCTCAATTAGCTTCGCCGTCGGGCTCGAGAACACGAAGTACGCCAGAAAGAATGCCGACTCCACCAGCATCGCCCAGCCGTAGCCCAGTGTGAACACCTTCTTCAGGTGCGGCACCAGCGCCATGTTCAGATTAGTGATGAATCCGAAAAGAAAGAACAGGGCCGTAATGATGATGAACGGACCCACATAGCTCTGCCGCTCAGTTCCCGGCGGCGCATTTGGTTTTGTACTCATGTCCCTGGTTCCCCGCTTCCCTGAAAGCCAAATACAGGTGCCGGTCCGGCCTGTTCTTCGTCCCCGCCGCCCGTCGCATCAGGTCTCCCTTCGAGCCATTCCCGCAACGAGAGCCTGCACACATCAATATATGGATGCGCGGCCCGCTTGCCTATGGAAGAAATCCCGCCACGCCGCGCGCAAAAGCTGTGCGCCCCCCGGCCGGTACCCCGCCCTCGCCCGGCAAGCTACACCCTGTCACCTGCAACCTGTAACCTAAGGAACGATGTCCACACCGCTTCTTCTTGCCGGCAATCCACTCACCCTCGAGGC
>DASXFH010000276.1:0-15487 GCA_036489655.1 Acidobacteriaceae bacterium | reverse complement strand
AATCACCGCCCGGATCCGATCCCCAGCTGCCTCCGCATCGCGAAGACGCTTCAGCACCACCACGCCGCACCCTTCCCCACGCACAAACCCGTCCGCTGCCTGATCGAACGCCGCACACACTCCCCGCGGCGACAGCATGCCCCATTGCGACGCGATGATGAACCCTTCCGCGCTCGCAATCAGATTCACGCCCGCCGCCAATGCCAGCGACGTCTCTCCCTCGCGCAGGCTGCGACATGCCCGATCGATGGCCACCAGCGATGACGAGCACGCCGTATCGATGGCCACCGCCGGTCCGCTGAATCCGTAGAAATAGGCAAGACGTCCCGCTGCGGCATTCAACGCCGAGCCCTGCAGTGTGTAGGCCGACAACTCCTCATGCGGAAGCGTGTGTTGTGCGCGCTGCCCATACTCCGACGCGCTGATCCCGAGAAACACCCCCGCATCTGCGCCTGCCAGTCCCTTCGCGTGGATCCCCGCATCCTCCAGCGCCTCCCAGCTCACCTCCAGCAGCAGGCGCTGCTGCGGATCCATCGACCCCGCCTCCCGCGGGGCAATTCCGAAGAACTCTGCATCGAATGCATCCGGCCGTTCCAGCAGCCCCGCCCACCGGCTGTACGTCCGTCCCGCCTGCGCCGGATACGGCGCAAAGATCGGATCCAGGTCCACACGCCAACGCGGAATCGCCGTGATCGCGTCCCGCTTGCCCTCCAGCAGCTCCCAGAAATCCTCCGGACTGGACACGCCGCCAGGGAAACGGCATCCCATCCCGACGATCGCAATCGGCTCGCGCGCAGCACTCTCCAGTTCCTGCACACGCTGCCGCAGCTGCCGCAAAGCGAGCAGCGTCTGCTTGTCCGCCGACAACGGCGATCCGGGATGGCTCATCGTGCCTCCCTTGTCAGAGTCTGCTGCACGGCCGCCAGTTCTTCTTCCAGCGCGGCCCGCGTCTGCTCGTCATCCATCGCTGCCAGGCTCGTCAGTTCCCCGGCGGACGCGCTAACCGTCGGCGCCTTCGCACTCTCCTCCGCATTGCCGAAGAGCCGCTCCTGCAGATACTCTGCCAGCGCTGCGATCGTGGGATACGTCAGCGTTACTGTGCCTGGCAGACGCAGACCCGTCCTCTCCTCCAGACGCCGCTTCAGTCGCACCGCCATCAGAGAATCCATCCCCATGGCGAACAGTCCGCGATCCTCCGCCAGCCCGTCCTCCGGCGCCATCCCGAAAACGGCGCGAGCTTCCGCCCCCACAAGATCCACAAGTTGATCCCGCTGCTCCACCGCTGCCAGAGGCCGCAGCAACTCCACCCACGCCGCCGTCCCAGGACCTTCATTCCCGCGCACCGCCTCATCGGCTTCGCGCAGCACCGTCGACACCAGAGCATCGCGGCCCCGCATGGCCAGCGCCGGCCCCAGAATCTGCCAGTCCACATCGGCCACCATGCCCCGGCTCGATCCCTTCGCCATCAGCGCCGCCAAACCCGCAAGAGCCGCCTGCGGCTGCATCGCGATGAATCCTGAATTCTCAATCAGCTCATGCTGTGCGCCTTCGTGGTCCGACTCCCACGCTCCCCATTCCACACACAGTGCCGGCAATCCCAGCGCCCACCTCTCTTCCCCAACCGCGTGCAGCGCGCTGTTCGCGGCGGCATAGACGGCTCCATTGCGCAGCCCCAGCGTGGCCGCGGCTGAGCCGAACATCACAAAGAAGTCCAGTGGCCGCTCGCGGGTGCAGCCGTCCAGAACCCGCGCACCTTCCACCTTGGCGCGAAAGACTTCCTGCACCTCTCCCGCCGCTGCGGATTCCACCGGAGAAAAGCGAGCCCGAACCGCCGCGTGCATCACCCCCGCCAGTGGAGTGCCTGCGGCATCCATCTCCACCAGCATGGCTGTCACCTGCGCTTCATCGGCCACATCGCAGGCGCAGGTGCGTACGTCAATGCCGCTCTGCCTCCATGCATCCAGCTTCGACAGCATTTGCGGCTTGCCCATCAGCGACGGATCGCGCCTGCCCGCCAGCATCAGGTGCCGCGCGCCTGCGCCAATCAGCCATTCCGCCACATCCATGCCGATGCCGCCAAACGCTCCTGTGATCAGGTAGCCGCGATCTTCGCGGATCGGCACAGCGCCCTTGCCCTGCGGCCTCTCGCGATGCAAACGCGGAACCCAGCGGCGTCCTCCGCGCAGCACTACGCGATCTTCTCCCCCATCCCCTGCAATCTCGTCGCAAACCTGAGCCGCGCTGCCCGCATCGGCGTCAATCAGCCCCCCAATCCGTTCCGGATGTTCCAATCCGGCGACACGCGTGAAGCCGTGCAGCGCCGACCCAACCCCTCCATCCGGCGCAGCCCCGGGCGGAAGCTCCGCCACAAACCACAACGGCCCCGCTCCTTCGCTCGAAAGCAGAGCCTGAACCATCGCGAGCGCCTCCGCGGTCTGCGCAGCAGATTCCTTCGGCTCAGGAAAACAGACGACGTGAACCGGGCCTTCTCGTTTACAGCGCGAGAGAATCTCCGCCAGTCCGCTCCCTGGCTGCGGGCCGAAGCCATCCACGAATGTCTCGCCGCGGCTGCGGATCGTCGCCGCCATCCGCCGGCTCAACTCCGATGCGTCGCCCAGCAAAATCCAGGAGCCCGGCTCCCTCGAACGCGGAGACGAGCTGTTGACTCGTTCCCTTTCCACCCACTCCACCGAGTAGAACCAGTCCTCGGGAGCCGAAGCACCGGACTGTGCGCGCGCCACCGAACCAGCCCCGGCTCGGCGCGCATGAGACGGTTTCTCCTCAAGCCAGTACTCCCTGCCCTGGAATGGATAATGCGGCAGATCGACAACTTCACCCGGTTGGGAAAACCAGGCGTTCCAGTCCACATCGCCGCCGCTCTCCCACCTCGCCAGCCGTTCATCCCGATGCGCCGGCCGCGATTCCTGCCGGCCATCCGCTTCCGCAATCCGCGCGCGCAGCTTCTCTGCGATCTCCTGTGGCTCGCTTCCCAGCACCGCCATCCGGCAGAGGTGAGCCGTCCGTCGCATCGTGCTGGTATAGCTGATCGCCGGCACCTCGGCCGTCTCGGCGCGCTCAATGCGCTGGGCATATGCCTCTGCCAGCTGCCGCAGGGCCTCTGGAGTCCGCGCCGAGACGACAAATGGCCACGGACCTGAACCAATCATTTTCGCTACGACTGCCGGAGCTTCTTCAACCACTACATGAACATTGGTCCCGCTCCACCCAAACGAACTCACACCGGCGATGCGCGGCTGGTTCCGGGGCCACGCGCGCCCGGTGCGCGGAATATCCAGCGCCGTCCCCGCAAGGTGAGGATTCAGCTCCTGCAGGTTCGCCACCGGCGGCATCCACCTGTGCCGCAACACCATCACGGTCTTGATCAGACCTGCGATACCGGCCGCCCCTTCCAGATGCCCCAGGTTTGCCTTGACTGCGCCCAGCGTGCAGGGCGAGGACCGTGCTCCTCTACCCAGAACCGCCCCGATCGCCTCTACCTCGATCGGATCGCCCAGAGCCGTTCCGGTGCCGTGCGTTTCAATGTAGCCCACCTCGGCGGGCTCAACCTCGGCCTCGGCCAGCGCGCGCTGCATCACCCGCTGTTGCGATAGTCCATTCGGCGCGGTCAGTCCATTGGTGCGCCCATCCTGATTCATCGCCGAGCCGCGGATCACCGCCAGCACCCGGTCCCCTGCCTTCTGTGCGTCCGAGAGCCTCTTCAGCACCACAACACCACAGCCCTCTCCGCGGCCCATCCCCTGGGCGCGCGCGTCAAAGGTGCGGCAATATCCGTCGGAAGACAGTAGCTGCAGCTGCGAGGCCGCAATGGTCGATCCCGGCGACAGCAGCAGATTCATCCCTCCCACAAGAGCCGCCGTACACTCCCCCGCTCGCAGGCTGCGACAGGCCAGATGCACGACCGCCAACGACGACGAGCACGCCGTATTCACCGCCAGCGCCGGACCATGCAGATCCAGCCAGTAAGCCAGCCGGCCCGCAATCATGTCATGCGCCGTGCCGGTCGCCGACCATGCATCCAGCGTCTCCGGATTCTCAAACTGCAGCGCCTGATAGTCGCTGCTGAGGTTGTGAACCCCGACAAAAACACCCGTCTCCCCACCCGCCAGCCACTTGCCGGGTAAACCCGCGTCTTCCAGCGCGTGCCACGCCGTCTCCAAAAAAATTCGCTGCTGCGGATCCATCCGCACCGCTTCGCGGGGAGTGATATCGAAGAAGGCGGCATCGAAGCGACGCACATCTTTCAGAAACGCAGCCCGCGCCGTGTTGATCTTTCCCGGCGTCGGAGGCCCCGCAGCAAAAAGGGCTTCCCCGTCCCAGCGGTCAGACGGCACCGGAATCACCGCATCGCGCCCCTCCGCGAGCATCTTCCATAGCTGCTCGGCATCTGAACCCGCGCCGGGAAACCGGAAGGCCATTCCCACGATCGCAATTGGCTCCGGCCGGCTCTGCGCCTCAGCCGCCGCCAGCCTCTCCCGCAGATCGCGGATAATCTTCCGCGCATGATCCAGAAGCTCGTCCTGAGATTTGCCCGTCATCGCGCCCCTGCCTGCATGTTCAGCAGCGCTTCAGCCTCCAGCATCTCCGCCTCCAGCAACTCCGAGGCGGAAAGCGTCTCTGCCGACGCCGAAGGCGCTTCTTCCGCAGCCTCCGCCTGCGAATGCTGCGCCGGACGCTCCGCCGAACGGCCTGTCTGCCGGTCCTCTTCCAGCCGCTTCTGCAAAAACTCCGCGAGCTTCGCGACCGTTGGATAGTTCCATACCAGCGTCGCGGAAAGCTTCATGTGCAGCTGCCGTTCGAGCCGATTGCGCAGTTCCAGCGCCATCAGGGAATCCAGTCCCAGAGAACGCACCGCCTTGTCTTCAGGAACCCGCTCGCTGTCCAGCCGCAGCACGGCCGCGACCTGCTGCCGCAACCACGCAACCAGACGCCCCCGCAGCTCCTCTCCCTCAGCTGTTTCAAATTCCGCCCCACCGTCACCGTCGCTTCGCGCCCCTGCACCGGTCGAACGACGCAGCGAGTCCAGCAATCCGGAGCGAGCCGCAGGCGCCCACGAGGCACACCACCGGTCCGCGTCCAGAATCATGGCCGCCACCTGCGCCGGCATTCCGCCAAGAACCTTCATCAGCAGAGCCTGTCCAAACGCCGGACGCAGAGGCGTCATTCCATGCGTTTCCAAACGCGCCCCGCGATTCTCCTCGGCCGCCGCCAGGCCCACTTCGCTCCACGTGCCCCAGTCGATGCTCACTGCCGGGATCTTCCGCGTCCGCTGCCGATGCGCCAGAGCATCCAGCATGGCGTTGGCTGCCGCATAGTTTGCCTGTCCCGCACTTCCCAGCACGCCCGCCGCTGACGAGGCATACACCAGGAAATCCAGCTGTCCCGGGTCCACAACCGCGTCGATCGCCAGCGCCCCCGCCACTTTGCCCGCCATCACCCGATGAAATTTCTCCTCAGAAAGATTCGCTGCCACCCCATCGTCCAAAACTCCCGCCGCATGCACAATCCCACGAAGAGACCGCGATCCCCCGCCGATCCCCTCCAGCAGCGCCCGCACCGCCCTCGCATCGCTCACGTCGGCCCGGCGAACCTCCACCGCCGCTCCCTGCTCTTCGAGGCGCGCGATCATTTCCAGTGCCGAGCCCGACGCCGCGCGCCTTCCAGTCAGCACCAGGTGCCGCGCTCCGTTGCGCACCAGCGCCTCAGCCATCTGCAAACCCACGCCTCCCAGACCGCCCGTGATCAGGTAAGTCGCATCCGCGTGCAGACGATCCGCACTCCGCCGAACATCCGCCTTCGCATCCCCGATCTCCAGAACGACTTTGCCGATATGCGCCGCCCGCGCCAGATGCTGGAACGCCTCCCCGGCAGCGGAAACCGGAAACACCGTCGTTGGTTCCGCAGAAAAATCGCCCGCAGCGAACCGCTCCATCACCTCGCCCAGCAGTTCGCCCACCATCGCGCGCCGCGACTCCACCGCATCCGCAAGATCCACCGCAAAAAACGACAGATTCCTAAGGAACGGCCGCATTGCCAGCCGGCTGTTCTCCCACAGATCCCGTTTCCCGATCTCCACAAATCGCCCATACGGAGCCAGAGCCTCGATCCCTGCCGGAATCGCAGCCCCCGCCAGAGAGTTCAGCACCACATCGACCCCGCGTCCGCCCGTCTCCGCCAGGATCTCCCGCGAAAAATCCAGCGTGCGCGAATCCATCACATGCCGCACGCCGAGCTGCCGCAGATACGCCCGCTTCTCCTCCGATCCCGCCGTGGCCCATACCTCCGCGCCCAGCCACCGCGCGATCTGGATTGCCGCCAGCCCCACGCCTCCCGCGCCCGCATGAATCAGGACCGCCTCACCCTTCTCCAGCCGCGCCAGCTTCACCAGCCCATACCACGCCGTCAGAAACACGCATGGAATCCCCGCGGCTTCCGCGAAGCTCATCCCCTCGGGCTTCCGCGCCACCAGCGCCTCCGGAACCCGCACCCGCGAGGCGAGCATGCCCGCGTGCCGGAATGACGGAGAAATGGCCAGCACCGAATCTCCTGGCCGCAGCCCCCGTACCTCCGCTCCCACACGCATCACCGTCCCGGCACATTCTCCGCCGAAGTGCGCGCTCGTCAGTGCCTCGTTGATGCCCATGGCCCGCAGCACATCCAGAAAATTCAGCCCGGCCGCCTCCACGGCGATCTCCACTTCATCCGCCCCCGGCGCATCCGCCGGCACCGTGCGCAGCTCCAGGCTCCCCAGCGAACCCGCTGTTCCCTGCTGGACTTCAAAACCCTCGTCCGCCCGCAGATCGCCAACCCCGATGCGCTCACCACCCTCGGCTGCCCAGGGCACCAGCCGCGCCTTATAGAGGCTGTCACCGCGAATCGCAATCCGGCTCTCCGAGCTTCCCTGCAGAGCCGCCGCCACGAGATCCATCTCCTCGTCCCGCGAATCCCCAGCCAGATCGATACATCCCAGCGGCACCGCCGGATATTCCTGGGCCATCGCGGCGAACATCCCCCATGCTCCTGCCGACAGCACGTTCTCCACCCGCTCCCCAGCTACTGCCTGCGTCCCGCGCGTCACCACCCGAATCCCCGCAGCGCC
This sequence comes from Acidobacteriaceae bacterium, assembly GCA_036489655.1. Lineage (GTDB taxonomy): Bacteria > Acidobacteriota > Terriglobia > Terriglobales > Acidobacteriaceae > Palsa-343. The sequence goes on along the minus strand of DASXFH010000276.1, from coordinate 8,370 downwards.
GTGCTCAGCCAGCGCTGCCGTCAGCGCCGCGCCCTCCGCCAAAATCTTCTCCGCTTCGGAGAGCCCGCTGCCCGCAGACAGTTCCAGCGTTGCAAGCCAGACCGCTTCCGCCGCTGCTGTCGGCACTGTTCCCGCCAATACCTGCTCTGCCGTGCACCGGAGGACGACACCTCCCTTGCGCTCGAGCGCCCGCCTCAGTTCCTCCGCCGTCTCCTCCGGACCGCCGATCAAGATCCACGTCCGAACCTCTGCAGACGGCGCACTCTCCGCAGCCACCTTTTGCCACTCCAGCGAGTACAGCGCCTCTTCAGGACGCGCCTCCCGTTCCAAAGGCCGCATCTCCGCGCCGTGAATCGTCAACACCCCGCGCCCTGTCGCGTCGAAGAGCGTCACTGCCCCGCGCCATCCCTTCCCATCGGCGCTCGCCCGCACCAGCAGCGGCGTGCCATCCGCGGGAGCCTCGCTGCTGTGCATCTCCAGCCGTTCAAACCCGACCGGCAGAAGCAGCCGACGCGTTCCGTTCACTTCCATCAAAAGGTGCGCCAGAACCTGCAGCGCCCCATCGAGCGTTGCAGGATGCAGCCAGTACCCCGCACGTCGCTGCTCCGCGCGCACCTGGCCCAGGGCCACACCATCCTTCATCAGCATCCAGTCCACACAGCAGAATGCCGGACCGAAGTCGTACCCCAGTTCGGCCATGCGCTGCGCGTGCGCGCTCCCCGTGATCGCCTCTTCGGCCAGCTCTGCATCTTCCCACCGGCTCACCGCGGCGGATACGGAGTTCTCCCCCGCACCGCTCCGCACCCGGCATTCGCCGGTCGGTCGCCAGCTGCCGCTTCCCGTCTCCCGTCCAAAAAAGCGCAGAGTGAACGAGCTTGCCGTCTCCGCTGCAGCAATCGCCTGCAGCTCCGTACCCGCTCCCGACGCCACCGGCAGCGCCTCCGTTAATGTCATCTGCTCCACGACCGCAGCCGGCCCGAAGAGAGTTCTTCCCGCTGCGATCGCCATCTCCGCATACGCGCTCGCCGGAACCAGAACCATTCCCTCAACCTGGTGATCGCGCACCCAGGGATGCGTCTCCGCCGACAGCGTGCCCGTCCAGATGCGTTCACCGGCTGCCGTCTCCACCGGCTCACCCAGCAGTGGATGTCCGCCTGACCGCCGCACCCGCCCCTTACCCTCCATCCAGAATCGTTCGCGCTGCCATGGATATCCCGGAAGCGAAACAACCTGCCCAGCCGGGCATAGCCCGCTCCAGTCCACCTCCGCGCCCGCCGCAAACAACCTCCCCAGCGAGAGAAGCGCCGTTGCCGTTTCCGGTTCCTCGCGCCGCAGCGACCCCACCGCTGTCACACGGGCGCCCGCCTCCGCCGCCGTTTGCTCCACAAACGGAACCAGAATCGGATGCGGGCTCATCTCCACAAACGTGCTAAAACCCTGATTGATCAGATCCTCAATCGCATCGGCAAACAGTACTGGACTGCGCAGATTGTCCGCCCAGTACCGTCCATCCATGCGCGTCCCATCCCACAGCGCAGCACGCACCGTTGAGTAGAGCGGCACCAAACCCGCCTGCGGTTCAACCTCTGCCAGCTGCAGAAGCAAATCCTCCCGCAACCCATCCATCTGCGGACTGTGCGACGCCACATCCACCCGCACCCAGCGGCAGAACACATCTCGACTTTCCAGCTGGTTCACGATCCGGTCCAGTGCCTCGGGATCTCCCGCCAGCACCGTCGACCGCCGGCTGTTGCACACCGCCACAGAGATCTTCCCGGCTTCTCCAGCAATGGCCTGCTCGGCCTCTTCCCGCGTCAGCTCCACCACCGCCATCGCGCCCTGGCCCGCCACGCGCAGCAGCAAGGCGCTCCTGCGGCAGATCACCCGGGCGGCATCCCGCGCAGACAGAATCCCCGCCACGCAGGCCGCGGCCACCTCGCCCATGCTGTGGCCCACCACCGCGTCGGCACGCACCCCGCAGGATCTCCACCACGCAGCCAGCGCAACTTCCATCGCGAACAATGTTGGCTGCACGACGTCGATGCGCGACAGCCGATCTTCCAGCGATGGATCTTCCAGCTGTTGCAGCACCGACCAGCCTGTCTCCTCGGCGATCCAGGGTTCCAGCTCTTCGATGGCCTGCCGAAACGCCCTGCTGGTGCGCAGCAGTTCGCGCCCCATCCCCACCCACTGCGAGCCCTGCCCGGGAAACACAAACGCAATCTTCTGCGCGGAACCTGCCGCACTCCCGGCCACAAACGCCGGCTCCCCGCCCGCCGCCAAGGCCGCCAGCCGCTGGCGAATCTCGCCGGCACCGGAGCCAACCACCGCCAGACGCTGCGCCAGGTGCGTTCGCCGCCGCGCTGCTGTGTAGAGAACATCCGCAAAAGAGACTTCGCCCAGCTCCACCTTTTCCAGTGCCTGCGCATAGTCCCCGGCGCGCCTGCGCAGCGCCGCCGCCGATGACGCGGACACCGGCAGAAGGAACGCCGCGGCTTTCTCGGTCTCCTCATGCTTCTCCGTCTCGCGCCGCGGAGCCTCTTCCAAAATGATGTGCGCGTTGGTTCCCGTCAGTCCCAGACCGTTCACACCGGCGCGGCGCGGCCGGCCTTCAGCCGTTATCCAGTCGTAACCTTCGCGCTCCAGAATGACGCCGGCTTCCCAGTCGATCTTTGGATTGAGCTCCTTCACATGCAGGCTGGCCGGAAAACGCCGATGCCGCATGGCCTGCACCGTGCGCAGGATCGCCGAAACGCCCGCCGCGGATTCCGCATGGCCAAGGTTCGACTTCACTGAAGCGGTCCTGCACGGCGAGCTCCGCTGCGCCGCGCGCCCGAACACTTCGATCATCGCCGCCACTTCCAGAAGGTCTCCGGTCCGCGTGCCCGTCCCGTGCGCCTCCACGAAATCGATTGCGGCAGCATCCAGCTGCGCATCCGCGAGCGCCTCGCGCATCGCCCGCACCTGACCCTCCGTACTCGGCCTCGCCAGCAGCCCGCTGCTTTTTCCACTGTTGCTCACCGCGCTCCCGCGGATCAGCGCCAGGACCCGATCTCCGTCCCGCACCGCGTCCCCAAGCCGCTTCAGCACCAGCATGCCTGCGCCATCGCTGCGCACATATCCATCGGCGCCGGCATCTCCAAACCTGCACCTTCCCCCCGGCGAAAGCACCCCGGCCCGGGAGAGCGCCTGCGTCGTGTCCGGCCGCGCCATCAGGTTCGCCCCTCCGGCCAGTGCCAGCGAGCACTCCCCCGTCCGCAGCGAGCGCACCGCCAGATGCACCGCCGCAAACGAAGAGCTGCACGCCGCATTCACCGAGACGTCCGGCCCCCGCATGTTGAACTGGAAGGCAACCCGGCTCGAAGCCCCGAACAAAGCGCCCCCGGTCACATCAAAAAAATCCACCGCCGCTGCGTGCTCGGTCGCGTGCTTTTCGTAGTCGCTCGACCACACCCCAACAAAAACGCCCGCCTGCTCCACATCGCGCAGAGGTATCCCCGCATCCTCCAGCGCCTCCCATCCGGTTTCCAGCAGCAGACGCTGCTGCGGGTCCAGCCACACCGCTTCTCGCGGCGAGATTTCGAAGAACGCCGCGTCGAACCGATCCACGTCGGAAAGAAATCCGCCCCTTGTCGAAGCCGGCCCATCCGGCATCCCCGCGCGCAGATAGAACGCATCCATCTCCGGCGTCCGGCCAACGGGATACTCGGTTATGCCTTCCTCGCGCCGGCTGACCAGCGTCCACAGTGCGTCGGGATCGGGAGCGCCGGGGAAACGGCAGCTCATGCCGATGATCGCGATGGGCTCGTGGCCCGTCCCCCGATTCGATTCCCCTTTCATGGCCCCATCACCTCCTGCTTCAGCGGAGCCGCCGCCAGCAGGTTCTCCCGCACACACCCGATCAGAAACTCCCGGGCGCTCTGCAGATACAAATGACCTTCATCCAGGAAAAACCGTTCGAACTCCCCGCAGGTCTGCTCCCTCCAGGCATCCACATGCTCCAGCGGAACCGTCGCGTCGCGAAGCCCGGCGAACGCCGTCACCGGACACGACAGCGGCACCGGCTGACGCCGCTGATACGCCTCCAGCAGACAGATGTCCGCGCGCAGCGTCGGCAGAATCGCGGCCAGAAACTCTGCGTCGGCCAGCACCTGCGCCGGAATGCCGCCATACCGCTCGTCTACGGCGCGCACCAGCTCCCGATCGCATAAGTGCCCCATCGGCGGCAAAGGCGGCTGGCAATGCGGAGCTCCGGCAGCGGAAACAAAAAGATGCAAAGCCTCGCGCCCGGTACGGCGTCGGATCTCGTGCAGCGTCTCAAACGCGATCACGCTCCCCAGGCTGTTGCCGAAAAATGCGAAAGGCTGATCCGGGCCCTGACAGTCGATCACCGCGGCAGCAAGATCGGCAACCAGCGGCTCCATCCGCTCATAAGGCTTTTCCCGGAACCGCGACTCTCGTCCCGGCAGCTCCACTACCGTCGCTTCAATCTCCGGCGCCAGCAGCGGGGCCCACCCGCGAAAGGCACTCGGTCCGTTTCCTGCATTGGGAATACAAAAGAGCCGAATGACCGGATCACGCCGAGATGGAGCCCTTTGAAACATCGATGTCATCGTTTTGCCTTGGATTCCCGGGGTTCATTTTCTGGAGTGTTAGTACTGCGCCAGCGTGCCCTCTCGCCTGCCTTTGCGAACCGTCGCCGCAAACACAGCCGCGCTTGCCGGCAGCAGAAACACCGCCATCCCCAGCAGCACTTCAATGGGCCGCGCTACCGAAACCAGGCTCGCTCCCTTCAACATCGTGGAGCGCAGCGCGTCCAGCGAATACCGTATCGGGATCACGTAGGAGATCTTCTGCATCCATCCCGGCATCACGTCGATCGGGAAATAAGCGCCGCCCAGAATGCTGCCCATCCCCCCCAGAACCCAGGTGACCGGATCCCCCTTCTTCAGCCACACAATCGCCGACGCCGACAACACACCGAACGCCACAAAAATGGCAATCGAGAACAGCAACACCAGCAGCGTCGCCGGCACGTTCATCGTCCGCAGGTTCACTCCGAAGATCAGCACCCCTCCGGCCAGAATCAGCACCAGCTGCAGCCCCCCCGACAGCAGGCTGTAGAACGACGACATCGTCACCACCGTAATCGCGCTCGTCTGGCTCGACAGCATCGCTTCCAGGCACCCCGTCACCTGCGCCGTCCGGATCGACTCGGAAAACATCCGCAGCATCAGATCGAAGTACCGCGCAAACGCCACCCCCACCAGCGCAAACGGAAAATACCCCCGCCCGTACTTGCCCAAACCCGCCGTCGTTCCTGCCGGCACCAGACGCCCCACAAAGTGCAGGATCACCAGCAGCATCAGCGACTCCATCAGCCCCATCAGAAACGCCGCCTGATAGCCCGACTCGATCCGGAAATCCCGCTGGATAAACGCGCCCGCTTTGCTGAGAAAACTCCTCATGCCGCCTTCTCTCCGCCCACGCACCGGCGGTAGTAGTCCAGCAGCGTCGTTCCCTCTTCACTCAGCCGCGCCAGATTCACAGATCCCCTGACCCGCCCTCCATCGATCACCATCGCCTTGTTGCACAGCGTCATCGCCTCTTCCGGCCGATGCGTCGCGATCAGCAGCGTCTTCCGCGCTCCGCGATGAATGTCTTTCAGGATCAGCTCCACCATCTCTTCGCTGGCCACCGGATCCAGCGCCCGCGTCGGCTCGTCCAGAATCAGCACTTCCGGATCCGCCAGCAGCACCCGCGCCAGCGCCAGCCGCTGCTTCATCCCCGAGCTGTACCCGCTCACCTGCTGATCCCCCGCCCCCTCCAGACCCACCAGCTGCATCAGCTCTCCGATGCGCTCCTTCAGCTCCCGTCCCCGCAGGTTGTCCAGCGCCCCGAAGAACTCCAGGTTCTGCACTCCGCTCAGCCGCCAGTAGAAGCTTCGCTCCTCGTTAAAAACAAATCCCACCGACTTCCGCGCCGCCGCGTTGTGATGCAGCGTGCTCAGCCCCTTTACCGTCACTTCCCCTTCGGTGGGAAACAGCAGCCCGCTGATCAGCTTCAGCAGCGTCGTCTTCCCCGCTCCGTTCGGACCCATCACTGCGATCCGATCTCCCGCCTGGATCTCCACCGACGTCGGCTCCAGCGCCCGCACCTCCCGCCGCGCCCGCAGCGGATGCGTCACCCACTCCCGGTACCGCTTCGGGATGGGAAACCGCATCGTCACCTCGCGCACCGCGATCATCGGACTCGGCGCCGGTTCCCGGACTCCTTCCTTCGCGTCCGCCCGACTCTCCACCACCATCGGCTCCACTCCGCTCACAGCACCGCCTCTGCCTCTGGCTCCTCCGAGCGGGTCGCCTCCTCGATGCACTCCAGAATCCTCTCTGCTACCGCCTTACGGTGCTCGGTGAACATCGTCTCGTGCGTCCCCGGGCTCGTCCGAATCTCCAGGCCGCCGTCGCCAAAGCCTGTCCATCCAAGATCCGCCTGATACCGGTGCTGTTCCTCATTCACAATCAGCATCAGCTTGCCCGGATACCGCTGCGGACAGTGCGCATACAGCATCCGCCAGTAGCGGATCTTCGACTGGTAGTACCGGTCCTGCTCCACAATTTCCGGATCGTCCTCCCAGCCCATCTTGCGGCGCACCAGCGTCCGCACCATCTGCACCTGGGTCCGCTTCTCCGCATGCACGATCGTCCCCAGCACCTCGCGCATATGCCGCAGCCGCCGCCGCATGTAATTGCGCTTCGCCACCCGCACCGCGTCCGGCCCCGACCGTTCCGTATCCACCAGCAGCATCAGCTGGATTTCCTCGCCCTCTTCCTGCAGCACCCGAGCCAGTTCCAGCGCCACGATCCCGCCCACACACATCCCCGCCAGCATGTAGGGTCCCCGCGGCTGCACCGCCCGCAGCTCCTTCAGGAACTCCCGCACCATCTCGTCCACCGATTCGTAATCCGCGCCCCCAAACGTCCAGCGAGGCCGGAACCCGAACATCGGCTGGTCCTTCCCGAAGTACTGAATCAGCGGCGTGATGAACTGCAGCGTGTCATCGGCGTTCTGATACCCGGTCACGAAGAAGAACGGCGTGCGCGTCCCCCTCGGCTGCACCGGCACCAGGCAGTTCCACTCTGGAATCTCCGCGCTGTACCGGTATCCACCCAGCGCCGCGTCGTATCCGATGTGGTTGGCCAGCCCTGCAATTGTGGGATCCAGAAACAGGCTGCGCAGCGGCAGTTCCATCTCCAGCTCAGTGCGCAGCCGCGCCACCACCGTCGCCGCCGAGATCGAGTGCCCCCCCAGCACGAAGAAGTCATCGAACACTCCGAACTGATCGGTGTTCAGAACCTCCCGCCACACATCGAGCATCACCGTTTCAACATGGTTCCTGGGCTGCGCTGCAGCTTCCGCCGCCCCGCCCGCGTGTGCTTCCGTTCTCCGGCCGCCGCTCTCGCTGCCCATCGCCGGCGCGAACCCCGGCCCCAGCAGGGCCTTCCGGTCCACCTTGCGATTTGCCGTCAGCGGAAACGCATCGACCCGCACGAATGCCGAAGGAACCATGTACTCCGGCAAAGCCTGCAGCAGCGCAGCGCGCAGTCCTCCCGCATCCGCAACGGCGTCACTCTCCATCGCCAGATAGGCAACCAGTCGAGGATCGCCCGGCCCATCCTCCCGAATCACCACCACCGCCTGTTTCACCTCGGGCCGCTGCTCCAGTGCCGCCTCAATCTCTCCCAGCTCGATCCGATACCCGCGCAGCTTCACCTGGTGATCCGCGCGCCCCATGCACTCGATGCGCCCATCCGAAAGCCACCGCGCCCAGTCGCCCGTTCGATACAGCCGCGTCCCATACCGCTCGCTTCGGACAAACCGTTCCCGGTTCTCCTTCTCCCGATTTCGGTACCCGCGCGCCAGTCCCCGCCCGCCGATCGACAGTTCGCCCGCCACACCCGGCGGCACCGGCGCTCCCTGCTCGTCCAGAACATGCACCTCAGTGTTGGCGATCGGGCGTCCAATCGTGATCTTTCCGTGTTTTCGCACCCGGTCCACCGTGGACCAAATCGTCGTCTCCGTCGGACCGTACAGGTTCCATACCTCGGCGCCGGTCGCCAGCAGAGCGTCCGCCAGATCCCGGCCCAGCGCCTCGCCTCCGCACAACACCTTCATCCCCGCGCCGCTCTTCCATCCCGCCTGCAGCAGCATCCTCCAGGTCACCGGCGTTGCCTGCATCGCCGTAATGCCTGCCTCCTGGATCAGCTCTGCCAGAACCGCTCCGTCCAGCGTCGCCTCACGCGGCGCAATCACTACTCGCGCTCCCGTCACCAGCGGCAGATACAACTCCAGCCCTGCAATGTCGAACGA
>DASXFH010000272.1:0-2186 GCA_036489655.1 Acidobacteriaceae bacterium | reverse complement strand
CCACCTCGCTACCTGCCTCGTTGCCGAGCTGCGCCCCGACGGCTCCATGCACGTCGCGAACGCCGGTCATCTTCCGCCCTATCTCAATGGCCAGGAGTTGGATCTCGAAGGCTCATTGCCGCTCGGCGCAGCAAACGCCATCGAATTCTCCTCGCGCATCGTCACGCTGCAACCTGGCGACCGTCTCACTTTCCTCACCGACGGCGTCGTCGAAGCCATGAGCTCCACAAACGAGCTCTTCGGCTTTGATCGCGCTCGCACCATCAGCAACCAGTCCGCTGCGGCCATCGCGCGTCAGGCCCAGGCCTTCGGCCAGAACGATGACATCACCGTGCTCTCGATCGAGTTCACCGGCGCACCCAGCGAAGCGCCCGCGGAAGCGCTCGTGACAGCGTGATCACGTACGCGCAAGCCCACCGTCTCCCGAGCATGGGCAACATGGCCACTGCCTTCTTGCTCGTTCTTCTATCTATTCCCTTTTTTTCACACGCCCAGCCGCACACCGCCCCTGTCTCTCCCGCAGCTCCCGCGCAAGTCGTCACGCTCGGCAACTCGACGGTTGCGCTGACCGGGCCGTGGAAGTTCTCGCCCGGGGACTCGCCGTGGGTGAACGGCTCGCCGGTGTGGGCGCAGCCGGGCTTCGACGATGCACGCTGGTTGACGATGGACCTGGTGCCAAAGGCCGGCTCGGTCGATCTGTCGGTGGGCACCGGGAGCTTCGTTCCCGGCTGGACGGCGCGCGGCTATCCCAACCTCGACGGCTATGCGTGGTACCGGCTGCGCATCCACGTGACCGACCCCGACCAGCCGCTCTGGCTCAAGATGCCGTCCGATGTCGATGACGCCTACCAGGTCTACGCCAACGGCCGCTATGTGGGGCAGTTCGGCGATTTCTCCGCGCGCCGGGTCAGGCTTTACTACACGCGGGCGCTCTCTTTTCTGCTGCCCCCTGTCGGCGCGGACGGCAACCTGGAAGTGGCGGTGCGCTTTTACATGTCCCCGGGCACGCGATTTCAGAGTCCCGATGTCGGCGGCATGCACACGCCGCCGGCGCTGGGGCTGGCCTCCACCGTGCGGCTGCTGCAGGCCGCGGACGACGACGCCGAGCTGCATGGCTTCTTTAGTCCTCTGCTGCGGCTATTCCTCTTCCTGCTGGTGGCGCCGCTGGCGCTGTGGGGGTGGCTGCGCGACCGGCGGCAGGGCATGTACCTGTGGCTCTTCCTGGCGCTGCTGTGCACCATCCTCGTGAGCCTGGCGACGATGCTCGGGAGCCTCTCCTTCGCGCTGACCATTGAGGCCGTCCAGCTTTTCGAGAACGTCCTGCTTATCCCGCTCCTGCTGCCCTTGTGGATCGTCTTCTGGTGGCAGTGGTTCGGGCTGCGGGAGCGGCGCTGGATTCCGCGGGCGGCGTGGCTGCTGACGGCGGCGGAGATGCTGGCCCTGTTCTTCGTCAACTCGCCCTACTTCGGCCTCAGCCTGACGCCGCCATCCGCGCTGCCGGGGTGGAACACGGCCTCGGTGTGGTGCGTGGCCGCGCTGGGGGTGCTGCTGGCGGCGATCCTGATCGAAGGCTTCCGCCGCGACCGCACCGAGGCGCTGCTGGCGGTGGTTCCCATCCTGCTGCTCGAGTTCGGCAACTTTGGCATCTATCTTCTGACCACCTTCCATATTCGCGGCACGTTCTCCCCCTTCGGGCTGGGCATTAGCGTCCGCAGTATCGCGGACATGCTGATGATGGCGGTGATTGCGGTGCTGGCGCTGCGCCGTTTTGTGCGCACCCAGGTGAGCCGGGAGGTGACGCGGAAGGCGATTGCGCAGGATCTGGAGCAGGCGCAGCAGTTGCAGCAGCGGGTGCTGGTGCCGGAGGCGCTGGCCTCGCCGTTCTTCAGCGTCGAGTCGGAGTATCGTCCGGCGCAGACGGTGGGCGGCGACTTCTTCCAGACGCTGGCGAAGCCGGACGGCAGCCTGTTGGTGGTGATCGGCGACGTCTCCGGCAAGGGCATGAGCGCGGCCATGCTGGTGGCGGTGCTGGTGGGCGCGATTCGTAACCAGGCAGAGTATAGTTTCGATCCCGCCGCCATGCTGACCATGCTGAACCGGCGCCTGCTGGGGCGCGCCGGTGGCCACTTCGCGACGTGTCTTGCGGCGGAGATTCTCCCCGACGGCACAATGAAGATTGCGAATGC
>DASXFH010000267.1:0-5227 GCA_036489655.1 Acidobacteriaceae bacterium | reverse complement strand
GAAGCTGCGGGCCGAGCGCGAGGCGGAAGTGGAGGAGATCATCGCCGAGTCGCAGCCTGGGGTGGTGATCGACGAAGAGGGAGTGACGGCGGATGCTGCCACAGCACTTGCAGAGGGCGAACTGAGCCCGCAGGGTGTCGCCCAGGCTGAGGGCGAGAACGTTCCTGCCGTGGTGCTGAAGATTCGCCGACGCAAGTTCAACAGGACGCCGCAAAAGGGCGAGATGGTGGTGACGCGGCGGCTGTTCCGGACCGGGGACAGCGAATATCTGCTGAACGGCAAGCTGTGCCGGCTGCGGGATATCCAGGACATCTTTATGGGAACCGGCCTGGGGCCGGAGTCGTACGCGATCATCGGGCAGGAGCGCATTGGGCAGCTGCTGAGCTCGCGGCCGCACGACCGGCGGGCGATTATCGAGGAAGCCGCGGGCATTACGCGCTTCAAGACGAAGAAGCGGCTGGCGGAGCTGCGCCTGGAGCAGGCGAAGCAGAACCTGGCGCGCGTGAACGACATCTTCGAGGAAGTGACGCGGCAGATGGCGTCGCTGAAGCGGCAGGCGGCGAAAGCGGAGCGCTATGGCAAGCTGCGCGACGAGATGCGCGCGAAGCTGAAGGTGGTGCTGGGGAGCCGGATCGCGCAGATGGATACGCGCCAGGCGGAGCTGGAAGCTGAGATCGCGTCACTGACGGAGAAGATCGACACAGGCGCGGAACGTGTGAACGGCCTTGAAGCCGAGCACACGGCGCTGATGGAGCGTGGATACCTGCTGGAGGACGCGGCAAAGGACGCGGAGACGCGCGCGAATCAGCGGACGGTGGAGATTGAGCGCGCCGATGCGCGTCACCAGGCCAACCAGGAGCGCATAGCGGAACTTGACGTACGCATGGCCGCGGCGCAGGCGGAACTGGAGCAGGCGGCGGAACATGTTCGCAGCATGACGGCGGAGCGCGATGCACAGCGGAGCTTCCTGGAGACGGCAGAGCAGGCAGCGGCGGCATTCCGCGAGCAGGCGAGGCAGAAGCAGGATGCAATGCGGGCGGCGGTGACAGCAGTTTCCGAGGCGGAGATGGAGTCGGAGACGGCGCGTCGTCTGGCGGCGCAGCTGCTCTCTCAGGTCGGCAATGCGCGGAACCAGATCACCCAGGGCGAGGAGGCACTGGCGTCGCTGGTGCGGGAGTCGGAACGGCTGGGGGTCGAAATGGAGTCGGCACGGCGCGACCTGGAGTCTCTGGGCGCCGAGCGCGGTCAGATGTCGATGACCTTCGAATCGGTGACCGAAACTCTGCGGCGACTGGAAGCTGAGATTGCTGCGCTGCGCAGCGAGATGGAGGCCAACCGAGATGAAGAGCAGCAGGCGCGGCAGCATGCCGATCAGCTGAGGGCCGAGCACGCCACGCTGAGCGGACGGCGGACTTCGCTGGAGTCGCTGATCCGCGAGCACAGTTACTCGACAGACACGGTGCGGAAGCTGTTCCAGGCCCACTCCCTGGGCGGCGGGCTGGCGCCGGTGGGCACGCTGGCAGACTTTCTGGAGGTCAACGGCGAGTACGAGAGCGTGGTCGACGAGTTCCTGCGCGACGAGCTGAACTACATCGTGGTGAAGAGCTGGGATTCGGCGCATGAAGGCATGCGGCTGTTGAAGACCGACGTCGATGGACGCGCCACCTTTCTGGTGCATCCGGAGGATGCGCAGGCGAAGTTCTCTTTTGCGGCGGGGGACGCGACCTACGAACAGCGGTCGGCGCGGCCGATCGTGCCACTGCGGAACTGCATTCGCGTGCTGGACGGGTTTGGGCGGTCGCTCGAGGTGATTCTGCCCAAGCTACGCGACGGATATGTAGCTCCTGATTCGGAGACGGCGCGGTCTCTGGCGCTGGAAAATCCGTCGGCATTCTTCCTGTCGCCTTCGGGCGAGACCTTCCATAACGTGACAGTGACGGGCGGCAAGCCGGGCTCCGAAGGTCCGCTGGCGTTGAAGCGCGAGCTGCGCGAAACGCAGCAAAAGCTGGAGCATGTGGAGCGGGAGCTGTCGCAGGCGGAGACGCGGACGGCGACGCTGGCGAAAGCGGTCGCGGAGTTAACGCACCTCATCGATGCGAAATCGGAAGAGCGGCGGCAGGCAGAAAAGGAGAGTGCGAACCAGAGCGCGGCGCTGCGGCAGATGGAAATGGAAGTCCAGCGGCTGGAGCGGCGTCTGCATGACTGGACGCTGGAGAGCGAGCGCAATCGCGACGCGCGAGCGGCGAAGGAGAGCTTCCTGGAGCAGCGGCGTGAGGAAACGGCGCGGCTGGAGGCCGAGCAGCAGAAGTCAGAAGCGGGCATTGAGGACCTGCAGCGCCGCGTGATCGAATTGCGGACGGCGCGGGACCTTGCGCAGCAGGAAGCCGCGCAGATTTCCGCGGAGCTGGCTGGCCTTGAAGAACGACGGCGGGGGGCGGAACAGGCCTTTGCGCGCATCGACCGGATGTTCCGAGAGCTGGAAAACCGGGTCGCCCAGATCACGCAGCAACTGGCCGCGGCAAGGGCCGAGCAGGAACAGCGGACGCGCGAAAACGAGCAGCTGGCAGCTACGCGGGGACAACTGATTGAGGCGCGGGATGCGGCGCAAAAAGAAGCTGTCGAGGCGCATGAGCAGATCACCGCATTACGTTCATCGATCGCAACGATGGAACAGGATCTGAAGACCCTGCGGGCGGAGATCGACGCACAACGCGAGGCGCGCGGCACCGCGGGCAGTCAGGCAGCGACCCTGACGGCAGAACTGCGGCATACGGAAGAAGCGTGTGTGGCGGATCTGGGCGTCGAGGCGGCTGCTCTGCGCGAGGACACCGAACTGGCCCGGATTGAAGGCGAGACACTGGTCAGCGAAGACGCCGAGTGCCGCGAGATGAAGCAGCGGCTCGAGAACATGGGGCCGGTGAACATGATGGCGCTGGAGGAGTACAACGAGACGGCCCAGAGGCACGAGTTCCTGGAGACCCAGCGCAGGGATTTGCTGGATTCAATCGACAATACGCAGGCGACGATCAAAGAGATCGACGAGATTTCGCGGACGAAGTTCGACGAGGCATTTGCTCGAATCAATGAGAACTTCGGCGCGACCTTCGTCAGGCTGTTTGGCGGCGGGCAGGCGTTGATCCGTCTGACCGACGAGGAGAATGTCGCGGACAGCGGGATCGATATCGTGGCGTCGCCGCCGGGCAAGAAGCTGCAGAACGTGCTGCTGCTGTCGGGCGGCGAGAAGGCGCTGACCGCGCTGTCGCTGCTGATCGGAATCTTTCTCTACCAGCCCAGCCCGTTCTGCGTTCTGGACGAGGTAGACGCGCCGCTGGATGAGACCAACGTGGGGCGGCTGGCCGATATGTTGAAGGCGATGGCCGAGGAGACGCAGTTCGTTTTGGTGACGCACTCGCGGCGCATGATGCAGGCTGCGGACATGATCTACGGCGTGACCATGCAGGAGCCGGGTGTGTCGAAGGTGGTCAGCGTGCGGCTGGGTGGGAATGAACATCCGCGCGCCGCAAGGGCAGCGGAGCCGCGGCTGGCGACGGCGTGAGAACAGGCAACAGGCAACAGGCAATAGGCAACAGGGAATAGGCAACAGGGAATAGAAAAAGCGGCGCGGCAGCCACGCGTCCTCGCGCCGAGCGCTTTGCCGGGGACGACCACGGTGGCATAAGAGTAGCGGTGTGGAGTAAAAGGGACTCCATGAGCGAGACGGCTTCTGCATCTTCAACCGAACTGACCACCGAGCAGGTGGTGGAACTCACTAAACAACTGAACTACGGCACCTGGCGATTCCAGAAGGGCTGGAATCCCGTGCACATGGCCGATGCCGAGGGCTGCTACTTCACCGATGGCCATGGGAAGCGGTATCTGGACCTGTCGTCGCAGCTGATGTGCTCGAATCTGGGGCACAAAAACCGCGCGGTGATCGCGGCGATCGCGGAGCAGGCGGAGAAGCTGGCTTTTGCCTCTCCGGCGTACGCGACGGAGGCGCGGGCGGAGCTGAGCCGCACGTTGCTGGAGGTGCTGCCCCAGGGGCTGACGAAGTTCTTCTTCGCGACATCGGGGACGGAAGCCAACGAGGCGGCCTTCAAGATCGCGCGCATGGTGACCGGGAAGACGAAGATTATCTCGCGCTATCGGTCGTATCACGGATCGACGATGGGCTCGATTGCGGCGACGGGCGATCTGCGGCGCTGGGCGATGGAGCCGGGGGGCAAGGGGCACGGGGTGGTCTTCGCGCCGGAGGTGAACTGCTACAAGTGCCCGATCCGGCACACGTATCCAGGATGCGGGATTGCGTGCGCAGAGTATCTGGAGCATATCATCCGGAACGAAAGTGACGTGGCCGCGGTGATTGTGGAACCGGTAGTGGGCACGAACGGGGTACTGGTGCCGCCGCCGGAGTACATGCCGATGCTGCGCGAGATTTGTACTCGCAACGATGTCCTGTTGATTGCCGATGAGGTAATGAGCGGGTGGGGCCGGACCGGGGAGTGGTTCGCAATGGACCACTGGCGCGTGAAGCCGGACATTCTGACGACAGCGAAGGGAATCACGGGGGCATATGTGCCGCTGGGGCTATGCGCGACTACTCCGGAGATTGCCGCCTATTTCGACGATCACTACTTTTCGCATGGGCACACCTATGAAGCGCATCCGATCACGCTGCTGCCGGGCGTGGCTGCGATCCGGGAGATGCAGCGAATGGGTCTGGTGGAGCGGGCGAAGAAGATGGGCGCGATTCTGGAGCCGAAGTTGCGGGCGCTGCAGGCGAAGCATCCGTCAGTGGGCGATGTGCGCGGGCTGGGACTGTTCTGGGCGCTGGACCTGGTGAAGGATCGCGCGACGAAAGAGCCGTTCAACACCATGCGCGACAAGGTGGAGGGCAAGCCGACAGTCGTGGATCGCGTGGCGGCAGAGTTGATGAAGCGCGGTGTGGCGATCGCGGCGTGGGTGAGTCATCTTGTGGTGGCGCCGCCGTTGATTGTGGAAGAAGCGGATCTGGATTTCGGCGTCGAAGCGCTGGATGCAGCGCTGGCGATCGCGGACGGGGAAGTGGCATAAAGCTCTCTATGGTGCTTTGAGCCTATCGGTGTTTGATGAAATGACCGGACTGTAGTTCGGACATCGCCTCGCGGAGTTCCGCCTGGGTGTTCATGACAATCGGACCGTACCAGGCCACCGGTTCCTCGATGGGCTTGCCGGAAACCAGCAGGAA
>DASXFH010000243.1:0-3027 GCA_036489655.1 Acidobacteriaceae bacterium | reverse complement strand
CGCGATCTCAACTCCACGCCCTGGCTCGAAGACCTGGTCTACAAGGCCGCCAGCCAATATGGATGGCAGTCGTTCTTCTTCCAGCGCTCAACGTACGACGAAGACGATCACATTCCCTTCGTGCATCGCGGCGTCCCCTGCGCTGACCTCATCGACCTGGACTACGGCTATGACAATTCTTACTGGCATACCGCCCAGGACACGCTGGACAAGATCAGCGCACAGAGCCTGACCATTGCCGGCGACACCATCCTTGAGACCATCCGCCTGCTCAACCAGCGATAGGCACGATGCCCAGCCACTGGCTTCCCTTCTCCGTCCTGGTGGTGGCGCTGCTCCTCGTCGACCTGGTGCTGCTGCAGCGTCGCGGGCGCCGCGTCTCCGTCCGCATGGCGTGGATCTGGACCCTCGTCCTGGCGCTGATCGCCTTTGGCTACGCCGGGTTCATCGCATCCACAACCGGCAGGCAGCGGGCGCTGGAGTTCATCACCGGCTACCTCATCGAAGGCTCGCTCAGCATCGACAATCTGTTTGTCTTCCTGCTGCTCTTCCGCTCCCTCAAGCTGGGCGAAGAGCAGCAGCGCCGCGTGCTCTTATGGGGCGTGCTGGGTGCAATTCTCCTGCGCGGCGTGCTGATCCTGGCGGGAACCACGCTGCTGGAGCGCTTCGTCTGGGTGCAATACGCCTTCGGCGCCATTCTTGCGTTTGCCGCCGTGCGCCTGCTTCTCGCCAAGCCCGGCGTGGCTCCGGCGCGCGGGCCCGTGCGTATGGTGCGCGACTGCTGCCTGCGCTGGACTGACGGCGCGCACCTGGCGCTTCGCTCGCTGCTGCTGGTGATCCTGGCCGTCGAGGTCACGGACCTGATCTTCGCGCTGGACTCAATCCCCGCGGTTCTGGCCGTCACGCGCGATCCCTGGATCGCTTTCACCTCGAACATCTTCGCCGTGCTCGGGCTGCGGTCGCTCTATTTCGCCCTGGCCTCTGTGCTCGACCGCTTTCACCTGCTGCACTACGGTCTCGCCTGCATCCTGGGCTTCGTCGCTTTCAAGATGCTGGCCGAACGCTGGATCGTCGTGCCGGTGGTCTGGTCCCTGGCCATCATTGTCGGCATTCTGATCGTATTCGCGGTCGCCAGCCGGCTCGTTCCGCAGAACACTGCACCCGCAGATGCAGCCCCGTTCAAAACGCCTCGAGCGTGACCTGATCCTGGCGAATTACCGAGTGCTTTTGGAACCGCGCATCGTCGCGCTCCGGGAAATCGTTGCGAAAATGCGCGCCGCGGCTCTCCTCCCGCGCCAGTGCGGACCGCAGGATCAGCTCGGCCACCGTCTGCAGATTGCGGAGTTCCAGCAGCGCCCGGTTTGACTGCCGTGGGATTTCAGCGCAAAGAGCGCGAATCTCGGCCAGGCCTGCCTGCAACTCCGCGGCATCCCGCAGCAATCCGGCTTTTTGCCACATCGACTGTTGCAATTTCTGCCGCGCCTCTGCGAAATCAATCGCCGGCCCGGCTTCCCTGCACGGCTCCGGACTCTTCTGCGCTGCGCGAGGCATTTCCCCGCTCATCGCCTCCGCCGCCCGCGCCCCGAAAACCAGCCCTTCCAGCAGCGAATTGCTGGCCAGCCGGTTGGCTCCGTGCACGCCCGTGCAGGCAGCTTCTCCCGCGGCATAAAGTCCCTTCAGCGATGTCCGCCCCTGCACGTCCGTCCGCACACCGCCCATGAGATAGTGCGCGGCCGGCCGAACCGGGATCGAGTCTCGGCGCAAATCCAGCCCGTATTCCCCGAGAAACTTCGAAATGCCGGGAAACCGCGTGTGCGGGTCGATCCCCGTCACGTGCCGCATGTCCAGATACACCGGCAGCGTCACGCCCTCCGGCCCCATTGCCTCGCGGGTGATGGCTCGCGCCACCACATCGCGCGGCGCCAGTTCCAGCAGCGCATGATATCGCTCCATGAAGCGCTCGCCCCGCGCGTTGCGCAGATACGCGCCCTCGCCGCGCAGCGCCTCGGAGAGCAGAAAACGCTGCACGCCGGGCAGGCTTAGCGCGGTGGGGTGAAACTGATAGAACTCCATGTCGGCCAGTTCTGCGCCGGCGGCGAGCGCAGCGGCGATGCCGTCACCGGTAGCCACCGCTGGATTGGTGGTATCGCTGTAGACCTGGCCCGCGCCGCCGCTCGCCAGCAGGACGGAACGCGCATGTACGGTCCGGATCTCGCCATTCTCATCCAGCAGCGTGGCCCCATGCACCCGCCCAACCGACGTGATGAGATCGGTCAGCAGCGTCCATGGCAAGAGCGTGATGCCAGGCGTCGCAGAGGCGCGGGCAAGCAGTGAACGCCCAATCTCGCGGCCGGTGGCGTCGCCGTTTGCGTGCAGAATGCGGTTGCGGCTGTGCGCGCCTTCGCGTGTCAGCATCAGCTCGCCGGTTGCATAGCGATCGAAGCGAGTGTCCCAGCGCAGCAGTTCTTCCACCCGCGCCGGACCCTCCTCCACCAGCACCCGCGCCGCGAGCGGATCCACCAGGCCATCGCCCGCGGCGAGCGTGTCTTCCAGATGCAGCTCGACGTCCTCGGAGCCGCTGATGGCGACGGCGATGCCCCCCTGTGCGTACTGCGTGTTCGATTCGCCCAGCGCCTCCTTGGTGACGACAAGGACGCGACCGGCTCCGGCCAGCGTAATGGCGGCGCGAAGGCCGGCAATCCCGGCGCCGACGATCAGGAAATCCGTAACGGCCGGAATCTGAGCCGCATCTCTCCCCATGAGCCGAGGCTATCATTCACCCGCATCCGGGTTCATCATGCATTGCTTTGCCTGCGGTACGATGGGCCGAGTGCACACACTCCCTGTCCAAGCTGCTTCGGCAACGTACAACGTCTTGCTGGGCGATGACCTGCTGGCCGATCTGCCACAGCATCTGCGCGCTGTCTTTGGAGAGCGCCGGCCCCGCTATTTCGTCGTGACCTCGCCGGAGATCTGGGCGCTCTGGTCGGATGCCTTTCTGAGCGGCTTTGCTCCTGGCGCAGAACC
>DASXFH010000176.1:0-5619 GCA_036489655.1 Acidobacteriaceae bacterium | reverse complement strand
ACCACGGCCGTTCTCATCGCCGCCTGCTTCGTTCCCCCCGCCGGACCCTATCCCCTCGTTCCCTTCCAGGTCCTGCGCAGCTTCCACCTCATCTACTGCATCGGCGTCGTCCTCTGCGGCGGAGTCCTCGCCACGCTGACCCGCTCCCGCTGGCTCCCCGCAATCCTCCTCGTCTTCCTCTTCGCCGGCATGGTCCTGGTTGAGCGCGCCGAATGGCCTGGCGGACGCCGCCTCGAACTCCCCGGCGTCGCCCCCGCCAACCCTTACACCCAGGCTTTTCTCTGGATTCGCACCCACACACCGCCCGACGCCGTCTTCGCCTTCAACCCTCGCCTCGACTACCGTCCCGGTGAAGACGAGCAGGGCTTTCGCGCCCTGAGCGAACGCGATCAGCTCGCCGACGACAAAGATGCGGGCGTCGCCGCCGTCGTCCCCGCGCTCGCCCCACGCTGGGCTGCCCAGCGGAAAGCCGTGTTGTCTGTGGATTCCATGTCCGACGCCGAACGCCGATCGACTCTCGCGCCCCTCGGCGCACTCTGGCTCCTGCTGCCGCCCACTGCGCCCACTGCGCTTCCCTGCCCCTTCCGCAATGCCGCGGTCCAGGTCTGCCGTCTCCAGCGCTAGCCCGGCCTCCGCTCCGCAAATTCCAGACTCCCAAAAGCAAAAGGCCCGGGCGAGTGCCCGAGCCTTCCTATTCCCTATTGCCTGCTTTACTGCACGGTCAAAGCCACGCACACCGCGCCGGAACAGCTGGCATCCGACGAGGTCGCATTCGTGATGGCCGTCCCGTTCGTCGAGTACGCCGAGATCAACACCGAGTAGCTCCCCGCCGGGGTGCCGAAGTTCGGCGACGGTTTGTAGTGTTCGTAACCATATCGCTGATTGCAGGCGCTCAGCCCCAGCACGCCCGCGCCCAGCAGCATCATCAGGCCCAGCATGCGAAGCACGGTCCAGTGCTTGCGGCGCACGGCTCCCACACCCGCCAGCGCCAGAATCCCGGGCAGCACCAATGCCCAAGCCGTTCGCGGCCCGCCCAGCGGCCCGGCGTTTTTCGACGTCGTGACCGGCGAGGTTGCCATTGTCACGATCTGCAACGCGCTCCTGATTGTGCCGTTCGCCGTGGGCGTCACCACATCGGGATTGAACGTGCAGGTCGACTGCGCCGGCAGGCCTGAGCACGACAGGTTCACCGCTTCCGCAAACCCGTTCTGCGAGCTCACCGTCAGGTTCACCGTTCCAAACTGCCCTGGCTTCAGGTTCATGGACGAGGGGCTCGCCGTCACCGTGAAGCCCGGCAGCCCGGTCGACGCATCCGCAGTCACCGGCGTACTCGCCGACGAGGCCGCAAACGCCGCATCGCCGTGATAGACCGCGGTCACGCTTCGTGCCCACTGCGGCGGATTCGTCAGGTGCAGCGTCGCCTGGCCGTCATGCACAAATACCGACCCCAGCGATCCCCTGGCTGTCTCAAAGCTGACCGAGCCCTCGGAAACCGCGGCGTCGCCCACATCGGCGACCTTCGCCGTCAGCGACAGCACGCCTCCGCCGCTGGTCTCCGCCGATACCTGGATCCGCGTGGCGACCTGCGCCTCCGCACTCCAGCCGATTGCGCCGAGAAACAAGCAGGTGAGCAACCCCGGGACGATGACCCGCCCTCGCACAGGGCGCCTGACAATGCACTTCCGGAACAGCAGATTCATTCGTGAGGAACTCTCTCGATAAAACACCCGCGCCCGCCCTCGCCACACCCGACATTCTTCCGCCTGATGCTCATAGCTGGTTGCCTGCGCTGGATAGCCTATTGTATCCGAGCCCCCGCCCTGTGGCACACGACCCGCCGGTACTGCCCGCCCCTGCATTCCCAACTCCGGCGGAGTTAGGATCGTAGGTTGCGTATTCGCATTCCGAGGCATCCCTTCATGGCTACTTCCCTCTCCGCGCGCCCCCAGCTCCAGTACCTCACCGACCAACTCGACGATCTGAAGAAAAAAGGCACCCACTTCCGGCTCCGCGTCCTGGACGACGAGCAGGCCCCGGTCTGCACCTATGACGGCAAGCGCGTGATCAATCTCGCCTCCAACAACTACCTCGGCCTGTGCAATCACCCGAAACTCCGCGAAGCCGCCATCCAGGCCACAAAGCAGTTCGGCGTCGGCTCCGGCGCCGTCCGCACTATCGCCGGCACCATGAAAATCCACATGGAGCTGGAAGAAAAGATCGCCCGCTTCAAGAACGTCGAAGCCTGCGTCGTCTTCCAAAGCGGATTCGCCGCCAATGCCGGTACCGTCTCCGCCATCCTCGGCAAAGAAGACTTCATTATTTCGGACGAACTCAACCACGCATCGATCATCGATGGCGCCCGCCTCTCGCGCGCCAAAATCAAGGTCTTCCGCCACAAAGATGTCGCTCACGCCGAAGAACTGCTGAAAGAAGTGCAGAACGAACCCGGCCACAAACTTCTCATTACCGACGGCGTCTTCTCCATGGACGGCGACATCGGCCCTGTCGGCAAACTCGCCGACCTGGCCGAGAAATACGGCGCCATTATGATGGTCGACGACGCCCACGCCTCCGGCGTGCTGGGCCGCAATGGGCGCGGGACCATTGATCACTTTGGCTGTCACGGCCGCGTCGACATCCAGGTCGGCACGCTTTCCAAAGCCATCGGTTCACTCGGCGGCTACGTCTGCGGATCCAAAGATCTGATCGATTACCTCTACCACCGCGCGCGACCGTTCCTCTTCTCCACCTCGCACCCGCCGTCGGTCACCGCCACCTGCATCGCGGCCTTTGATCTTCTGGAATCCGAGCCCGAACGCATCGAGCGGCTCTGGGAAAACACCCGCTACTTCAAAGGCGAACTTGGCCGTCTGGGATTCAACATCGGCGGCGTCAATACTCCGGCGAGTGAAACGCCCATCACGCCCATCATCATCGGCGACGGCCGACTCACCATGGATTTCTCGCGCGCCCTCTTCGACGCGGGCGTGCTCGGCACCGGCATCGCCTTCCCGACGGTGCCCGAAGGCAAAGCCCGCATCCGCACCATCATGACCAGCGAGCACACAAGAGAACAGCTCGACCAGGCCCTCGACGTATTGGGGAAAACGGCAAAGAAGATGGGGATTTTGGCTTAATCGGCGAACCGAAGTAATCTATTCTGGTTGTAGCATGTAACGCTACACTATACGAGTGATCCGGAGCTTCAGACACAGGGGCATCGAAGCGTTCTTCCTGACCGGATCGAAGGCCGGTATTCAGGCTTCCCATGCGAAGCGTCTCCGGTTGCAGTTAACACGGCTGAATGGCGCGACTGGGCCGGGCGATATGAATTCTCCCGGCTGGCGGCTTCATCCGCTGAAAGGAGATCTGGGCGGCCACTGATCGGTCGATGTCAGCGGGAATTGGCGATTGACCTTCGCTTTCCGCGACCAGGACGCGATCCTGGTCGATTACCAGGACTATCACTAAGGAGCAACCCAAATGCGCATGCATAATCCCGCTCACCCTGGCGAAATCCTCCGCGAACAGATGGGGACAATGTCGGTGACCAAACTTGCCGGGCACCTGGGCATTTCCCGCGTTACACTCTCCCGGCTGCTCAACGGAACCTCCGGCATCTCCGCGGAAATGGCCCTCAAGCTCTCCGAAGCTCTTGGAACGTCGCCGGAGCTCTGGCTGAATTTGCAAACCCAATACGACCTGTGGCAGGCCTCCCGGGTCCGCCGCAAACGCGTCGCCCGGCTCGCCGCCTGAGGCCTGGGTGCCTCATTCAGTCCCTCCTTTGGCTTGAGTGGGGAAAGGTCAACCACCCCTGTATCCTGTCCCCAAGCCCCATCATGAAGTCCTTCGCCGTCGCCGCCGTCCTCGCACTCTCCTTCGCAGTCTCCGCCCCTGCCCTGCGGATCGCCGTTCCGCCACCCGCGCCCACGCAAACTACCCAGACCGACGTAACCGCCCGCCGCGCGGCCCTCAACAACCTCTTCGCTCAATACTGGGAAGACCGCCTCAGCCACTCCCCCGAATTTGCTTCGACCATCGGCGACAAGCGCTTCAACGACCAGCTCACCGACTACTCCGTCGACGCCTACAATCAGCAGCTCGCCCGCGGCCGCGAGTTCCTCACTCGCCTCGGCCAGATCGACACCACGGGCCTTTCCGATCAGGAAATCCTCAGCAAAGACCTCCTTGTCCGCGAGCTCATCGAGCAGCAGGAAGAATCCCGCTTCAAGCCCTGGGAGATGCCCGTCAACCAGTTCAGCGGCCTGCAGCTCTCGCTGCCCCAGCTCGCCGCCCGCCTCAGCTTCACCACCGAGAAGGACTACGACGACTACATCGCTCGCCTCAACAAAGTCCAGACGGCCTTCCGCCAGATCACCGACAACATGCTCACCGGAGTCGACGATCATCGCGTGCCGCCGAAGTACCTCCTCGAAAAAGTCCTCGTCCAGGTCAATGCCATCGCCGCCCAAAAGCCCGAGGACAGCCCCTTCTCGCGTCCGCTGAAGAAGTTCCCTGCCGGCATTTCTGCTGCTGACCAGACCCAGATCCACGACGCCGTCATCGCCGCCATTACGAAGCAGGTCATCCCCGCTTACAAGAGCTTCGCGAAATTCCTCCAGGGCGTCTACATTCCCGCCGGACGCACTGACCCGGGCGTCGGGTCGCTGCCTGACGGCGCCGCGTACTACGCCTTCCGCGTCCAGCAGAGCACCACCACTGACATTCCCGCCGCTCAGATCCACCAGATCGGCCTCGACCAGGTGAAGGCAGACGAGGCCCAGGAGCTCGTCATCGCGAAGAAGCTCGGCTATCCGTCCATCGAGGCTCTGCGCCAGGCCGTCGCCGCCAATCCAAAACTCCACCCCACCTCCGCCGATCAGCTCCTCGACGCCTTCCGCGGCTACATCAACGGCATGCGCCCCAAATTGCCAGAGCTCTTCACCCGCCTGCCCAAAGCGCCGCTGGTAGTCGAGGCGATCCCCGCCTACATGGCCAAAGACCAGGCGCCCGCCTACTACGAAGAAGGCACGCCCGACGGCTCCCGCCCCGGCACCGTCTTCGTGAACACCTACGATTACGCGCACCGCTCCCTCGCCACCGTCGAGTCCATCGCCTACCACGAAGGCATCCCCGGCCATCACCTGCAGATTTCGCTCGCGCAGGAACTCACCGACCTGCCCGCCTTCCGCCGCTACCTTCACTACACCGCGTTCACTGAAGGCTGGGGCCTCTACGCCGAACATCTCGGCAAAGACATCGGCCTCTACAAAGATCCGTACTCCGACTTCGGCCGCCTCGAGTCCGACGAGTTCCGCGCCATCCGCCTCGTCGTCGATACCGGCGTCCACTCCGAGCACTGGACCCGCCAGCAGATGGTCGACTACTTCCACGCGCACTCCGGCCTAGACGACGCCACCATCAACGCCGAAGTTGACCGCTACATCGCCTGGCCCGCCCAGGCCCTCGGCTACAAGCTCGGCGCCATGGAAATCCTCGCCCTCCGCGACCGCGCCCAGCAGGCATTGGGCTCGAAGTTCGACCTCCGCGCCTTCGACGACGAGATCATCGATTCCGGCCCGCTTCCCCTCGATGTCCTCGACCAGCGCGTCACCGACT
>DASXFH010000167.1:0-4936 GCA_036489655.1 Acidobacteriaceae bacterium | reverse complement strand
CAGCGACCCCACGCTTATCGGCCAGGCCTTTCATCTCGACGGCAACACCTGCACCGTCGTCGGCGTCATGCCCCGGTTCATCCCCGAAGGCAGTCAACCGGCTGCCGTTTGGATACCCATGGAGCCCAATCCGCCCTTTACCGAGCATGGCACCAACTTCCTGCTCACCGTCGGCCAGCTCCGCCCCGGCGTCACCCAGGCCCAGGCGCTGGCCGAGTTGAACGGCATCCAGGCCCAGATCAACAAGCAGTTTCCCGACAACACCCACGGCATCCGCCTTCAGCCGCTGTCTGAGCAGGTCTTCGGCAACCTGCGCTCCATCATGAATATCCTGCTCGCCGCCGTGGGCTTCATCCTGCTCATCGCCTGCGTCAATCTCGCCAACATGCTGCTGGCCCGCGCCGCTCACCGCGCCCGCGAATTTGCCATCCGCCGCGCTCTCGGAGCCTCGGCCGCCCGCATGATGCGCCAGACCCTCACCGAGAGCCTGCTCCTCTCGCTCGCCGGAGCGGCCGTTGGCCTGGCTTTCGCCGAGTTCATCATCCACATCCCCATCGCCGCCTGGCCCAAGGGTTACGAGCCGCCCTCCAGCGTTCATCTCGATGCCGCCGTGCTGGGCTTCGCCGCGCTGCTGGCCATCGTCACCGGCGTCCTCTTCGGCATCATGCCCGCGCTGCGCATCCTGGGCCAGGATGAAACCTCAGCGCTCCAGCAGGGCCGCACCATCACCGACTCGCGCAGCCATAATCGCACCCGATCCATCCTGGTTATCGCCGAGATCGCGCTCTCCATGCTGCTGGTCGCCGGCTCCCTCAACATGGCCTTCTACTTCATGCGCATCATGCGCATCGATCCCGGCGTCAATCCGCAGAACCTGCTGGCGATGGGCGTCTCCCTCTCGCCCGCCCAGTACCCCAAGGCTGACCAGAAGTGGCGCTTCTACAACGCCCTGCTCGATAAACTGGCGGCGCTCCCCGGTGTGACCCACGTGGGCGCGGCTCAGAACCCGCCGTTCACCGGCGCCAGCTCCAACGGTGATTTCACCTATGAGGGCCAGCCCACCGGCACCGCCGACCACAAGCCTTTCGCCGATTTCCACTTCGTCACGCCCGGCTACTTCGCCACCGTGCAGACGGCTATTCTCCAAGGGCGTGCTTTTACCCTCGAGGACCGGGTGGATGCTCCCAAGGTCGCCATCATTAACCGGGAGATGGCGGAAAAACTCTGGCCCGGGCAAAGCGCCATCGGCAAAAAGATCAATTGCTATACCAAGGACGGCAACTACATCGTCGTCGGCGTCGCTGGAGACGTGCGCTTCAGGGGACCTTCCGAGCCGCCGGGCTATGAAATTTATCTCAGCGTGGAGCAGACCACGCCGCCCGGGCTCGCCTTCCTGCTCCGCACCACCGGGGATCCGCTAGCCGTGGCCGCCGTCGCACGCCGCGCCGTCGCCTCCATCGATCCCGGACAGGCCGTCTCCAACGTCACCACCATCCAGACTCTGGCCGACGACGCGGTAGCCGGGCAGCGTACCTCCACCCTGGTCACCGCCATTCTCGGCTGTCTCGCCCTGCTGCTGGCCAGCATCGGGGTCTACGGCGTGATGGCTTACACCGTCAGCCGCCGCGAGCGCGAATTCGGCATCCGCATGGCTCTCGGCGCCGACCGCGCCCGCATCCTTCGCCTGCTCTTCTCCGGCGTTTTCCGTCTGGTCGCCGCCGGCATCCTCATCGGCGCGGGCCTGGTCTTCGCCATGCGAGCGTGGATCGACTCCCTGATCGGCGGCAGCGGAACCAGTCCCGTGGCCATGCTTCTCGCCTCCGTACTGCTCTGCCTGGTTGCAGCCTTCGCCACTTTCCTGCCTGCCCGTCGCGCTGCCCGTGTTCAGCCCATGGAGGCCCTCAGAACAGAATGAGGAAAGAAAAGTCTGATTCAGCAGACCGGTTCGCGCCATCCGTTCTTCAACTCACCGGGTGTAAAGCCGTGTCCCGAACATATGCGAGAAAGAGCGGCACGCGAATGGAAGCGATACCACCGATTTGCCGCCCTCGTTTTCGCTCCGATAGACTGGGATATGAGCAGTGCCGGACAGCCACGGCTGTTCTGCAACAATCCGCCGTTCTCTATCGTCCATAAGAAAACGCCAAATTTTGGCAAAATAAGAATTTGCACGACAAATGTGTCTACCTTCGACTCTGCAGTCAGGCTCGCCGGAACAAGCTAGGAACCATGCAAATAAATGACCCCTGCCGCGGCAATCGCTGATGGCCGCCTAACGAATAACTCCTGACCGCCGCTCTCGCGCGAGAGCCGTGACGAATGGTGTACGAAAAAAAGATGGAACAAAAACCGCCCGAGCAGCCCATCCCGCCTGACCACCAACTGCCGAAGTCAACCGGCGATGCGCCACCGCCTCCTCGAAAAAAGGGGCGCCAGTGGCTCTGGATCATCCTGCTGCTGGTCTTTGCCGGCATTCTCTTTCTCATCCTGCGTCACAACGGCCAGGGCAAGCAGGCGGCAGCCGGCGGCGGAGGCCGCCACGGCTTCAGCGGACCAGTTACGTTGACCGCTGCCACCGCGCAAAAGGGTGATATTGGCGTTTACCTTGACGCCATCGGGACGGTTACGCCGGTGTACACAGCGTCCATTTATAACCAGGTCACAGGCGTCATCACCGATGTCCACTACCGCGAAGGGCAGACCGTGGCCAAGGGTCAGCCGCTGGTCGACATCGATCCCCGCCAGTATCAGGCAAATGTCGAGTCCGCCACGGGAACCCTGGAGCGCGACACCAACCTGCTTGCCCAGGCCAAGATGGACCTCGCCCGCTATCAGGCCGCGTGGGCCAAGAACGCCATTGCCAAGCAGGTCCTCGACGACCAGGAAAAGCTCGTTTCGCAGGATGAGGGCCTGGTCAAGTCCGACCAGGGCACTCTCGACTTCGACAAGGTTCAGCTCGCTTACTGCCACATTGTCGCGCCCTTTACCGGACGCGTCGGCCTGCGCCTCGTCGATCCCGGCAACCTCGTCCAGGCCAGCGGCGGCACCGTGCTGGCCGTGGTCGCTCAGGTCCAGCCCATCACTGTCGTCTTCACCATCGCGCAGGATCATCTCTCCCAGGTCCTGGCGCAGACCCGGCGCGCCGCCGGAAGCCCGGGTCCGAAGCTTACCGTCATTGCCTACGACCGCGATCAGAGCACCGAGTTGGGCACCGGCAAGCTGGTTGCCATCGACAACCAGATCGACACCACCACCGGCACCGTCAAGCTCCGCGCCCAGTTCGACAACCGCGATGGCAAGCTCTTTCCCAACCAGTTCGTCAACACCCGCCTGCTCGTCACCACCGAGCGCAACATGACCTTGATTCCCGATTCCGCCATCCAGCACAACGGAACCGAATCGTTCGTCTATGTCATCGAGCCGGCGCCGGCTTCCGGAAACAAGCCCGCCCAGGGCGAAACCGAGGAAAGTGCACCGGCCGGCGGTCAGCCTTCCGGAAACCAGCATGCGGCCAAAGGGCCCAGCTACGTCGCCAGGAAGCAGGACGTGAAGGCCGGGACCTCGGATAAAGGCATCACCGCCGTCGAAGGCATCAACCCCGGAGATATGGTCGCCACCAGCAGCTTTGAGAAGCTCCAGCCCGGTTCCAAGGTCATCATCTCCAAGCAGCCGGTGCCCCAAGATACAAGCGAGAGCAACGCCCCGTGAGTCCGTCGCGACCATTTATTCTGCGGCCAGTTGCAACCTCGTTGTTGATGGCCGCCATCCTGCTTGTTGGTCTGGTCTCCTTCACGCAGTTGCCCGTCTCTGCGCTGCCCGAGGTGGATTACCCCACCATTCAGGTGCTGACCTTCTATCCCGGAGCCAGCCCCGACGTAATGGCCACCACCGTCACCGCTCCGCTCGAGCGCCAGTTCGGCGAAATGCAGGGGCTCAGCCAGATGACCTCCACCAGCTCCGGTGGAACTTCGGTCGTCGTACTGCAGTTCAATCTCTCGCTCGATATCGATGTCGCCGAAGAAGAAGTCCAGGCCGCCATCAATGCCGCGCAGAGTCTGCTGCCTTCGCTGCTGCCTGCGCCGCCGGTCTATAGCAAGACCAATCCCGCCGACGCCCCGGTGCTCACCCTCGCCATCACCTCAGACTCCATTCCCCTGCCTCAGGTAGAGGATCTCGTCGATACCCGCCTCGCGCCCAAGATTTCGCAGCTCAACGGCGTCGGCCTGGTCTCGATCAGCGGCGGACAGAAGCCGGCGGTCCGCATCCAGGTGAATCCCACGGAGCTCTCCTCCTACGGCATCAACATGGAGGACGTGCGCACCGCGCTTTCCGCCGCCAGCGTCAACGCCGCCAAGGGCAACTTTGACGGCCCGCGCCAGGATTATCAGATCGACGCCAACGATCAGCTTGTAACCAGCGACGACTACAAGCAGGTGGTCATCGCCTATCGCAACGGCGCCCCCGTCTTCCTCAAAGACGTAGCCAACATCGTCAACGGCGTCGAAAACAGCAAGCAGGCCGCCTGGATGAACCAGACCCCGGCGGTCATCCTCAATGTGCAGCGGCAGCCCGGCGCCAATACCATCAGCGTCGTCAAGAGCATTAAGAAGCTGATGCCGCAGTTGCAGGCCAATCTCCCGGCCGGCATCCAGGTCACCACCCTCACCGACTTGACTACCGCCATCCAGGCGTCGGTCGATGACGTGGAATTCGAGATGATGCTGACCATCGCCCTAGTGGTGATGGTGATCTTCCTCTTCCTGCGCAATCTCTACGCCACCATCATCCCCAGCGTTGCCGTGCCCCTGTCGCTCATCGGCACCTTCGGCGTGATGTACATCCTCGGCTACAGCCTCGATAACCTCTCGCTCATGGCGCTCACCATCTCCACCGGCTTCGTGGTGGACGACGCCATCGTGATGATCGAGAACATCTC
>DASXFH010000166.1:0-5201 GCA_036489655.1 Acidobacteriaceae bacterium | reverse complement strand
TTCCGCGGGCGATGCCCATGCGGCCCAGGGCGACGGCGAGGTCTGCATCAACGGCATCGAGTGCCCGGCCGATGCGGCGCTGCGCTTTCGTCTTCACAAGGGCAGGAGCATTGCCGGGCCGTTGATCGCAGCAGCGCCGCGGCGTCATAACCTCGCGGGCGAGTGGATGGTGGTGGAGTCGGCTGCGGATGCGCTGACTGCTGCGCGCAGCGCGACATCGCGGATGGTCGATCTGCTGGCGAGTCATTGGGGATTTTCTCCCGAGCACGCCTACATTCTGTGCAGCGTGGCGATGGATCTGCGGTTGAGCCAGGTGGTGAACGAGCCGATGACGACCGTGGCCGCGGCCATCGCGAAAGATGTGCTGCCGGAGAGGAGCTTGTTCTAGAGATGGTCATCAACGATCCGGAAGTTGTTGCGGAGCTGGCTGCTCTGTATCCGAAATACGAGGCGGCGCTGGTCGGCAACGATGCCGATACGCTGACAGCGATGTTCTGGGATTCGCCCCATGCGTTGCGATTCGGCGCGACGGAGAATCTGCACGGCATGGAAGAGATTGCTGCGTTCCGCAAGGCGCGGCCCGGAGTGAACCTGGCGCGGACCATCAAGCGGCTGGACATTGTCACATTCGGCCGCGACCTGGGCAGCGTGACGCTGGAGTTCGAGCGCGCCGTTGGCGACCGCACGGTGCGGGGACGGCAGAGCCAGGTGTGGGTGCGGCTTGCCGAGGGCTGGCGGATTGTCTCGGCGCACGTTTCCACGCTCCCCTGATTTCCTGAGGCTGAGCGGACAGCATGTGCTGTGTGACTTCTGGAAATCCCCACATCTCAGAAGCGAGATGTGGGGCACCCGTCTCGCTCGGGATGACAAATTTGTTCCTGTCCCGACGGTGATCAGTGCCTTCATCGCCGCTATTTAGTTCTCTGGCGGTGACAAATCGGGACTTGCATTGATGGTTTATCGGATTAGACGCCGCGCGGCGAAGGCTGCGATGGGCATCGCGCTAAGCCTATCAATGTGAATTTGTTCTCCAAAATTTGCAGTTCCCAACTTGCCTATAAAGATCTTTTATAACCCTCCTATGGCAAACACCCATCGCGGTTACTTTTCCCTTTAGCAGCGATTCTTTCTGCGATATGCTCTCCAAAAGTTTTTCAAAAAAAAGCTGCCCGCTGAAAACTTCGCAGCTCCTCCTCTCTGAGCCGGGGAATGCCTCAAAGGCGTCGCCGGATACGGCTCAGGGTACGGTAAAAGGTCGCCCGACGACCGATGTGTCTTTTTCTACTTCAATGAGGCCACGAATCGATGTTCAAGAGACTTGGTGTATTTGCAATCGCATTTTCCCTCGGCGTCTTCTCACTTACAAACAGTAGCTGGGCGCAGCAGACGCTCGGCGGCATTACCGGCGAGGTCAGCGATTCCACCGGAGGACTGGTGGCCGGGACCACGGTGACCGCGATCTCCGACCAGACGGGCCTCACGCGCGTCTCGACGACCAACGCCAGCGGCGGCTATCTCTTCTCCAACCTGCCGATCGGCGCGTATAGCCTGGCCTTCGTCCACGATGGATACGAGACGCAGAAGGTGCCTTCGATCGTGGTCCAGGCGGACCGCACGGCGACGGTGAACGCGCAATTGAAGATCGGGCAGGTGAGCACATCGGTCACGGTGGAAGAGACGCCGCTGATGAATGCAGTGGATACGACCAACGGCTACGTGCTGGACAAGCAGCAGATTGACGCGGTTCCGCTGCCGACGGGCAGCTTTACCGGAGTGGCCATCCTCGCGCCCGGCGTAAATGCCGAATTGCCCGGCGGCACGGGATCGAACAGCGGACTGGGCAACGCGCCTATCTGGGCCAACGGGCAGCGCGATACCTCGAACAGCTTCCTGCTGAATGGCGTGGACGCCAGCAACCTCTTCAATGGCAAGAGCACCAGCCAGGTGGCTTCGGCCCGCATCGTGAACAACACCGGTACGGGCAATGCCGGAGCCGGCGGCGTGGAGCAGAGCAGCGCTTCGGTTTACCTGGCGATCGGCAACGCGCTGCCCACACCGGCGCCCGAGACGATTCAAGAGATACGCGTCAACACTTCGATGTACGACGCGCAGCAGGGCTCGACCAGCGGCGCGCACATCGACATGAGCACCGAGACCGGCGGCAATCAGTTCCATGGCAACGCGTATGTTCATCGCGGCACCAACTGGCTGAACGCAGCGCCTTTCTTCTTCAAGCAGTCGACGTTCATTCCTGCGGACGAGAAGAATCCGGAGCTGCATCGCTACATCGCGGGCGGATCGGTGGGCGGACCGATCATCAAGGACAAGCTCTTCGGGTACATCGCCTATCAGCACACGCATATCTCCGACCAGGAGATCGGCATCTCGCGGCTGGCGGTGCCTTATGACCTCACGGACGATCGCAGCGCCGGCGCCCTGGCCTCGGTCGCCAATGAAAACTTCGGCACTTCGATCAGCGGCGCGGATATCAATCCGGTGGCGCTCTACCTGATGCAGTACAAGCTGCCCAACGGACAGTACCTGGTGCCTTCGGCTGCGGGCAACTATCCGACGTACAACGATCCCTACAACGCCTCGATTCCGGGCACGTCTTACTTCACCGCAGACCAGGCGGTCGCCAATCTCGACTGGAACGCGACGTCGAAGGACACGCTGGCGGCGAAGTACTACTACCAGCACGATCCGCTGAACGCGCCTTACGCGTACTCCAATGTGGCAGGGTTCAACCAGAAGCTGGACACAGGCAGCCAGGTGTTTTCGCTCAACAACACGCAACTGCTCAAGCCGAACCTGAGCGTGAACGAGGTGCTGGGCTTTATCCGGGAGAAGGCCTATGGCGTGAACGAACAGCCGTTCACTCCTCAGGAAGTGGGCATCAATACATTCGGGTCGACTTATTTTCCCGGCATCAGCATCATCGACGACTTTGGCAACGGCTCGCCCAACAATCCCAACGGCGTCTACAACGCGTCAACGAATATTGGACCCGGCTCGTTTACGCAGGCGCCGTTCACGGGGCTGTTTCAAAACCGGCTGATGCCTTCGGCGAATGCCATCTGGACGCTGGGCAAGCACACCGTCACCTTCGGCGGGAGCTACGCCTATACGCAGCTCAACGTGCGCAACGAGCGGACGAACAAAGGCATGATCGCGACGCCGGACTTCGGGAACTTCCTGGAGGGCAACCTGGCGTACCAGAACGACGACTTCACCACGACATCGTTCATGCTGGGCAATGCCAACCGCTACTATCGCGCCAACCAGGTTGGGCTTTACCTGCAGGACAAGTTCCAGGTGACGCCGACACTGAGCCTGACGGCCGGCATCCGGTATGACTGGAATGGCGGATTGACGGAGAAGTACGGACGGATTTTCAACTTCGACCCGTCGCTCTACTCCTTCGACGGCAGCGAAGTGACCAGCAACGGATTCATCGTTGCCGGCAACAACAAGCTCTTCCCATCCAAGGGCGTGAGCGACACCACGCTGACCGGACGGCAGTGGGGCTTTGGCCCGCGCGTCGGCCTGGCGTGGCAGCCCAAGGCCTTCAACGGCAAGGTGGTGGTGCGCACCGGCACCGGACTCTACTATGACCGCGGCGAACTCTTCACCTATCTCTCGCCCGGTTATGCAGCGGGCGAAGTCACGGGCGGTCCTTTCGGCGTGACCATGACGCCTCCGTTCGTCAACACCGTGCAATGCCCGGGCGCGCCGTCCATCGTTTCCGCCTGCACCGGCGATATCAATCTCTCAAACCCGTGGGGAACAACGCCGGGCATTGCGCCGAGCGGCAATCCGGCGGACATCAGCAAATACCTGCCCTCGGTGGAGGGAATCGAGAACTTCGCACAGCTCTTCTCGATCGCAACTTATAACCGCGCGAATACGCTTCCCTACACCATCAACTACACGCTCGATGTGCAGTGGCAGCCGCGCAGCGACATCGCCATCGACATCGGCTACGTGGGCAATGTGGGCCGCCACGAAGTTATCCCCGTTCCCTTCAACCAGGCGGGCGTTGCAACGCCGAGCAATGTTATCAACGGCCAGAAATATACCTATGGCTACGCGGTGCAGACGGCGTCCTGCGATTACTACAGCTGCTCTCCTGCGACGCTGCCTGACGGCACGCCTTATCAATCCACCTATGAGGGTGGCAACATCGACCTGCGCGTTCCCTACGTGGGGTATTCCGCCGAGTCCGAGAGCTACAAGGCGGCGGGGTTGTCGGCCTATAACTCGCTGGTGGCCCACGTAGAAAAGCGCCTCAGCCACGGCATTCAGGCTGGCGTCTCCTATACCTACTCGCATGCACTCGACGAGCAGAGCGCGATGGGCCTCTTCTACAACGGCAATAATCCGCTCGACCTGCACGACGGCTATGCATCGTCGGACTTCGACCGGACGCACGTGATCAACTTCACCTACTCCTACACGGTGCCCAAGTTTTTCCCGGAGAGCTCGCTGGCCGGACGCATCGCCGACGGGTGGTCGCTTGAAGGCCTGACGGTGATCCAGAGCGGGCAGCCGTACAGCGTCATCGATTATTCGGGCGCTGTCGGCAGCATCTTCTATGGCACGTCCGACGGCATTACCAACCCCGTTGTGCCGCTGGCTCCGGGCTGCACGCCCAGCAAGGCATACCTGGTAAGTGGATCGAAGCACTCGGGCGCGTTCGGCACTCCGGCCCTGAACGCCGCGTGCTTTACGCTACCGCTGCTTTCGCCGGGCGCGCTGAGCGGCGGCATCCCCTCCAACGATCCGTTCGAGACCAACTTCACGAACGGCCAGCGCAACATCTTCCGCCAGGCATTCCAAAAGCGCGCGGACGCGTCGCTGGTGAAACTGTTCAAGGTGACGGAAGGGATCTCCGGCAAGTACACGTTCGATGTCTTCAACCTGACGAACACCACGAGCTTCGATATTCCTGGCGACAACGTTTCGCAGAACGAGGGCTACAACGACTTCCCGGTGCAAGGCACAACGCCCGCGCCCTCACCTTCCTCGTGCGCGGCGGGAACGCCGCCTTCCGGGACTTTCTTCAACTGCCCGAACGGCCTGGGCTATACCTCGCGGGTTATCGGCAATGCGCGGCAGATCCAGATGTCGCTACGCTTAACCTTCTAGCTACGGAGTTTTCCTCGACGAAAGCGGCGGCTTCCGGGCTGCCGCATTTTTTT
>DASXFH010000123.1:0-13769 GCA_036489655.1 Acidobacteriaceae bacterium | reverse complement strand
CGCCTTCATCGCTCTGCTCATGGCCGCGGTTGGCATCTATGCGGTCCTGGCTCAGGCGACGAGCCTTCGCACCCAGGAAATCGGCGTCCGCATCGCGCTCGGCGCCAGCCTGCGCAACATTATGTTGTTAGTCATGCGCCGGGGTGTCTGGCAGATTGTCGCCGGCCTTACCCTTGGGCTGGCGGCGGCCTATCCTGCCGCGCGACTGATGGCCAATCTGCCGATCGACGTGTCGCCTACCGATCCGGCCGTCTTCATCGCGGTTGCCGCGGTCCTCGCTGTTGTGGGACTGATTGCCTGCTGGCTTCCGGCCCGGCGTGCCGCTGCTCTGGACCCCGTGAGGGCCATTCGCTGCGAGTGAATGGCCTGGCGAGCCGTTCCGGGAGGCCTGCGTTGGGCATCGGGCTAAGGCTTGCGGGAGGCGCGCGTGGTCTTCTTCTCTACGCAGGGTTGGTGGCGCGGAGTTCGGCTACGATTTCGGCGGCGGCTTTGCCGCCAGTGGTCTCCAGGTCGACCAAGGAAATTACTTGCATCCCTAAAAGACAGTACCTGATGATGCTCGGGAGCTGAACCTGGATCAGCATGCAGGCCTTCTGGGCGGCGTTTGTACGAATCACCGGAATTCGCTTCATCTGGATTTGTTCTTTCCAGTCGTATGAATAGGAATTCACACCGGGCTGAGTGCAATGCACATAGGCGGATGTATCGGTGTAGGCTATGGCTCTCTCTTTGTCGCGATAAGCCTCAGTCGAATTGACTTCATCTGCGGGATGCGGTTCTCTGGAAACTTTTTCAATTATCTTTCGAACGCCTGACCAAGGCTGGGTAATTCGTTTGGGATCGTCTGGGATTCTGTTTTCCGCCTTATAGCGTTCGATGTCGGCGCGCTCTTCCGACGTCAGGTTGGAACTTCTGTTCAGCAGATCGAACCAAAACGCCTTCGAAGTAACACCAAATTCCAGGAAATCTCGGGCTCGCCTATCTCGCTGCTCCGCTTTCGAGGTAATGTACCGGAGATACATTGCGGACTCGTATAGGCTTCGGCACAGTCCGAATGCCTCTTCCGGATAGCCGCTTTGAATTAGGACAATTGCCGCCCGGGAGAGCGCAAATGCTTTGGCGAGCAATTCTCCAGCGACGCAGTCGAACGGATATATATCTGGGCGCCGCGTATGAATCTGAAGATCATCGACGGCCTTTTCAAAGCGGTCTACACGAGCAGTTGTGGCATCGAGGGAGAAGCGAACGTCATCCGAGGCTATTTGCGACATAGCTTGCCATCATCCTATCGAATAGGAGGGCACACCCGAGGTCAGGTTGAGGAGGCATCCGGATCGGTGGCGCGGAGTTCGGCTACGATTTCGGCGGCGGCTTTGCGGGCTTCGTCTTCGCGGTCGGGGGGGAAGGAGATGGCGCCGACGCGGGCGTGGCCTCCTCCGCCATAGCGCTCGCAGATGGTGGCGAGGTTGACCATCTTTTCCGGGGGGGTCTTCGTCCAGGGATTCGAGCCGACCGCCACCTTGGTACGGAAGCTGGATTTAGAGAGGCCGATGGAGTAGGTCGCTTCCGGGTGGAGGTAGTACGGGATGAACTTGTTGTAGCCCTCCTGGGGCTGGTCGGTGATGTCGAAGTAGATGGTTCCCTGCTTCGACTCCGCGCGGGAGCGGATGAGATCGATGGCGCGCTGGTGGCTCTCGAGGAGCGGGGGGAGAAGGCTGGCGACCCAGGGCTGCTCGAGGACCTGCTGGAGGGGCATGCGGGTGAGCAGAGGGATGAGGCGCGGGATGAAGGCCGGGTCCTGGGTGGACTCGATGATGAGGGTGAGCTTCATGGCCGGGGCGGGCATTTCGACGGCGAGCTGCGAGCTCTCATAGAGGGCGCCGTCGACGATGTCGGCCCAGCGGACGAGCTCGGCGACAGGGGTGGGGTCAAAGCCGAACTGCGTGGACGCGATGTGGGCGAGGAAGCTGGTGCAGGAGACGTAGTCGGGATCGTAGAAGCGGTGACCTTTGTAGCGGCCGTCGGCGAGGCCGTTGAAGTAGTCCTGCTGATCGGCGGGGGTGAGGAAGGCGGAGAGGTGGTGATCGAACCACCAGGTAATTTTGGGCGAGGGCGAGTACTTGAAGTCGACGATGGCGTTCTCGTCGCCGATGAAGTCGGCTTCGCGAAAGAGGGCGCCGGCGCGGTGGACGAGACCCCAGTATTCATAGTCGGCGTCAGAGCGGATGCACTCATGGTGGAAGCGGCTGAAGAGTGAAGCCGAGCACGCGCCGTCGAAACATTTGTCGTGGTAGAAGACCCGAATCTTCAAGAGAACCCTGCCCCCGGAACCGCCGGCGTGGGAGCCGGGCGGGAATCTCTTAGATTACCGGGAAGTCACGTGGTGTCAAGCGAAGGCTAAGGCTGAGGGGCAGGAGTGCGGGATTTGGGATGGCTTTCCTTTTCTTCTGCCGCCAGCATCTCGTCAAACTCAGTGCGCGGCATCTTCAGCATCTCAGGATGCGCGGCCACCCAGCGGGAAAAGCCGTCGTATTTTTCGGGGGTCCAGCCGCCCTCGAAACGGGCGCCGTTGCTGCCCTGGCGGTTGAGCTGAAAGTTATAGGCATCTTTGAGGGCGGTGAACTCCGCGGAACTGATGGCCTGCTCGGCGAGGATGGCGGGGATGAAGATGACGCCTTCCCGGGGCCGGGCGAGGACCAGGTCGCCGGGCAGGACGACGGCGCGCCCGATGCGGATGGGAGCGTCGATGGAGGTAAGCTCCATCTGGGCCCAGTCCGATGGATCGTAGCCGAGATACATGCCGTTGAAGCCGGGGATTTCGCGGTTCTCCTGCTGATCGCGAATGCCGGCATAGAAGACGAAGCCGGTGTGGCTGCGGGCGGCAATGGCGTTGCCCAGGTTGGATCCAATGAGCGTGCCCCATTCGATCTTGCCGAAGCCGTCGGCTACGTACACGTCGCCGTTCTGCAGCTCGGCAATGGGCCAGGAGTTGTTGTCTGCCACCCGGCCTTCGGCTTTTCCTTCGCGGTCGATGGCGCGGGCCATATCCGGACGCAGGGGCATGTACTGGGCGGTGAGGGCGCGGCCGGCGAAAGGCTTGTCGAGGTGCAGGGCCTGGAGGTTGCCGACAAACTGATTCTGGTAGCCGTGACCGCGCAGGAAATCCCAGATGTCTTCGATGGTCATGTTGCGGGCACGGACCAGCAGGTCGTCAGGAAGCTTCGGGCGCCCATCCGGAAAGCGGGCGCCCTTCCATTCCGAGGTGTAGAAGAGCACGCGATCCCGGGAGGTCTTTACCTGAGACCAGGCGAGCCCGGCGGTGATGCTCCACAAGGCCGCAGCCAACAGCAGTACCCTGCCCATGCGGTTCGTCCTCCACGGTGCCTGGCGGCGTCAGCTTTTTCTGATACCCGACTGCAGGACCTGCACGAGCCGGTCGGCAATGAGCTTTTCCTGCCCGCGCTGCAGCATCCAGGCGGTGATCTGGATGCGGGGAAAGTTGATCCCGCGCCCGCCTGTGGGTCCGCCGCCATCGTCGGCCAAACGGATGGAGACAGGCCGGGTGGCGGCCAGCTGCTCGGTCACCTGGGCTTTGGTGAGGGCAATCTCGGCAGGATCCCAGGTCACCGCCAGGTGAACCGTGTTGTTGGCAATTTCGTTGGGATTATATTCGTACGCGGTTTGCACGCTGGGCAGGGTGCCGACACGCTTTGCGATGTATCCCAACTGGGTGCGGTAGGCGGCCAGAATTTCTTCCTGGTTCGACTGGACGAACATCTCCAGAGCTTTGAGCATGCCGCAGATCTCTTCTTTGCCGACTTTGGAAGCGCGGCCGATGGTGTCTTCATTGGGGCTCATGTTGAGCAGGGCGCAGCGAATCAGGTCCTCGCGGCCCAGGAGCAGACCGGCGGCCTGGGGTCCGTGAATGTCTTTGCCGCCGCTGAAGGTCACCAGGTCATAGCCCATCTCGGTGTACTTCCACAGGCGGGAGATCGGCGGGGTATCGGCGGCGGCATCGTTGAAGGCGGGGAGATTGTGCTGTTTGGCAATCTGCACGAATTCGTCGACCTTGATCTGGCCGGCGTCGTTGAAGAGATTGGTGAAATGCAGGGCGGCGGTGCGGGGACCGATGGCGGCAATGAGCTGGTCGCGAGTCTCGACTTCAACCAGGCGAACGCCGGTCTGGCGGACCTGATGGTCGAAGGGATAGCGATGCGATTTCTGGATGATGACTTCGGTCTTCGGCATGCCGGTAAGATCGGGAATCTGCCGAATGTAATCGCTGTTATCACCGGTGAGGATGCCGGCATAGCCCACCAGCAGGGCGGCGGCGGCGCCGCCGGTGACGAGGCCCGTATAACCGGCCGGGGCTTTGCACAGCTCGGCCATTTTCTTTCCGGCCGCTACCTCCAGTTCATTGATATCAACGAAGTGCTCATTGCCCAGCCGAAATGCCTCCATGACTTCCGGAGCCATCAGCGAGCCGCCCAGGATGGTATAGGTTCCGGCGGCATTGATCACCGGTGTGACGCCGAGCTCGGCATAAATATCGCCGGTCGACCCGAGGCCGGTGAGGCGGGGATGGGCCTTAACGCCTTCTGTGCCAAAATCGGCGCTCTGCGGCAGAGCAGCCGCGCGCAACTTCCCTGGACTCATGAGTGCGGCGGTGGCGGCCCCCAGGGTGGAGAGAAAGGAGCGTCGGCTCCATGCAGAAGTAAATCTCATCGTATTCGTTCTCCCTTTGGCTTGATTCGGCTGTTGTTTTCGCGAGCTGCTGCAATCCGGATCGATTGTCGCGCAATCCCCGCAATCCCGTCGCGTCTACTCAGCATGCTCCTCCCGATAGCGCAGCACCGTCGCCGGTACCAACTCCGGCCCGGTGAGGGATGGGGCGCGCAGAGGCCGGTCCGGGTGAATGGTGAGCCAGAGGCCGGCGCTGCACAGGGCAAGTCCGGCGGCCACGGCGAAGGAGGTGGTCCAGCCATAACGCTGTGCGATCCAGGGGGTGAGAGAGGCCGTGATGGCTCCGCCAATCTGTCCGCCCATATTCATAATGCTCGAGAATACGCCGGAACTGGACCCCGAGATGTCGACCGAGACCGACCAGTAAGAACTCTGCGCGATATAGAGCGCACCGGCGCCGCCGGCGAGCACCACACCGGCCAGCCTGGCACTGTGCAGCTGTGCGCCGAGCAGGAGGAAGGCGGCGGTGGCGAGCAGAGCCACGGAGGCCAGACCGCAGCGGCCGATGCGCAGTCCCCAGCGACGGGTCAGCATGTCGCTGAGAGCTCCGCCGACCAGGCAGCACACGGTCATGGAGAGGAAGGGCAACATGGCGAAATTGGCGCTGGTCTTGAGGTTCACTCCACGGACCTGCGCCATGTAGAGGAAGAACCAGCTGAAATAGATCCATGCGATATAGCCAAAGCTGAAATAACTGGCGACCAGAGCCAGCAGGTCGCGACGGTGGAGCATCTCCTTCCACAGAATGGCGGGACGCTCGCCGGAGGCGGATTGACCGGCGCCCTGCAGGGAGTCCTGTATTTCGGCCAGTTCCACATCGGTCATGGCAGGATGCTCGGTGGGCAGATCGCGCGCCAGCTTCCACCACACGATGGCCGCAGCGAATCCCAGCAGCGCACTGAACCAGAATGCGGCGCGCCAGGAGTAGTGGGTGATGAGCCAGTTGAGCAAAGGAGGGGTCAGGCCGCTGCCGGCTCCCACGCCGGCGAAGATGAGGCCGTTGATGAAGCCGCGCTCGTTCATGGGGATCCAGCCCGCCATGAACTGATTGGCGGCGGGGTAGATGACAGACTCACTTGCGCCGAGCAGGAAGCGGATGCCGATGAGCAGCAACAGGGCATGGGACACCGTGGAAGGCAGCATGGCTGTTACGGCTGTGGTCAGCCCCCAGAACAACACACCCAGGGTAAGAATGCGACGGGGCCCGCAGCGGGCCGAGAGCCATCCGGCAGGCACCTGCAGTCCGGCATAACCGATGAGGAATGCGCTGAAGATCCAGCCCAGGCCCTGGTTGCCCAGCCCGTACTGCTGGCTGATCTGCAGGCCGGCGATGGAAATGTTGGTGCGGTCAAGAAATGCAACCGCGCTGAGCACAAATAGCCAGAAGGCGAGGAGATATCTTACCCGCAGCCGCCGCCCTTTCTTCATGAACACACAAATCCCCGCGTTGCAGAGGCAGCCTTGTAGCCGCGGCCCATCCCGGACCCTCGGCCGCCCTGTTGTAACTTTCGGATTGCTCGGTCTGCGGTCATTGCGATCTGCCTCGCCGGCTGTCCCGGAACCGCATGTCTGAGCCATGCCGTCCAGGCCCGGACCATGGAACGAAACGCCGGCCGCGCTGCGGCATCTCCGGCGCCGAAACGAACCCGGTCCGGCGCGTCCGATACCACCGCCGATTCAGGGCGAGTGCGCTTCGCCTCGTCCTTTCCTGAAGGCCATGGGAAATGGATTCTTCACGGATACATACCAGCCGGAGTAGATTCTCGTTTCCGCGGCAGCGACTGTCATGGGCTTTACGCTCGGTGTGGAGGTAGGTCAAATGGCCTGGAACCTGCCCAAAGATATTTTCTCAGTTACTGCCTGCAATTGAGCCATCAACACAGCGGGGAGCAATTTATAACAGCTTTGCGCTTGGACGTTTAAAGCCGCCCGAACTTCTTCACTGCCTGCTCAATGGAATGCCAGGTATCGATGTAGGGATACATGGAGTGCTCACTGAAATCGAGCTTCTGGGCACGGATCAGGACCTCGGCCGCCTGGGCGCGGGGCACAACGACCACGCCATCCTGATCGGCTGTGACAATATCTCCGGGGTTCACGCGGACGCCGTCGCAGAGGATCGGCACGTTGGCCGCCCGGAAGCGGTAATGCCCAACCGAGGTGGAGGGAACCGGGCCGAGCGCATAGACGGGAAAGCCAATCTTCTTCAGCTGCGGGATATCGCGCACGCCGCCATCCACCACAGCCCCGACGAAGTCGCGCGAGAGCATCGCGGTTCCCATGAGGCCGCCCATGCCGGCGATATCCGCTCCGTCCTGGACTTTCATTACGTAGACAGAGCCTGGCGCGCCGTTGTCAATCGCCTGCAGCATACCGTTCAGAGCATTGGGATCGTGGTTCTCCTCTTTGATGAGCTCGACGGTGAGGGCCGGCCCCGCAAATTTTGTGGGAAAGATGGCCTGCATGCGATGTGACATGTAGCGCTTCTCATGCAGTAACTGCTCCACTGCGTCGGAGACGGAGGCGACCTCCACGTGGCGATAGGCCTCGATCATGGCCGCCGGATGGGCGACGTAATCCGCCTGCGTCATGGGCGTATCGGCGTGCACGACGGTCGCGGTGATTTCGAGAGAGAAGGCCGCTGCCAGGATCAGGGCGGTGAGAAAAATGGACAGAAACAAGGGGCGCCGGATGGTTGGCATGAGTTTTCCTTTCCTGCCGGAACTGGAGGCCAGAGTATCGCAGGCACGACGCAGGCGACAGAGGCGCAAGAGCGGTTAGGGGAGAATCCGGGGCTGCGCAGGTCGATCGGAATGCACGCGGCCGGGACTCTTCATTAAAGAGCGCGACCCGGGGCCCGTCACGGGACGCATGCCGTACCGTGATCTACGCCGAATGCCCTGGGTGGGAGCACTGGAGCGGGCGCGCTGCCCTTGCCGGGAGCGTACCGCCTTCCGGGATCATGCCCGGGGATGGGTCCTGTTTAAGGGCAGACGGAGATTGTGGATACCTGATACGCTATTTTTCACAATTGGTTAACAGCCCCGGAAAAAACGCAGTACAGCTCGACGTGCGGAAGCTACTGACTGATCTGGATTTGCCCTGGCTTTTCCGGAGACTATCGTTCAGCGGATGAGCCACTCTGGCCAGCGCCGTGATCCACTCTGGAGCGTGTGGAGGGAATGAGAGCTGCAATCGAGCGAACACCGGAATCCATGCAGCGGAACACGCCGGTCCGCAGGGAACAGGGGGCTCTGGACGGAGCTTCTCACATCCGCGTCCGCTATTTTCTGGTTTTCTGGCTCTTCATTCTGAGCGGCGTCGCCTTTCTGGATCGCACCAACATCTCCATCACCGGATTACAGATCAGCCGCGAATACGGCATCGGCAATCAGGAACTGGGCTGGATTTTCAGTGCCTTCCTGATTGGATACGCCGGATTCCAGGTCCCTGCGGGCTGGCTGGCGGCTCGCTTTGGCCCGCGGCGGGTGCTCACGCTGGGGGTTCTGTCGTGGTGCGTGGCCACCGCCTTCACGGCCGTACTGCCCACAGGCATCGGACGGGCGATGCTGCTGCTCATTGGTATCCGCCTGGCACTGGGGGCGGGGGAATCCGTCATCTATCCGGCTGCCAATCAGTTTGTGGCGCGCTGGGTGCCTCTGGAGGAACGCGGCGTCATCAACGGCGTGATCCTGGCGGGCGTGGGAGCCGGCAGCGGCCTTACTCCGCCGCTTTTGACATGGCTGATTACCCATCAGGGATGGCGCGCCGCCTTCTGGTTCAGCGCCGTTGCCGGTTTGGCCGTTTGCCTTGTGTGGTGGCAAACCTCGCGCGATACGCCGGAGGAACACCCCGCGGTCTCCGCAGCCGAACTGCGCGAGATCCACGAAGGCCTGACCTACGCGCCAGCCACAGCCGCAGTTGCCCAGAGACCAGTGATCTCCTGGCGGGCCATCCTGCACCGGCGCGACCTGGCTGCGCTGATGGTGGGCTACTTCGGCTTTGGATATGTAGCGTGGATTTTTTTCAGCTGGTACTTCCTCTACATGGCTCAGGTGCGCGGACTCGACCTGAAGTCGAGCGCGTACTACACCATGTTCCCTTTCCTTTCGATGACGGTCTGCTGCCTGATCGGGGGCGTGCTGAGCGACCGGCTTACCCGGCGATATGGTTTGCGCGCAGGCCGATGTTGGCTGGCTGCCGCCGCACAGCTGCTCACGGCCGCTTTTCTTCTGGTGGGGTCGCATATCCACAGCCCTGCGTTCGGGGGAGTGATTCTAGCGGGCGGCGCAGGCGCGCTCTATCTGTCGCAAAGCTCGTTCTGGTCTGTCTCGGTTGACATCGCGGGTCCAAGTACCGGAGTATTTTCCGGCATGGTGAACATGGGAGGACAGATCGGCGGCGCAGCCACCGCCTCGCTGACCCCCTGGATCGCGAAGCATTACAGCTGGACTACCTCATTTACCGTGGCAGCGGTGCTCGCTCTGACCAGCGCGCTGTGCTGGCTCACGGTGCACCCCGAGACCCCACTCGAGACCGAGCTGGTATGACGACGGTTTTCCCTGCTGAAGGTGGGTCTCTGTACCGTTTCCGCTCCGCGCGGGTCCTGTGCAGCTGGATTCACCGGCAGCCGGCAAGATCCGGACGATGGAGGGTCGCCTGCCGGTGCGCAACTCTGCTCGCGGTTCTGATCGCGCTTTGCGCGATTTCCCGGGCACAGAACGCTTCCCGGTCCGCCACGCTTCGGGCGGCGCCTTGTCCGCCCTCGGTCGCTGTTGCTGCTGCGGGTGGGAAAGCCAGCACGCCTTTCTACGAAACCTGGTATTGTTATCTCGGCGTCCTGTTCATCGGCATCACGCTGCCGGCGCATCTTTTCCGGCGACACCTGATGAAAATGAAAGGTGACATCGGTATCGTTCTCGAGGAGCGCAGCCGCATTGCGCGCGAATGCCACGACACACTGATGGCCGGCTTTGCTGCTATCTCCTGGCAGCTGGAAGCAACGGCCAAGCTGTTCCGCGACAGCGGACTCGAGGGGACTCCCGCCGCCAATTCCAGCGAACTGGCCCGCAGCATGGTGGTCCATTGCCAGGCGGAAGCGCGCCGTATCATCTGGGATTTGCGTGAAACCGACGAGATCACGAACATCCTCTCTCAGGCGCTGGCCCGGCTGCTGG
Organism: Acidobacteriaceae bacterium; assembly: GCA_036489655.1. Lineage (GTDB taxonomy): Bacteria > Acidobacteriota > Terriglobia > Terriglobales > Acidobacteriaceae > Palsa-343. The sequence goes on along the minus strand of DASXFH010000123.1, from coordinate 3,849 downwards.
CAGCCACTCAGGTTCAGCGCACGATCGAAACTGCGCTGGAGGTTGAAGGGGAGGAAGTTCCCCTCGCGCCGGCATGCGTCCACCACCTGGTGTGTATCAGCCAGGAGGCCGTCACCAACGCGATCCGCCACGCCAGCCCTGCGCACATTCGGGTCCATCTGCGCTTTGACAGCGATGCGCTGCTGCTCTCCATCCGCGACGACGGGCACGGCTATCAGCCCCCCACGCGCGCGGCTTCACGCTATGGGCACTTCGGTATCGCTGTCATGCAGGAGCGCACGCACAAGATAGGCGGCGAATTCAGGATCCAGAAAGCTTCTGGCTCCGGTACCGAAGTCAGCGTCCATCTGCCTTTTAATTCCATGCAACAACCGGCCAACCAGGGGCAACATGTAATTCGCTGGATCGGGATATGAAGCCAATCCGCGTACTGCTGATCGAAGACCATTTTCTTGCGCGCATCGCGCTCCACTCCGTTCTCTCGGCGCATGCGCAGATCGAGATCGCAGGAGAAGCCTGCGACGGCGAGGCCGGACTCGCGATGTTTCGCAGTCTGCGGCCCGATGTTGTGGTTCTCGATCTTCGCCTGCCCCGCATCAGCGGGTTTCACCTTATCGACATGCTGAGACGGGAATCTCCCGCCGCACACATCGTCGTGTTATCCAACTATTCCGGCAGCGAAGACGTGTATCGTGCGGTGCGCAGCGGCGCCATGGCTTACCTCACCAAGGACGCCAGCGGGGAAGAACTGCTGAACGCCATCCAGAGCGTCCACCGCGGCCTGCGCTACTTCAGGCGCGATGCGCTTGATCGGCTGGCCGAACGCACACCTGCAGTGGAACTCACGGCACGCGAGGCCGAAGTCCTCGTATGCATCACGCGCGGCTGCAGCAATCGGGAGATTGCCGAAGAGCTCGGCATTGCCGAGAAGACGGTGCGCATCCACGTCAGTTCCCTGCTCGATAAGATGGGAGCGCGAGACCGCACCCAGGCCACCATCTTCGCTTTGCAGCGTGGTATGGTCCATCTGGAGTGAACTTCCAGGCCAATCGGCCTGGCCGATTATCGGGCATTTGCCTCTTCCCATCTGCGTGGCTGTGTCGCTATGCTTTTGCGTTCGGGGTAAAGTCCGGGGTGTGTTTCAGCCCGGTGGCTGTTTAAGGAGGCAGGATGCAGAAGCAGAGTCGGCGTAACTTCTTTGCAGCTATGGGGACCATGGCCATAGCGTCCACAACCCCCGCGCTGCTGGCGGAACCGCGGCGGCACGCTGCCGCAGCCCCTTCCGGCGATTCGCACGTACACGACGGCATCTTTTATTTCTTCGGCACCGGGGCCAACGATGGTTATCCTTCCAGCGATCAGGTGACGGTCAGCGATCCCTTCGAGAAGCACGTCACGCGCACCATGGAGGCCCTGAAGAAGACGCTGGAAGGCCATGGCTGCACGATGGACAGCATTCTGCACCTCGAAGTTTTCGTCTGCCTGCCGCTTGCCGATGGAATTCCCACGCCTGCGGGTAAGGCGCGCTTCGATGCCCATCAGGCGCAGTATGAGGCCCTGAACAAGATCTACCACCCGTACTTCAGCAAAGGGCGCGCTCCGTCACGCGCCTGCATGGCGGTGGAATGGATTCCGGGTAACTCGCTCATTGAGATCGTAGGCAGCGCGCTGATCGTCAACACGCCCGAAGCGTCCGCGGATTAGGGAAAGTGCGATCCAGCCGGATCTGACTCAGGCCTGCGAGACTGCGGCGAGACTTACTGCACCTGGGATCGAAGCTATCCGGTTCACGTTCAGGGGAATCCCGGTCGCCGGATCGAGGGCTGCATCCATCACGCCATCGCTGCAAGCCAGATAGACCGCAGTCGGTTCACAGTGGATGGCTCTTATATCCGGCAGCGGCGTTGTTATTTCGGCGACTGGGCGCAGGGTTCCGCCGGCGAAATCCGGTTGCCACGCCTGCAGGCGGCTCAGGCGAGAGCCTTCGTTTAAGACAACGTACAGGAGATCGTGGCGCGGATGCCATGCTATCGCTGCCGGCGCCGTTCGAAGAGGTATATCCCTCGCGATCTGAAGATGCGCAGGACCGCCAAAGCAAAGGAGGGTGAGTGCCGGACGCAGGCGCTGCGCTGCGATCAGCAGATCGCCGTCAGGGTGAAGGGCAAGCGCACAGGGGCCGCTCCCGGGTGCAAGCGAGATGCGGCTGACGATGGCCAACCTGTGCGGTATCTCCGGATCAGCAGTGAAAAGATCGAGGCGGTCTGCACCCAGATCAGCAGCGATTCCCAGGGAACGCCGCCGGAACAGTACAGAGACGGGCCGCGCCCTCACCTGCTGCGGTAACTGCGGACCGCGGCCAACCTGCTTCAGGATCATCGACGGGGGGCCGGGAACACCGTCTGCATCCAGCGGCATCAGGTTGTAAGCGCCGCCGCCGGATGCAGCCACCAGCAGGGAGACGCCATCCGGAGTAACTGCCAGAGATCCTGGTAACGTGGCAGAAAGCGACAGAGGCTGGCGCGACAGGCGCTGGAGATGACCGGTGCCCTGATCTACAAGAAAGGCCTCAATTGTGCCGCGGGGTTCGTGTCTGTATCGGCTTACGGCGTTAGCCGCATAGACAATCGGCCGAACCGGGTGAACTGCGAGCGCTACAGGAGACGCAGCAGGTATGGACGCGAGAGGTTCGCAACGCCTGTCCTGAATTGAAAGGGTATGAATTGCCCCTCCGTCCGACCGATCGCGCGCCCCAACCAGAAGAAGGGAGTGACTCTCTGCATGGGAAGACGCAAGGCTCTGCAACTGCGGAAACGCACGAATCGCACCCGCAGAGCCCAGCATGGCGAGGAAGGTCCGCCGATTGGGACAGGCAGCGCCTGATCTTCGTGAGCGATCCCGAGGGTTCATGATGGTCCTCATTTACACGGTCACTCGTTCCCAGGGTCTCACTAACCGCTATTCCTGCACGCTCATGCTTGAGTGGAAGATGTTGTTTGGGTCATAGCGCCGTTTTACCTGCTGGAGGAACGGATACAGGCCTTCGCGCCCATAGAACAATTCCGGCCAGTAGCTGTAGCGGAGCATATCCGCATCGGCATAATTCATATAGCAGCCTTCGTAGCGATCGCCCCATGGAGTGCCCTGGTGGTGAGCGTCGACATGACTGCCTGTGTAAACAGCGGTATATAAGTCATCCATGGCGCGCAGGTGCTCGCTGTCTTCGGAGGCATCGCGCCAGTAGCATTGCCATTGCAGCTTCATAACCGATGCGCGCTGGGCAACAGCGGTGGTGAGAGCCAGCTCCGGGTGGTTCGTGGCTCCCCCATAACTGTCGATGGAAACAACGGAGCCACGGCCATGGTTGGCCGATGATGTATAGAAGTTATAGAACGCTGCAGCCTCTGCGGCGGTGAAGGTTCTTTTCATGTAGGCAGATTTATACTTCGCGCGGGTCGGACCGCCTCCACCGCCGTCGCCCACGGTGGCATCCAGCCATGGGGTTTTGGTCATACCTCTGCTGTTGCCTCGCTGGGCGCGAAGATTAAGCCGGTGAGTTCCCGGAGCAGCCATCAAGGATCCCGCGGTGGCCGGCTGAAACTCGTCAAATCTGCCGAGGAATTCTTTCAGAACGGCAAGATCGTCGGCGGTGCCATCGGGCTGGCAAAACTGGCAATGGAGCCCGAAAGCGCCGCGTTCTTTCGGAGTGACTTCCAGCAGCGAAAACAGCCCCCAGGTATCCGGATCCTTCCCTCGACCCTCCCAGTAATCACCGAATGCAATAAGGATGCGGGTAAATTTGTCTTCGGTCATATCCTGCCAGGGAAAGTAAATGCTGGCATTCGCCACGTC
>DASXFH010000076.1:0-23947 GCA_036489655.1 Acidobacteriaceae bacterium | reverse complement strand
GAAATTGTCCTGTGCCCTTCGTTTACCTCGCTGTCGGTGGTGATTGCAGCGGTGACCGGATCAGGCGTGGCCGCAGGCGCGCAGAACATGCACTTTGCTGACGAGGGAGCCTACACCGGCGAGACTTCGCCCCTGATGCTCAAGGCCATCGGCGCCACGCACGTCATTCTGGGGCATTCCGAGCGCCGGCAGTACTTCGGTGAAACCGACGAGATCATCAATAAGAAGCTGAAGACCGCCCTGCAGCATGGTTTGGTGCCCATCGTTTGCGTCGGCGAGGTTCTGGCGGAGAGAGAAGCAGGGAAAACGGACGAGGTTCTGCTGCGCCAGACCCGTGGCGTTCTGGCCGGGATCCAGGCCGCCGCCGCCGCTCCGATTGTCATCGCCTATGAGCCGGTGTGGGCCATCGGGACCGGTAAAACTGCGACGCCGCAGATTGCCTCGGATGCTCACAAGGTCATTCGCGGCGAGGTGGCGAAGCTGCTGGGACCGCAGGTGGCGGAAGCCATGCGGATTCTCTACGGCGGCAGTGTGAAGCCCGACAACGCGAAGGCACTGATGTCCGAGGCGGAAATTGATGGCGGTCTGGTCGGCGGGGCCAGCCTGGACCCGCAGTCCTTTGCGAAAATTGTGAATTATTAAGAACCGGTTCCCGTTTTCGCCCGCGAAGATTTGAGGATCCAGTCGACCCGGCCCGTCATCCAAAGGGCAAGCCGCTGCTGGCGGCATCGGGAGCGATGGGCATGCCGGACGCCGTCATCGAAGGCGTCTTTGTTGGAACGCCGAAAGAGATCACCGACAGCCGCGGAACCTGGAGATCATCGATCTTTCGTGATCGTGTGACCGGCCCCATCGCCGTTGCAACCGAGGGTCTGGCCGGCGACCGCGTGACTCAGCCCTGTCATGGAGGCCCAGGTGCGGCCGTCTGCGTTCATCCGAGCGCGCATTACGAGTTCTGGAACCGCACTCTGGGGATGCAGCTCGCGGCTGGGTCGGTCGGCGAGAACCTCACCCTGCGAGGCCTCGAGGATCGGGATATCTTCGCCGGCGACATCGTGCGAGTCGGGACGGCGCTCCTCGAGGTCAGCGGTCCACGGATACCCTGCGCCAATCAGGCGCGTCGGGTCGGCCGCACCGACTGGATCCAGCAAACCATCCGGGAGAACCGCACGGGATTTTATCTCCGCGTCCTTGAGCCAGGCATTCTGCAGCAAGGCGATCGCTGGCTGCTCGAGGAGCGGCCCAATGAGGACGCGTCGATTACGTCAATCAACCGTTGCGCGTATCTGGTTTTCGACGAGGCGTACGCCCGGCGCATTCTCACGATGCGTGGCCTCGAGCCATGGTGGAAGGAGCAGATGCAGGAGAAGCTCTCACCCGAGGCCGACCACTGGACCGAAATGATGGCGAATGGGCCGGAGACTCCTTCGTGAAACAATCGTCCGGTTGCCTCATCGAAGAAGACAGTCATGAATGAACCTGCCACCATCCGCGAAATCCTCGACGGCACCAAAACGATTGCCGTCATCGGTCTGACTAACCGTGAGGGCCGCGCCTCGCTCGGCGTCTCCCGCTACATGCAGAGCCAGGGCTACCGGATCCTTCCGGTCAATCCTCAGATTGCCAGTGTTCTGGGCGAAAAAGCTTTTCCGGACCTGGACGAGGCCGTGGAGGCGGCCGGCGCCGCCGTCGAACTGGTCAACGTCTTCCGCTCCCCGGAGCATGTTCCGGAGGTCGTCAAAGACGTCATTCGGCTCAAGATCCCTTACCTCTGGCTGCAGGAAGGCGTCGTGCACGAGGAAGCCGCCTCCTGGGCGGAAGCGGCCGGCGTGAAGGTCGTCATGGACCGCTGCATCCTGAAGGAGCGGATGGCGGCGGGCTGGCGGCAGATTCCAGAACACGATCCTGAACGCCGCAACCTAAACTGAGATCCCCTTCGCCTTCACATTTTCCCGAATGAATCGCACCACCGTATCCAGCGAAGTCCCAGGCCCAAAAACCGCCGCCACGCCGTTTTCGCGGAGGAAGGGAAGATCCTGTTCCGGAATGGTGCCGCCCAGAACGACGAGGATATCGTCGGCGCCCTTTTCCTTCAGCATGGACGTGATGCGCGGGACGATGGCCTTATGCGCTCCGGAGAGGATGCTGAGCCCAACGCAGTCCACATCTTCCTGCAGGGCGGCGTTCACGATCATCTCCGCCGTCTGGCGCAGGCCGGTATAGATCACTTCCATGCCCGCATCGCGCAGGGCGCGAGCAATCACCTTGGCCCCTCGATCATGGCCGTCGAGGCCGGGTTTGGCCACCAGAACGCGAATGGGCGTGATGCGCTCAGACATAGGAACGCTGAAGAATAGCACACTCGTTCAGGGATGGGAGAGCTGTCCCGCCGAGGAGGAAAGCCCTAAACGGCGCAGCAGAGAGCTCATCGTGAGCCCCTGCACAACTACGGAAAAGATCACGATCACGTAGGTCATGGCCAGCAACTGATCGTGGAGCTTGCCCGGGGGCAGCGCCAGGGCCAGAGCTACCGCCAGCCCTCCGCGCAGTCCTCCCCAGGTCAGCACCGTGATGGCTCCGCGAGCCGGTTTGTGAAAAACGCGAACCATACCCAGCGAACCGACCACGCTCAGCCACCGCACCCCAAGGATGGCCGGGATGGCCAGCAATCCTGCGTAAACGTAGTCCGCCTTCCATGGCATCGCCAGCATCTCCAGCCCGAGCAGCAGAAAGAGGAGCACATTCATGATGGCGTCTACCAGATCCCAGAAATCGTCCACGTGGTCGCGCGTGGTGGGCGACATGGCCAGGGCGCGGGCTCGTCCGCCAACTACCAGTCCGGAGGCCACCGCTTCCAGCGGAGCGGACACGTGCAGGGCATCGGCGAGCGCGTAGCCACCCATAGCCAGTGCCAGCGTCAGCAGCACCTCCGTGCGATAGCTGTCGAGCGAACGCAGCAACAGGTAGACCAGGTAGCCCAGTCCCAGCCCCAGACCGATCCCGCCCCCCGACTGGATCAGGAGATGCCAGGTAAACGAGGTCACCGAGAGCCGGTGCCCCTGGTCGACCGATCCCAGCAGCGTCAGGAAGAGCACCGCACCTACGCCGTCGTTGAAGAGCGATTCCCCGGTCAGCTGCGCTTCCAGCTTCGCCGGCGCCCCGACGCGGCGAAGCATCTCCAGCACCGCGATCGGATCGGTCGGCGAAATCAATGCGCCGAAAAGAAGGCAGGCGACAAAGGACGCGGTAATTCCGGTGATGCTCAGAATGCCCCTGGTCGATAAGGCGACCAGAACGGCCGAGAGCAGAGTGCCGAAGGTCGCCAGGGCGGCGACCGCGGCCTTCTGACTCGCCAGGTCGCTCAGGTTCAGGTTCAGCGCTCCGGCAAACAGCAGAAACGCCAGCATTCCATGAAGAACCACGGCAGAGAAGTTGATGTGGTTAATGAGCCCGGCGGCCCGCTCGTGCAGCCCCGGAACCGCATGGCCCGCCACGGCGACCAGCGTCGACATCCCCAGCGACAGCAGCATCACTCCAACGGTCGCCGGCAGGCGCAGGAATCGCCGGCTGATATATGTGAACGCCGCGGCGAGGCAGACAAGCGTGCTGAGAAGAGCGAAGATCGGCACAGTGGATATGTTCCCCGCAACTGGACTTCTGCAGACGCCTTTTTGTTTCGGATGACCGGAATCGGCGGACAGGGACCGCCGCTCGCGATTTCCTTCAGCAGCGGTTCCACTTGAGCCCTGCGGCGAGTTTCAGCTCTCGCTCTCGCCGCCGCTGTCCATCGACTCCAGAGGCTTCAGAGCCTCCTCCGGAACTTCCCATCGTCGCAGAATTCGATAGATAATGCCCGTCGAAAAGCCCGCCCGCGCCAGCATGCGCATTACCCGCGCCGCTTCCTTGTCGTTCTGCGGCCTGGCCACGCGTTTCCGCTCCAGATGCCGGCGCGCCAGCTCTTCTTCATCCACGCCCTCGTAGGAGCTTTCCAGAGTCGTGGCAATCACCGCTGCCTGCACTCCCTTGCGCATCAGGTCCTGCTGGACGCGCCGCCGCCCCATGCTGGCATTCTCCTGGCGCAACCGTGTGTAGTCCTGGGCATAAGCGACGTCATCGAGGTAGCGATGTTCCGTCAGCCGCGCGACCACGGCATTCATCTTCGCGTCTCCCGGCTCGCCCGGTTCCACGCGCCGCCGCAGCAGTCGCTTCACTTCGGCCGCGGTTCGCATCTGCTGCCCCAGCAGCCGCACGGCATACTCGTAGAGCGCAGCTTCATCCAAAATGGCCGGCTTGCGGGAGCGGGAGCGCATGCGACCAGCGTAGTACAAATGCCTGGCCGCGCAGCCGCCTTTATCCCCGCCGCCGGTACCGAATCTCGAACTCGTATCCCTGATTCGGCGGGAACAGCTCCGCCACATGCCGCAGCCGCTCGGCCAGAGCCGGCGCCGCCAGCAGAGGATACTCGCGCTCCCGCAGATCGGCGTAATCGAAGTCGATCGTGAGCGACAGCATGTAGACCGCCAGCGTGTCGGCAAACGCCGACTCCAGAAAGCTGCTCTTCGCCTTCTCATCGACAACGCCGCCGCGGCTGCCGTCCAGCGCCCGGCGCCGGCTCTCCCACGCATCGTGGCTGGTTTCTCCCCTCACATCGGCGGTCGCCTGCGACCACACCAGGTCGGCAAAGCTCTGCGGGACTCCCACCACATCCACGAAATGGTGACCCACATTGATCAGGAACTCAAAGGCCAGCGCAAAACGGTCCTGCATCAGCCGCGTCGAGATGAAGATGCACTCCGACCCGCCGAACCGAACATTGCGATGGCAGATGGCGCGGTCGCCCAGGTCCACCGAGTAGTCCGGCGCCACCACCGTATCGTCGTCTTCCCCGATGGCCAGCGGCACAAAATACCATGCGCGCTGGCGAAGCGCTCCCGCCACCACCGCCGGCACCGTCTGCACGATCCGCTCCAGCTCAGCCTCCGCGGTATGCACCTCGCCGAAAACGCCATAGCACATGCCGTTATCCGCCTGGCGTACCGCGGCTTCCTGCGCTACTTTTGTCGCGGAATAAAGGGGAATCTGGGCGGCTCCGGCCATAAGTCTGTATTCTAGCTGACGAGGAGTTTGAGTATGACGGCCAATTCGCAGCCCGCGCGCCTTCTGGGCATTCCGCTGGGCGACTTCGGCCTCTTTTCGTGCGTCCTGCTCTCGGTCGCGGCCGGCTTCTTTGCCTTCTTCGGTACCTGCTTCCTGGCCATCATGGGGCTGCTCTTCTGGAATACCCTGGCCCACCAGCAGATCAACTACGCAGACTCCTATCGCTACATTGCCTTCCCCGTCGGTGTGGTGGTCCTGGTCTTTGGATTCGTCTTCTTCACCTCCGTCTGGCTTCGGCGCCGCCTGGCGAGGGCGGCCTGATGCCGGTTGTCCCCATTCCGGAAGGCAGTCTGCATCCGTCCCCGGAAGAGGCGCGCGCCTGGTGCGCGCAACTCGAAGCCGGCGACATCCTTTACTTTCCCCGGACCCCGGTCCCCCTCAGTGCCGGCGATGCCGGCTTCCTGCTCGGCCAGCAGCAGACTGACAGCTCCCTGCACAAAAACATCGCCTACAAGCCAAAGGTCGATCGCCTCAGCGGCGTCGACACCAAAACCGCCAGCTCCGCCGCCGTGGAGCGCCTGCAGGAGATCATGCGCCGCTACTCAACCTCGGTCGTGCGCTTTCTCGGCGGCTTTCTCTCTCCCTACCAGGCGCACTGGGAGCTGGACTATGCCAGCTTCCGTCCCCAGGAAGAGCAGGGCCGCGATCTGCCCCTGCGCCGCCGCAACGACCTGCTCCATACCGATGCCTTTCCCACACGGCCCACATACGGCGCGCGCATTCTGCGTTTCTTCAACAACATTCATCCCGCCCGCACCCGCGACTGGGTGGTGAGCGATCCCTTTGCGGAAACCGTTCGGCAGTTCGTCCCCGCCCAGATCGTCCCCCGCCCCGGGTCCGCCCTGGCCCGCCTGGGCAAATCCGCCGGACGCACTCTCGGCCTCGGTGCCGCCATCCCTTCGCTCAAACGCTCGCCCTACGACGAGTTCATGATGCGCTTCCACAATTTCCTCAAAGAGAATCCGCGCTGGCAGGCTGAGTGCCCCAGATACCCGTTCCAGTTTCCGCCCGGCTCCAGCTGGATGGTCTACACAGATACCGTGCCACACGCTGTCCTGGCCGGACAGTACGCGCTGGAGCAGACCTTTCTGGTGCCCATCAAAGCCATGGTGCGGCCGGAAATCTCGCCTCTGCGGGTGCTGGAAGAGCTGGCGCACGCGCGGCTGACGTAAACCGTGAAGCGCTCACCCCGTGCGATCCAGCGAGTTCTTCTGGCATCCTGTTGAAGACAGATCTCCATTCCGGCATGAGGCAAGCAATGCAACCACGGCAGTTTCCCCGGACAAGCCGCATCCTCGCCGTCGCCCTTTGCGCGGCCGCGGCAGTCATGATCGCCGCCTGCAACTCCTCCGAAGTTCCGGCCACCCCGGCCACTCCTTTCCGGGTCCACGCCATCTTCGACCCTGGCGCCGACGCGGCCACTCAGGTGCGCGATGCGCTGGCCGAAGCAGCCCGTCAGCATAAGCGTGTGCTGCTGGACTTCGGCGGCAACTGGTGCGGCGACTGCCAGATCCTCGACTACTACTTTCACCAGCCGCCCAACATAGGATTAATCGATCAGAACTATGTCCTCGTGGACATCGACGTCGGCCATCTGGACCACAACGTGGCCCTGGCCAGTCAGTACGGAGCGACTCTCCGCCACGGCGTGCCCGCGCTGGCCATCGTGGATGCGCAGGGACACGTTCTCTACAGCCAGAATGACGGCGAGTTTTCCTCCATGGGCCGCGTCGATCCGACGGCCGTGACAGCGCTCCTCCAGCGGTGGAAAGTTAGTAGCTAACTGGCTGCGGGAATCGGAGACTGAGAGACTTTTCGCCTTCGTCCCCGTCATAACTGACGGATACTGTGGAACGATGCTGCGCCTTTTTCATCATCTGCGCAGGGCCATCTGGTCCGCGTTTGGCCACAGCGTATTCTCCATGGCCAAGGCGGCCGCGTATTCCGCTATTCTCAGCATCTTTCCCGCCCTGCTCGTCGTAACCACGGCCTTTGCCATGATGCCGGCGGGCAGCGATATCCGCGGACTGGTGCGCGCCGGCTTTGAGCGCATTCTGCCGCCGGAAACCATGCAGCTGGTCCAGATGTATTTCGTCATCAACCACGCGCGCTCTCTGCGCATCGTGTGGGCCTCGGCCTTCATCAGCATCTTTGCCGCCATGGGCGTGCTGCTCTCTCTCATGGAGGGCTTTCGCCGCGCCTACCGTTTGCCTCGCGGCGTGTGGGGATTCTGGCGGGAGCGCGTCGTCGCCCTGCTGCTGGTGCCGGGAACCATGGTTCCTTTGGCCGCCGCCACCATCTTTCTCGCCTTCGGACACGCCATCGAACACTGGATGATCGAGAACTCCGTCCATGAACTGCACAGCTACGTCATCGTGGGATGGCGCCTGGTGCGTTGGGTGATCGCGCTGCTGGCCAGCGTCCTGTCCCTGATGGTGGTCTACCACTTCGGCGTCCCACGGGAGAAACTGCCTCCGGGCCGCTCGCGCTGGGCAGAACGACGCGTCCAGTGGCGGGAAACGCTGCCCGGCGCTGCCATCGCCACCGCCACCTGGTTTCTTACCACATTGTTGTATGGCTGGTACGTAATCCGCTTCGGGCATTATTCACTGGTCTATGGCTCGCTGGGCGCCGGCATCGCCACCCTGGTGTGGCTGTACATGGTTTCACTCAGCATTCTCGTCGGTGCCGAGATCAACGCCCAGGTCTTTCCTCATGCCGATCGGGTGGGCCGGCCCGGCGTGCAGGGAAAAGCAGCCATTGTGCAGGATTTCACCGCGCTGGAATCCGGCGAAGATCTGTTTCCGCCCCGGGCGGTATGAATCCCGGCGCTGCGCACGGTAAAATCAGGTTGGGACGACCCGGAGTCTCCACTTCTTTAGTTTTGTCTCTTTGAATCCTTACAACGCTTTTTGGGGGATGGATGAACTTCTCGCTGTCAGGGCCTGGCCTCCTGTCGGATAATCCGCGGCGCGCCAAGATCGTGGCCACGCTCGGTCCCGCTTCCTCGAATGAGACCGTCTTTCGCGAACTGCTCCGCGCCGGTCTGGATGTGGCGCGCCTCAACTTTTCTCACGGTACTCATCCGGAAAAACTGAAGCTCATCGAAATGGTCCGCAAAGTGGAGCGGGAAGAGGGGCGCAGCATCTGCATCCTCGGCGACCTGCAGGGGCCCAAGATCCGCACCGGACGGCTGAAGAACCGGATTCCCGTGCAGCTCAAAGCGGGACAGCGGCTGACGATCACGCCGCGCGATATTCTCGGCACTTCCAGCGTCGTTGCCACCACCTTTCCTACGCTCGCCGAGAATCTGGAGCCGGGCGCGCGCATTCTGTTGTCCGACGGCCTGATTGAGCTGCGCGTCATCGAGATTCCCGGCGAAGACGTCGAATGCGAAGTGATCAACGGCGGCATGCTCGGTGAACACAAGGGCATCAATCTGCCCGGGATTCCCGTGCGCGTACCCTCGCTGACTGCAAAGGATGAGGAAGATCTCGAGTTCGGAATGAAGCACGGGGTCGACGCAATTGCAGTCTCCTTCGTGCGCACCGCCGAAGACGTGCGGCACGTGCGCTTCCGCGTGGCCGCTCTCGGCCTCGAGACCTGGATCATCGCCAAGCTGGAGAAGCCGCAGGCCATCGAGAACCTTGAAGCCATCCTCGAAAATGCCGACGGCGTCATGGTGGCGCGCGGCGATCTGGGCGTGGAAATGCCGCCGGAGAAAGTGCCCGCCATCCAGAAGCACGTGATCCGGCGCGCGGCCGAGTATCGCAAGCCCGTGATTACGGCCACCCAGATGCTCGAATCGATGATCGAGAATCCGCGGCCTACGCGTGCGGAAGCCAGCGACGTGGCCAATGCCATCTACGACGGAACCGATGCGGTGATGCTCTCGGCCGAAACCGCGGCGGGAAAGTATCCCGTCGAGGCGGTCAGGATGATGGCCAAAATCGTGAGTGAGACCGAGTCCAACGTGCGCGAGGGCGCGATGCCCGAGATGCATCACAACCGGGTCCGGCTGTCGATTGCAGAAACTATCTGCGAGTCCGCTGCGCACGCCGCCGAAGATCTCGACGTATCTGCCATTGCGGTCTTCACGGAGTCGGGAACCACGGCGCGCCAGCTCTCCAAGTACCGGCCCAAACCGCCGATTTATGCCCTGTCCAGCATCGACAACGTCATTCATCGCATGGCCCTGTTGTGGGGCGTTCATCCCATCAAATGTCCCAAGCTGTACACAGCCGAGCAGATGGTCGATCATGCGGAAAATACGCTGGAGCAGATGGGATTCGCCAGGCCGCGCGAGATTATGGGAATCGTCGCGGGAACGCAGACCCGTTCCGGATCGACCAATTTCCTGCGCCTGCATGTGCTCGGCGATCGGCTGACCGACGGCCACGAAGTCGAGAAACCGGCGCGCTCCGATAAAAAAGCGAAGCCCGCGGCGAAGATGCCGGCAAAGGCAGCGGTCAAAACGGCAAAGAAGGCGCCGCGGCGGAAGTAGGACAGTCGAGAGAGCTTTCCGCGGCCCATTCCGACCCGGATTCCGAACTTGGCTGTCCCGGTACCTTCGTACCCCCGGGCCCGGCGATTCTGCTTGCCTTCCACCCGGCCGCCAGCCAAACTGAGAAGGAGGAAAGCCCTGTCCGAAACGAGGAACAGGGCTTTTCCTTTTCCCCTCCACCCAGGTGGAGGTCCTGGGTTCTTTGAGACGACCTCCGGCTTCCTCGCCCCCTGGCGGCAGGTCCCGAATGGCGGTTTGCGCCGCGCAGGGTAATACCCAAAAGGTATTACCCTCCAGGGCTCGCAGAATCAGCGAGTTGCAATATCCCCAAACCAGGGGGTACCCCCCTAAGGGGTTGGATCAGCGCTTCCAGTAGCCCTGCCAGACGTATTCAAGCGCTTCGGGCAGCGTCTGGAGCTTCGTGGCGTGATCCACGTGACCAGCGTTCTCGGCGAAGACGAACTGGTAGTGGTAATGCTTTGCTGCCAGCACTTTCGCCATCTGCTCGTTGGCGACAACCCAGTCATGCATGCCATCGCGCATGACGTTGGGATTGTAGAGATCTCGGTCGCCAACTTCCATCCAGATGCGGATGGGCCTGCGCGACGAATTCGGAATGAGCGTGGTGTGGAAACCCCAGGCTCCCTGAGGGGTAGACGGATTCCATGGCCACTGCTGGTTGATAAAAGTGCCTGAGTAGCTGAGCACGCGGTGGTAGAGCTCAGGATGGTACCAGGCCATGATGAAAGCCGCAGCGGCGCCGGAGCTGCCGCCCATGGCAGCCCGTCCGTCTGGATCGTGGGTGAGCCGAACATGGCAGCGCGATTCGACCCGTGGCAAAACGACGTGCTCAACCCACTCAGCGTACTTGCTTGACAGGGTGTCGTATTCAAGTCCGCGCTCGGAGCCCTGAGCGTCTCCACCGCCGTTGGCGATGGAGATGGCGATCTGAACCGGAACGCGATGCTCGGCGATGAGGTTGTCGAGAGCGGTAAAGAGCGAGCGATCGGGCCCATCGGCGCCCACGATAAACGGCGCGGCAATGCCGGGCTTGTATTGCGCGGGAATATAGACGGCAACGGTGCGCGCCCAGGGATGCGGATGGCTGGTGGTGACGATGAGCCTCGCGGGGTTGTGAGGATCAGGCGTACCGAACGTACCAGGATCGCGAGCTATGCCGGGATAGTAAGGGTCATCCTGGGAACTAAGGGTAAACTCCACGATGCGGCCCTGCGGCACGCCGGGCTGCGGGGACATTGCGGGTGTGTGCGTCGGGCCGAGGATGAAGTTACCGTCCTCGTTGGCTGGCGGGAGGGTGCCGTCGGGAAGCTGCCTCGCCTGAACATAGCCGGGCGTGTGCGGCTCGCGGATGGGGTAGGCCGGGTGCGTTTGAGCAGGAAGTGCGGTTGTCAGGGCGATAGCCGGGAATGCGAGCAGCGGGATCGGAAATCTGGTGCGCATCGGCTCCGATTGTATGCGCGAACTGCAGGATTGGACCTGGGCCGCCTCATTTTCGGACTGAGAGGCGACCGCAGGCAGGGCGCGGCGATGCTGAAATCGGATCGCCGCGCACACGTCGGGATTTTGAGCACTAGACCAGTTCGCGGACGCGTTCGTGGGCGGTGGTGAGAATGATCTTCGAGCGGTTGGGCTCTCCCCGGACGAGGGCTTCGGCGAGTTTGGCGGCCTGGCTGGCTTTCACCTTCGCCGGCATGGGCGGCATGTACTGGTCAACGACCGCTTCGATGAGCATGGGGCTTTGTGTGGCCATCACGGTCTGGAGCTGCTGGGAACAATCCTTCGCTTCCTTGATCTGCATGGCGCCGAGGCCACAGCCGCGGGCGATGGTGACAAAGTCGGCGGGGTAGAGCTCCACTCCGTACTCGGGGTTGCCGAGGAAGACCATCTGCTCCCACTTGATCTGGCCGAGAGTGTTGTTCTTGATCACCACAATTTTGATGTTGAGGTTATAGGCGGCGATGGTGATGAGCTCGCCCATGAGCATGCTGCAGCCGCCGTCGCCGATGATGCAGCAGACTGGGCGATCGGGGTAAGCGACCGCGGCGGCGATGGCGTAGGGCAGGCCGCAGGCCATGGTGGCGAGATTGCCGGAGCAGCTGTGCATCTGTCCACGGAGCGCTGGGACGTAGCGCGCCCACCAGGTGGTGATGGTGCCGGAGTCGGAAGTCACGATGGCGTTGGAGGGCAGACGTTTGCCCAGTTCCCAGCCCACGACCTGGGGCTTCATGGGCGTCTCGGGATTGGTGCCGCGCTCCTCCATCAGGTCCTGCCAGTCTTTCTTTGCCTTTTGGGCCTTCTTCAGGAAGCCGTGATCGTGCTTTTTAAGCAGCGGCATGAGTGCGCGGAGACAGGCGCGGGAGCTGCCGATGAGGCCGACGTCAGCGGGATAGCGCAGGCTGATGCGCTGCGGATTGATATCGATTTGCACGCACTTGACGGAGCCGGGCCCGGGGAGAAATTCAATGTAGGGGAATGAGGAGCCGATGATGAACAACGTGTCGCAGTCTTCGAGAGCGTCCTGGGAGGGCTCGGTGCCGAGGAGGCCGATGCCGCCGGTGGTGTAGGGGCTGTCGTCGGGGACGGCCGCTTTGCCCAGAAGGGCTTTGACGACAGGGGCGCCGAGGAGTTCGGCAACCTGTTCCAGCTCATCGGTGGCGCCGAGGGCGCCCTGGCCGGCAAGGATGGCGATCCGCTTGCCGCGGTTGAGGATGTCGGCGGCGTGTTCGAGATCGACATGGGAGGGCAGGTTATCAGAGAAGGCAGGCGTAGCTGAGGTGTGGTGCGGAGGATTGCGCGAAGACCGGCCCTTCTTCACCTCCTGGACCTGGATGTCGACCGGGATGGTGATATGGGCGACGCCGCGCTGCTCGATGGCGGTGCGGATGGCCAGGTCGGAGACGCTTTCCATGTGAGCGCCGCTCATCACGCGCTCGTTGTAGACAGCCACGTCCTGGTAGAGCTTGTCGAGGGCGACATCCTGCTGGGTAAAGGTGCCGATGAGATCGGAGTGCTGCATGCCGGTGATGGCGAGGACGGGGTGGCCATCCATTTTGGCATCGTAGAGGCCGTTGAGCAGATGAATGCCGCCGGGGCCGGAGGTGGCGATGCAGACCCCGATGCGCCCCGTGAATTTGGCATAAGCGCAGGCGGCGAAGGCGGCGGATTCCTCGTGACGCATGTGGATGAAGCGGATGCGGTCCTTGTTCTGACGCAGGGCTTCGAAGACGCCGTTTATGCCATCGCCGGGGATGCCGAAGATTGTGTCCACGCCCCAGGCGATAAGGCGTTCCACCAACATGTCGGAAGCGTTCATGATGGTGTCCTCAGTGGATAGGAAGCGGGGAGGGGGCGGGAAGTTGGACGAGAAGACAACGGATGGCGAAGGGCGTTCAGAAGGCCGCGCCCGGGAACGGCGGCGTTTGCCGGTGATGGATGAGGTGCCTCGCTGAATGGCTGCTTCCAGGAGGTGTATGCCGAGACATGCACGATTGGGGCGATGGGCGCATCCAACGAGCAGACTGCAAGAGGGTCTGCACAGCTGTTGTTGTTTCAATCTGCCCATCCTTCGCTCTCCAGGTCCATTTATCCACCAGGATTTTCAGCAAAGAAGCTTTGACGGAAGAGGAGATTCGTCATGGGACCCAGGCTCAAGCTCGTTTTCACCGGGAGCGTGCTGCTGTGTGCGGCCGTGTCGCCGGCGCAGACCACGGGAAAGGCGGTGGCGAACGTATACGTATCGGCGCCGGCAGGCAGTACGGGACGGAATGAGGTGCACGCCTGGACGGCAAGCGACAACGGGCAGCTGACGCCGATTGCGGGAACGCCGTTTCAGGAAAATGTGACCAGCATGACGGTCAACGGGAGGTTCCTGTTCGGGGCGACCATGACGGGGAGCGAGGTCAACGCTTATCGGATCGAGCCGAATGGCGGGCTGCTCTATGCGGTGACCAACAACATCACGCGCTTTAACGACACCGACTGCGCGAGCACAGGGCCGGTATTCACGGATCGCACCGGAACGACGGTCTACAACATGGAGTTCCGCGGCGACGGCTGCACGAACAACACCTATCGGTCGTTCAGAGAAGAGAGCGCGACCGGAGGTCTGGAGAACCTGGGCGATTCCGGCGGAAACTCCTGGCTGTATCAGCGGGCGAGTTTTCTGGGAAGCAATGTCTGGGCGTATTCGGCTTCGTGCCTTGGAAACATGTACTGGGGGATCTTCGGATTCAAACGGAGCAACAGCGGCCTGCTGACGGAAATTCCGATCAGCGCGCCGGTGCCGCCGCCTCCGAACGGTGAGTTCTTCTGCCCGTCGCAGGCAGCGGCGGACGGGGCGAATCACGTGGCGATCGCGATGCAGGCGGTACGGCAGAAAGATTTCAGCTCGGTAGGCTATCTGCGGGTGGCGGTGTATACGGCACAGGGCAACGGCAACCTGACGAGCACCAGCACGACCGCAAACATGCCGCAGGTGGACGTGGGCAGCGTGACGGATCTGGAGACGCAGCCTGGCGGCGCCTTACTGGCGGTTTCAGGCAGCGGGGGCCTCGAGATTCTCCACTTCAACGGCGCCGGCCCGGTGACGCACCTGACAGGATTGCTCACGAAGGACCCGATCGACCAGTGCTTCTGGGATAACGCGGGACATTTGTATGCGATCAGCGGAAAGGCGGGGAAGCTGTTCGTATTTACCGTCACGAAGAGCGGTGCGCACGCGGCTCCCGGTTCGCCGTATGCGGTGAATCATGCGGAGTACCTGGCGGTTCAGACCAGGTAACAGGTTGCAGGTTGCAGGTGGAAAAGACATGTGCCTGGCCCACTCTCTCGCCAACACCAGGCGAGAAGGATGGGGCACCCGATGTACTCTCGGAGGCATGAACACTCCAGAGCTGGAGAAGCAAACCCGCATCGATGCGATTGCGTCGCTGCGCCGGTACTTTGACGAGAACATGCCGGAACCAATCGGGGAGCTGGCCGCGGGGCTGCTCCTCGATTTTTTTGTGGAGGAGGTGGGACCGGCCATTCACAATGCCGCGGTGCGGGCCGCGCAGGAACGGATGCAGGCGCGGGTGGCGGATCTGGAAGGCGAGATGTATGCCGATCCGTTCCAGTACTGGGTGCGAGCCGCCCGGAAGAAGGGGAAGCGGTAGCGATCAGGCGACGGCGAATGACTGCACGGCGGCGACGGCCTGGCGGTCGTGGCGGCCGGGATCGATTTCCAGTTCAAGGGCGGCAATTTCGAGGAGGTTGACTGCATAGTCCTCAACTTCGAGCGAAGAGCCGCCGGGGCTGAAGTTCCACTGCTGGCGGGCGATGAGGCGGCGCTGGTTGGCCGCGTCGATGGCGGAGAGGCAAAACTCCTGGGAGCGCTCGCCCGGTTCGGAGATCTCGATGCGAATGCGGCGCAGAGGGCGGGGCTCGTCGAAGCGCAGTCGGATGATCTGGGGTCCGGGCGAAGAGGCCCGCCAGCCTCCTTTGTCTCGTCCCCGGAGCGCATTTTCAAAGGGGTGAGAAGGATCTTCGGAGGAGAGCTCGACCGAGGCGATCCGTTCGAGATCGAGCCAGGTGTCGAGGGCCGGACGAGGATCGGGCGTGGAGTGAGTCAGGACTGCTTTGCGCATGGAAGCCTCTGGCTGTGAGATGCGCGCGAAGCGGCGGAGTTTTCCGGCGGATGTGAGCCCGTTTTTGGGCCGCCCCCCACCCCCCCCGGCTGAGGGCCTCAACAAGTACTTTGTTTTGAATTAAAGGAGGGTAATACCTTTTGGGTATTACCCTCGCGGAGTGCACCGTGTTTGAGGCAGCGGCTTTTTCCGGGACCGTCCGGCGGCGATCAGATTTCCAGGATCACCGGCATGATGAGCGGGCGGCGGCTGGTGTTTTTCTGGATATAGCGCTTGAGGTCGGTGCGGATTTTTTCCTTGATGACGCCGTAGTCGGCCTTCTCCTCGGCGCTGGAAGTGTCGAGGGTCTGGGTGACAATCTGGCGGGCGCCTTCCATCAGTTCAGGCTCGGCGCCGACGAAACCGCGGCTCACCAGCTCGGGTTGGCGCTCGACTTTGCCGCTGAGCTTGTTGATGGTGAGGATGGGCAGGACGATGCCGTCTTCGGAAAGGTGGCGGCGGTCGCGGATGACCAGGTCTTCGACGACGTCGGCGGTGGATCCGGAGTCGATGCAGACGCGTCCTGCGGTGACTTTGCCGGCTTTGCGGGCATTGTCGCGGTCGAGCTCGAGGACCTCGCCGTTCTCGATGATGAGAGCCAGATCGACGACGCCGAGACGCTGGGCGATCTCAGCGTGCTTCTTCAGGTGGCGGAAGTCGCCGTGAACGGGGATGAAGAACTTCGGGCGGAGGAGATTGATCATCAGCCGCTGTTCTTCCTGGCTGGCGTGGCCGCTGACGTGGATCAGACCATGGGAGCCGTCGTCGTAGATGACATCGGCATCGCGGCGGCAGAGATGGTCGATGACGCGAAAGATGGACTTCTCGTTGCCGGGGATGACGCGCGAGCTGAGGATGACGGTGTCGCCGGCCTGAATCCTGGCATGCTTGTGGTTGTCCACGGCGGCGCGGCTGAGAGCGCTCATGGGCTCGCCCTGGGTGCCGCTGATGAGCACCATGACCTGCTCGGGCGAGTAGTCGTTGATCTGGCCGGGATGAATGAGCAGACCCGGGGGCAGATCGAGGTAGCCGAGGTCCTGGGCGATCTCCGACGACTCCAGCATGGAGCGGCCGACGATGGCCACCTTGCGGTTGTGCTGGCGCGCCAGCTCGCAGGCGATGCGGATGCGGTAGATGGAGGACGAGAAGCAGCTGAAGAAAAGCTTCTTTTGGGTGCGGGAGAAGATTTCGTCGAGGCGCGGTTTTACGGCCCACTCGCTGGGTGTGTAGCCCTGGCGATCGACGTTGGTGGAGTCCTGCAGGAGGGCTAGGACGCCACGCTTGCCGTATTCGGCGAAGCGATGGAGATCGAAGGCATTGCCATCGGGCGGGGAGAGGTCGATCTTGAAGTCGCCGGTGTGGACGATGACGCCAACGGGGGTTTCGATGGCGAGGGCAACGCAGTCGACCAGGGAGTGGGTAACGCGGATGGGCTCGACAGTGAAGGCGCCGAGTGTGAATTTCGATCCCGGAGTGATCTCGATCAGCTCGGTGTCGTCGAGCAGGCCGTGCTCTTCGAGCTTGCCGTCGACGTAGGCCAGGGTGAACTCGGTGCCGTAGACGGGGACGTTGAGCTCGGAGAGGATCCAGGGCAGGCCGCCGATGTGATCCTCGTGGCCGTGGGTGAGGATAATGCCGCGGACGTGCTGCCTGTTTTCGACGAGGTAGGTGATGTCGGGAACGACGATGTCGACGCCAAGAAGCTCGGACTCGGGAAACATGAGCCCGGCGTCAATGACGATAATGTCGTCGCGGTAGCGGAGGGCGAGGCAGTTCATGCCAAACTCGCCGAGGCCACCGAGGGGGATAATTTGTAACTTTGCGTCGGCCATGGGAAAGGAAATTTAAACCGGATCAGGAGAGCTGGCGCAGCGGCCAGGCAGATGCGCGGACTGGGCCTGCCTGATAACGGCTCAGAGGCAGGCTCGCTGGCGCGGTTGGGTCAGATGTACGACGAAACTGCGGGTACTGCACAGAATAACAGCTATCCGCCAGGCGGAAGGTGTGGGAGAAGGGCGCCCATCCCGCGCGTCTCTTAATACTCGGTGGCCGACGGGTAATAACCCTGTTTGGCATCGATCGTCAGACCGGTAAGACCTTCCACGTGGACATCGATGGCGTGGTGCTTGCCGCTGATGCTGGGCTGGTGGCTCACATACTGGAGATCGTAGGCAGTCCGGACGGAGTCGGTGATTTTGGAGAAGGCGCTCTGGATACCGTTCTCGGACATCTCGTGGTAGATATCGCCGCCGGTCGCGAGTACATACTGGGGCAACACGTCTTCGCGCCGCAGCGGGGGCAACTTCTTGCGATCGAGATAGCCGATGCCCCACACCGCGGCGTCGCCCACCTCAGTGCCGGAGACAGAGATGTTATGGCTCAGCAGGTACTGGACGACTTCCTTGTAAGTCGCCTTGCTGCGCTGATTTTTTCCGTCGCTGATGACATAGATGACGCGGCGCCGCCCGCGGGGCTGGCTGGCCAACTGCTCTGCGGCATAGAGGATCGCATCGTTCAGCGGATGAGATTCCTTCTCCGGGAAGAGAACGCCCGAGGCGTTGCCGCGCTGTGGGTACAGAGTTGGGTCAAATGGCTGGCCGTTCACCATGGGGCCGCCGGTGAAGGGGTCGTCTACAAGAGGCACGCCCATGCGCTCGCCGGGTTTGCGGGCAATGTCGAGGGCAGCGGTCAGGCGGGGTCCGCTGGCGGCGGTGAAGCTGGTGACCAGCTGCGGCGAGGTGCCTGCATAGCTGACGACGGCGACGGTATCGGCGGGAGTCAGAGCATTGGAGATGACGGAGAAGCTCTGGTTGACCTTCTGCATGATGTCGGCGGGCAGCGTGGCGTCGACGACCAGGGCGACGGAGAGCGGGTAAGCATCGTCGCTGAAGAAGACGATGTTCTGCCGCACGCCATCCTCAAAGACGCGGAAGCGCCACCAGGGAAGGCCGGGAACCAGGGCGCCGTGCTTGTCGCGGACCGTGACCGGGACATCGACGACTGTGAGATAGGTGCGCAGGGTATACGGTGACTTGCTTTGGGGGCCGATCTCCGGTGCCTGTTGCGGGGTGTCGGGGGGCGGGGCTTGCTGCGCAGGAGGTGTTGCGGGAACCGCCCCGTGACCGACTGTGGGGGCCGGCTGGCCAGCAGCAGCGGCTCCGGCGGCGTCCTGATCGAGAGGAGCGCCCGTGCCTTTCCCTGGAGCTATCTTTCCAAAGTCAGGCACATTGGGCGACGGAGCCTTGGGAGCGGGGGCATTGGGAACATTCTGCTGCGCTTGTGCGAGGGCTGCACCCAAAAAGCTGAACGACAGTGCGGCAATACAGATGGCCCGCATCGAACTGAAACCCCTCATCCGTTCACGACTCCAGCCACTGCGCGGCTTCATGGTGTTCTCTCCGGAAGCATCCGGCGCGGCTTCCACCGAGTTAAGATGCAGCGCCGGGGTGGTGGACCATCCGGCGTATGCTCAAGAGTATCAGAGGCCCGGCCCCCAGGCCTGTATAACGCCCCCTCTACACATCCGTCTAAGGAGACATGGTTGTGCGCTGGCTGCGAGTTTGGTGTCTTCCGCTTGTCTGCATGGCCGTCTCTGTTCCTCTGACGCGGGGACAGGCGGCTCCGTCACCCGATGCACCGCCGGTGAGCACGGTTCCCACCGACAATTCACCCGTGGACACCACCCCGCGGGAGACGCTGCATGTGACGTCGAACCTGGTCAGCGAGTACTTCACGGTGCGGGACAAGCACAATGCGCTCATTCCCTTTCTGACAAAGAATGACTGCAATGTCTTCGAGGATAAGCAGCCGCAGGTCCTGAAGAGCTTCGTGGCCGAGTCGAATCTGCCGCTGACGCTGGGCATTCTGATCGACACGAGCGGCAGCCAGGAGTATGTTCTGCCTCTGGAACAGCAGTCGGCGTCGGCCTTCCTCAAGCGGATCCTTCGGCAGAAGGATCAGGCATTCCTGGTCAGCTTTGACGTAGGGGTGAACCTCGAACAGGACTTCACCAATAACGTGCGGGAGCTGGACCAGGCGATCAATAAGGTAGAGATCAATACGGCAGCCGGAGGGGGATCAGCCGGGGTGCCGGGCATTGGACAGGGGCCGGTGCCGACGCAGGGCGCTCCCAAGGGCACGCTGCTCTACGACGCCGTCTATGAGGTCTCCAATGACAAGATGCGGGTCCCGACCGGGCGCAAGGCGCTGATCCTGCTGACCGATGGCGAGGATCAGGGCAGCGAAACCAAGCCGAAGGCGGCAATTGCGGCCGCGGAGAACGCCAACGCCATCATTTACGTGATTCTGATTGCCGATCGCGGCTTCTACTTTGGCAGCGGATCTCCATTCGGCTATTCAGGCGACGCCCAGATGCGGCAGCTGACCGAAGCCACCGGTGGCCGGGTCATTAATGTCGGCAATAACGGGAAGAAGCTGGAAGACGCCTTCGCGCAGATCGAGCAGGAGCTGCGAACGCAGTACGTAGCCCAATATGTGCCGACCGACAGGAATATGGACGGCACCTTCCGCAAGGTGGACGTTTTCTGCAAAGACCCGCAGGAAGGTGATCTGAAGGTGCAGGCGCGCAAGGGATATTTTGCGGTTGGGGATGAGCAGTGAGTCAGGGTTTAAGGGATACGGTCGACGGGATAGAAGGCTGAGCGGATTCCGGGGCTTAAACTCTGTTCTTCCTGAACTCCCGCCACTCCTCGGCGGTGATTTCCCAGACTTCGCCAGGCAGGCGGCCGCAAACGCAATTCTGCTCGATCACCCCGACGAGTCGCATGCCGGTTTTCTCCGAAATGCGGCGTGAGGCGAGGTTGGCGGCGGCCTTGGGCGCGTGCAGGAGGGGAAATTTCAGGACATCGAACCAATAGTCGGTGACGGCGAGCACGGCCTCGGTCATCAGTCCCTGGCCGCGGCAGTCGGGGACGATCCAGAAGCCGCGGTTGTTGCCCTCGGTGCGCGAGAGATGAATGCGGCCGATGAGCGGAGCCGGATCGCCATTGCGGCGCAGGGTCCAGTGCCATTCGTCTCCGCGTTCCATTGCCGGCAGGGCGTGGTCGCGGATATGCGCCAGCGCGGCGCCCGGCGGAAACGGCCAGGGGACGATCGCATTGAGATAGCGAACGATCTCCCATTGCGGAAAGACAGCCTGGATCGGCTCGGCGTCCTCCAGCGTGAGCGGGCGCAGCAGCAGACGCTGCGTTTCGAGAGTGGGGGTCATGCCTCATTCTCGCCGGGAACCCCGGGCATCATGCCGGCGCGATTCTGCCTGGTTCCGGCAAAGTGATTAACGGATGGTCTTTCCTTCCCCGGGTTTGACGTCACCGCAGTTGGAAGACAGGTACTTCGACTTCATCGTCACGTGCATGGTCATGCCCTGAGGAAAGGCGGCGCCGGTCATTTTCACGTCCGCGTGACCGTGCGCATTCTCCTCGCCGTCGAGCAGCATTTCAAAGTGAACGCTGCTGGAGTACCCTCCCTGCGAGCCGCACTGCTCGTCGAACGAGATGTGGTGGGAATCCTGCTGGAAATTGGTCTGGGTGCAGTCCGCGCCAGGCCGATGCTGCTGCATGTGATGGAATTCGTCTTTCCAGGTCTCGGGCGTCAGGCAGCCCTGGCTGACATTGGTGCGGCCACCCCGGGCGATAGCCTGAGCCATGGGCGAGTCGGCCGGAGCGCCTTCGACCGAGGTTGTGGATTCCGACTGCCAGAGGCCCATTTTGATGGGCGGCGGTGTGTCGGTCTGGGCAGAGGCGATTGCGGCGAAGGAAAAGAGCAGCGGGAGCAGGGTGAGGGCGGCGGAGCCGTGTTTCATGGTGGGCGTCCTGTGCGCGAGATGCGCTTCGGTGGGGAGCCATTATGGCACACCCGGCCGGGAGTGGGAAGCAGAGGCAGGCTACGGACCGGACGTCTGTTGCACGGCGCCATTTTGCAATGCCCAGGCCAGGAATCCGGTGGGTGGATTCCGGACGCCGGCGACGTTTCCATTGCGAATGGTGGCGATATGTTCCCAGTGGATCTGGCGCAGATCGGCGCCGCGCAGGTCGGCATCGGAGAGATTGGCGCCATCGAAACTGGCTTCGGCCAGGTCCGCGCCGGACAGATCGCCGTCCTGCAAATTGGCGTGATCGAAGTTGACGCCTTCCAGATTGGCGCGGCGCAGATTGGCGTAGTGCAGGTCGGCCCAGCTCAAATCGGCGCGATGCAGGTCGCTGTCGCGAAGATCGGCGGCGCCGAAGCTGGAACGGGCGAGGCGGGCGCGGGGAACGCGCAGTCCCTGAAGAAATGCGGAGGAGACATCGACGCCGGTGAGGGGAACGTGGTCGGCATTGAGCTCCTGCAGCGCTTCGATGCGGCCGCCGCTGCCGCCCTTGCCCTGAGCGGTGTTGATGACCTGCCAGGCCTGGTAGTGGCGCTGCATGACGCGGTCGCCGGATTCACTGAACCAGAAGATAACGCCGATGAGGACGGAGAAACTGCCGAGGTATTCCAGCACCTCGAGAAAGCTCCAGTTGCTGAGAAGGTAAGCGAGCCACTCCCAGACGAAATCGAAGGCTAGCAGGGGCACGAGCCAGCGGTGGCGGGTGCGAGCCCGCTGCTCGGCCCATGGGTGGGGCCGGTTCCGCGCATGGTGCACGATCATGGGCGGGCTTCTCCGGGCAGAGTGGAGTCCTGGCTGAGTGGAGTTATTTTACTCCGGCTGCTGGGCCGCCATCAGCGGCAGCAGCGCAGCGCCGACGATGCCGGCATCCTGCAGCTGCGCGGGCGCGATGTGGGTTTTGCCCTTTTCATAAACGGCGGGATCCTTCGGCATGGACATGCGGTAGACGTAGCTGCCTTCGCGGACGGTGGCAAACATTTTTGGAGCGAAGAGCGGAAAAGCCGCTGCGGCGCCCCCGCCAAGAACGTAAAGGGGAAGATCGAGAGCGTTGATGAGGTGAGCGAGGGAGAGCCCGAGCGCGTAGCCGACCTCGTCGAAGACCTGGAGGGCGCGGGGATCGGCATTGCCGGCGAGCTGGGCGACAGCCGAGGCCGTAAGCGGCGCGGCACTGTCGTTGCCGGCGGAGTCGGGAATGCCGAGCGCTTTGGCGCGGCGGACAATGCCGGTGGCCGAGGCATACAGCTCAAGACAGCCGCGGGCACCGCAGGGGCAGGAAGGGCCATCGGGGATGATGGGGCCGTGGCCGGATTCGCCGGCGGCGCCCTGCATGCCCTGCCAGATGCGCCCCTCGAGGATGATGCCGCAGCCGACGCCAGTGCCCAGCGTGAGCATGCAGAGCGAATCGACCGCGAAAGCCTTGCCGGCGCCGAGGACGAATTCGCCATAGGCGGCAAGGTTGGCGTCGGAGTTGACCTGGACAGGCCGGTGGACGCGGCGTTCCAGTTCCGTGCGGAGGTTCAGGCCGTCGAAGCCGGGAAGGTTGGGCGGATGGTGCAGGACGCCGAGGGGCAGTTCCAGAGGTCCCGGGCTGCCCACGCCGATGCCGAGCGGCTCTGTGCCGCCGCGCTTTTCGACGAGCGTCCGGATCGATTCAGCCATGTCGTCGAGGACGGCGTGCGGGCCCTCGGCCAGCCGGGTGGGCAGGCTGATGGTGTCGAGCCGCTCGCCTTCAGGAGTAACGGCCGCAATGCGCAGATTCGTGCCGCCGAGGTCAATGCCGATGGAATAGGAACTCATGATGGATGGACGGTCCCATGATACCCGAGGCCCCACAAACGAAAATGTTACCGGCGAGGAGCCGAGCGGTCCCCTCGGGAGGTGAATCGCATATGATGGTCGCGGGCAGCGTCGGCGGTTCTTTCGGTGCCGAACGGCAGGAAAGTGTGCGCCGCATCCAATGAAGTACCCAGTCCTGCGGGAATGAACCCAGGAACAACTCAGCCAAATTTCACGAAGGAGAGAAGTATGCAACGGACGGCGAGCGCCGTGTGGCGCGGAGGTCTGAAGGACGGTAAAGGAACCATTTCCAGCCAGAGCGGCGTATTAAAGGAAACGCAATATTCGTTTGGAACGCGCTTTGAAAACGGCGTTGGGACCAATCCTGAGGAGCTGATTGCGGCGGCGCATGCCGGCTGCTTCACCATGGCGCTGAGCGCGCAGCTGGGAAACGCCAACCTGACGCCGGAGTCGCTGGAAACCACGGCGGAGGTGAAGTTCGAGAAGACCGACGAGGGCTTCTCGATCACGGCAATCCACCTGACCACCCGGGCCAAGGTGCCGGGCGCAAATGCTGCGAGCTTTGAGACAGCGGCGAACAACGCCAAGAACGGCTGCCCCATCTCGCGGCTGTTTAAGGGCAATACAGAAATCACACTGGACGCCAAGCTGGTCTAGGCGGACAGGAGGCAGAGGGCAGCGCCGCGGTTCGCCGTGGCGCTTGCCGTTTTAAAGCAGGGAATAGGCGACAGGCAACAGGCAACAGAACAGACCCAGAGTTTGGAATTTAGACTTTGAGGCTCTGAACGGCCGTCGGTTCGTTTCTGAAAGAGGGCATGGAACCTGTAACGCACTTTTTAACCGGCGCATGCCTTGGGCGCTCCGGATTCAATCGCAAGACGGCTTATGCAACGCTGGCCATGACGCTGGCGGCGGAAG
>DASXFH010000044.1:0-4956 GCA_036489655.1 Acidobacteriaceae bacterium | reverse complement strand
CACAAGCCAACGGACGGCTTGTATGGGCCACCCAGTTTATTTGCGGAGAGTTTCGCTGGGGGCGAACATCCTTGCCTCACATTCGTGCTGAGCGGGATCAGCAAGATTGCGGCGCTGCCGCAGATGAAGGCGGCGTGGATTGCTGCTTGCGGGCCGGAGCCGGCGTTGCGGGAGGCGCTGGACCGGCTGGAGATTGTCGCGGATACATTTCTGTCGATGAACGCGCCGGTGCAGTGCGCGCTGAGCTCGTGGATGGCGGGCGCGGGTGGGATGCAGGAACAGATTCGGCGGCGGACGGTGGCCAATTTGCGGGCGCTGGATGAGGCGCTGCGGCGCGCGCCGGCGGTGACGCGTCTTGCGGTGGAGGCAGGCTGGTATGCGGTGCTGCGGGTTCCGGCGCTGGGCAGCGACGAGGATCTGGCAGTGCGGCTGGTGGAACAGCGCGGGGTGAGCGTGCATCCGGGATATTTCTTTGGTTTTGGGGGAGAAGGTTGGCTGGTGCTGAGCCTGCTGCCGCCGGAGGAGGACTTTCGGCGCGGGGTGGAAGCGATTTTGTCGGTGTTTTGAGGGGATTGCCAGCTGAGGGCGGAAGCCGGTCCAGGCTCGAACCAGGCGACGCGAGTTTTCCACATAGTGTCGCCGATGTTTTACGAAACCTCGGCGGAGTTTTTGGAATCTGGCTCTCTGTAGGGGAATTCGCCCAGGCGGGCCAGGTCTGGCTCGCATCATCCATTCCAAACAGCATTGAGGAGAGCGCGATGGCGGCAACAGCGGCGGCAGTGGGCACGATGAAGGTTGCGCAGGTGGGAAAGCCGGGAAGCGGCCTGGAGGTGGTGGAGCGGGCGATCCCGAAGCCGGGCGCAGGGCAGGTGCGGATCAAAGTGCAGGCCTGCGGCGTGTGCCACAGCGATTTGCTGACGGTGGAGGGGGCGTGGCCGGGGATTCAGTATCCGCGGGTGCCGGGGCATGAGGTGGCCGGGGTAATCGATGAGGTGGGCGCGGGCGTGACCACGTGGAAGAAGGGGCAGCGGGTGGGAGTGGGCTGGCACGGCGGCCACGACAACACCTGTCCGGAATGCCGGCGCGGGGATTTTATGAATTGCCGGAATCAGCAGATTGCGGGGATCAGCTACGACGGCGGCTACCAGGAATACATGGTGGCGCCGGTGGAGGGACTGGCCGCGCTTCCGGAGAGTCTGAAGGACGCGGAAGCGGCGCCGCTGCTGTGCGCGGGGATTACGGTGTACAACGCGCTGCGGCACAGCGGCGCGCTGCCGGGGGATCTGGTGGGGGTGCAGGGGATTGGCGGGCTCGGGCATCTGGGCGTGCAGTTCGCAAACAAGTTCGGCTACAGGGTGGCGGCGATCGGGCGTGGGCCGAAGAACGCGGCGCTGGCCAAAAAGCTGGGCGCGCATGTGTACATCGACAGCAAGGCGACGAAGGCCGCCGAGGAACTGCAGAAGCTGGGCGGGGCGAAGGTGATTCTGGCGACGGCGCCGAATTCGAAGTCGATGACGGAGTTGATCGGCGGGCTGGGGCTCAACGGCAAGCTACTGGTGGTTGGAGCGGCGGTCGAGCCGATTGAAGTGTCGCCGTTGCAGCTGATCACGGGCAGCCGGACGATTCAGGGCTGGGCTTCTGGAACTCCGGCGGATTCCGAGGACACGCTGCGGTTCGCGGAGCTGAGCGGGGTGCGTCCGATGATCGAGACCTATCCGCTGGAAAAGGCGGCGGAGGCGTATGCGCGGATGCTCAGCGGGGATGCGGAGTTTCGCGTCGTCCTGACGATGTGAGGGCGAGCGCTGCACTTCCCGTGGCGTTTCGGAGATCTCTTTAGCGCGCGAAAGACGAAAAGCAGGTCCCTCGCTCCGGCTACCCCATCGCGCCAGGCGCGACGGGGCCCCATAGCGCGGATGCTCGGGATGACGGCCTAGAAATTTCCAATGGGACGCTAGTGGGGCGTTTCGGAAATAGCTTTAGCGGGCGAAGGGCGAAAAGCAGGTCCCCATTCGACTCGTCGGCTCGCACCGACTCGCTCAAGGCAGGCTCTCGCTCCGCCTATCCCATCGCGCCGGGCGCGACGGGGCCCAAGGCGCGGATGCTCGGGATGACGGCGTAAAGGAATAGCGAAAACGGGACACTAGCGCAGCGGGTGGAAGGTGCGGGACCAGCGGGTGCGCGTGAAGAAGTGCAGCATTCCATCGAGCGAAACGGCTGCGCGCTGCGATGCGGGGGCATTGTCGGGCAGCTCGGGGATGCGGATCGACCAGTAGACGAACAGCGGCCGGCCGAGGATGTCCTGGCGGGGAACGAATCCCCAATAGCGGCTGTCGTAGCTGTTCTGGCGGTTGTCGCCCATGACAAAGTAGCTGTCGGGCGGAACGCAGACGTCGCCGTGGTGCAGATACCGGGAGAAGTCCGTCGCCCAGTCGGGTGTGGCTCCCGCGTCGATGGAGGGGGCCACGGCCGGGAAGTCATCCACATTGGCGTTGTAGTCGGCGGCGGTGGGGCGAGAGGCAAAGGGCTCGTTTTGCGCCACGCCGTTGCGGTAGACGATGCCGTTTTGCAGATGGAGGCAGTCGCCGGGGATGCCGATGACGCGCTTGACGAGAGTCCAATCCCGACCGTCGGCTTCGAGGAACGGCGTCTGGAAGACGATGATGTCGTCGCGATGAACCTGACGGTAGTGGACAAACGGCGCCCAGGTGGTGGCGGGGGCGAGGTTGGCGCGCTCGACGATGACATGATCGCCGACCAGAATGGTGCTGGCCATGGAGGACGAGGGGATGGCGAAGTTCTCGAAGATGAAGGCAAAGATGAAGAGCGCGATGGCGATGGTGCTGCAGGTAGAGGAGAAGCTGAGGAGCGGGGATTCCTTCGGGCGGGGTGAGGCGACGGAGCGGGGGGCAGGGGAGTCTTTCCGCATTCGAGGTTCAGTGTAACAGCGGGGATCAGAGGATATTGACGGCGCGGGCGGCAAGCAGTCACCCCAGCGCGCCAAAACCGGGCACGCCGGGGACCCCGACCGTGCTCATCTCTGCACCTTCAGAATCCCACTCTCACTAGAGGATATTGACGGCGCGGGCGGCAAGCAGGGCGACGGTGGTGAAGGAGATGAGTGACTGGGTCATCATCAGGCCCTTGGCCCAGCGGGAGAGCACCGGCACGTCGGTGGGGGAGAAAGCGGTCGAGGTATTGAACGCGAGGAAGAGGTAATCGACAAAGCCTGGGGACCAGTGTTCGTTGCCCATGGCGCGGCGAGCGGCGGCATCGAGGGTCATCTGCGGAAAAAGGAAGGCACCATCGGTGTGGGCGCCGCGCCGTTCGCGTGCGTGCGGGCCGCCGGCGTCGAGGCGCCAGTACCAGGAGGCGAAGACAAGGATATTGGCAATCCAGAGGGCGGCAGCGGACTGAAGGAGGTCGCGGGGCGCTTCTTTGTGGGAGGGGAGCGCGGCGATGAGGAGAGCCAGCGACCAGACCACGTCCAGGGTGACGATGGAGGTGACCACGTTGCCGAGGATGCGGTTGAGGTTGGCTCGGCCGCTGCGGCGTGCCCAGACGATGGGGAGCGTGAGAGCCACGACCAGGGCGAGAAGGAGCCATGCGGGACCGAAGGAGAGGGATTGCGGCAGGGCGAGGCGGATGCCGCCGATGGCGATGAGGGCGAGCGAGGCGGGCCAGCGCGGCTCAGGCCGGAGGTTGGGTGGCGCGGCGGGTCGCGGGGGTGCGGTGGTCATGCTCAGAGGTTTTTCAGGTAGTTCAGGATTTCGGGGTTGGTCCAGTCCTGGGGACCGATGAATTTGCGGCGGATGACGCCATGGGTGTCGATGATGTAGGTCTCGGGCGGCCTTGTGGTGTCGAAGGCATTGCTGGACTGATTGTCGAGATCGACGATGGTGGTGATGCCGGCGATGTGGTTATCGACGAGGTATTGGCGGTAGGCGGGCTCATCCGTGTCAAAGGCGACGGCGACGACAGCGATGTTGGGCATGTCCTTCTGGAGCTGCATGAGGGAGGGGAACTCCTCAAGGCAGGGAGCGCACCAACTGGCCCAGAAGTTGAGGACGACGACCTTGCGCTGCTTCTCATACTGGCGGAGGCTGACGGTCTGGATGCCGCTGTGGATGGCGATTTTGGGGGCGCGTTCGCCGACCTGAGCGGGGTGGGAGGAGCGATTGCAGGAGAGGCAGAGCACAGAGCCCAGAGCACAGAGCACAGCGACCGAGAGGCAGCGTATAGCGGTTAGCGTAAAGGGGCGCGACGAGTGTCTGGACAGGAACAGGGCGCGTCGGTGATGAGAGGGTGATCCGGTCACATTTCTATAATAGGACCGTGGAAGAAGCCCCGCTGCTGATTCTCTCCGTCATCATTCCCGCGCGTAACGAGGAAGATTGCCTGGGGGTGTGTCTCGCGTCGCTGGTGGAACAGCGGGAAAAGGCGTGGGAGTTGGAGCAGGATTGGGAAATCATTGTGGTCGATGACGCGTCGACGGACGGGACGCGGGCGGTGGCTGCGGGGTTTTCTACCGTGACAGTGATGGACGCGCCGAGGCTGGAAAAGGGCTGGACGGGGAAGAACAACGCCTGCTGGGCGGGTTCGCAGAAGGCGCGGGGGCAGTGGCTGCTGTTTACGGATGCGGACACGCGGCACGAGCCGGGGCATCTGCGTCTGGCCATGGTGGAGGCGGAGCGGCATGGGGCGGGGATGCTGTCGTATTCGCCGCGGCAGGTGGTGCGGGGACTGGCGCAGCGGGCGCTGATGCCGCTGGTCTTCAGCGATCTGGCGGTGACGTATACGCCGGCAAAGGTGAACGACCCGGCGCGGCAGGTGGCGGCGGCGAACGGGCAGTTTCTGCTGGTGCGGCGAGATGTCTACGACAAGATCGGCGGACACGCGGCGGTGCGGGGGGCGGTTCTCGAAGACGTGGAGCTGGCCAGCCTGGTGAAGCGGCGGAAG
>DASXFH010000433.1:0-10799 GCA_036489655.1 Acidobacteriaceae bacterium | reverse complement strand
GGTCAGCGTGGCGAGGACTCCGCCGCAGAGGACGACGCCGATGCAGTAGATGAGGTGGAAGCTGCGCAGGACCTGGAAGGGAACGAGGGGATAGGGTCCGGCGGGGGGAACGAAGCAGGCGGCGATGAGAACGGCCGTGGTTCCCAGAACGATCGAAGTGAGGCAGGGCGCGCCGGCGACGGTGCGCGGGCCGTGCCGGCGGAGGGCGAGAGCGAAAAGTGCCAGGGGAAGGAAGAGGCCGAGGGCTTCGTACCAGCGCCAGCGTGCGAGGAAGAGAAAGGAGTGGGGCGCGAGGGAGACGGCCTGGCGGTAGGCGGGATCGATGGCGCCGCCGTGGGCGAGAGCGAAGGCAGTTCCGGCGAGGAGGAAGGCGGTTACGCAGAATGCGAGGGCTCTTCGAGTGCGGCCGGAGGCGATGAGGGCGAGGATCAGGACGAAGGCAGCGGTATAGACGCCCATCAGGGGGTGAATGGCGAGGGTCAGGGCGAGGAAGAGGAGGACGCGGGTCCAGTCGCGATCAAGCACGGCGCCGACGGCGAGGAGGCTGAGGGGAGTGGAGAAGGAGCGCGCGGTGACGTAGGGGTCCATGAGGACGAGTGCGGTCCCGGCGACGGGCAGGGTGCAGCAGGCGGCGGCGAGGAGCGTGGCGGAGGCACGGGCGGATGGGTTGGAGAAGAGGCGCGAAGCAAGGTTGTCGGCGGCGGTGAGGAAGAGCCAAATCGAGACAAGGTGGAGGGCGAGGAGGATCCAGACAAGGGGCAGGTGCGTAAGGCGGACGAGACCGGCGATCATCCACGGGAAGACAGAGCGATGGGTGAAGGCGGTGACGAAGACGGCGTTGCGGGGATAGAGCGCAGGGTCGAGGATGTGTCGAACGCCGGCGGTGTAGATTCCTGCGTCTCCGGCAAAGGGATGGTAGCCGTGGACGAGCAGGACGATGGGCGTGAGGAGGAGCGGAAGGAGGTGATCGGCGATGGGTACGGCGGAGGGCCGGTCCAAAGGGCGGGCAGTGCTGACGGTGGCCATCAGAGATTCGCCTGGACTAGCTCGACGGCCTGGGTGGCGAGGGCCGGATCGTCGCCGAAGCCGGGGAGCCAGTGGACGCCGGGCTCGCGGCGGAACCAGGTGAGCTGGCGCTTGGCATAGTTGCGGTGGCCCTGAGCGGTGGCAGCCAGGGCTTCGGACTCCGTTATGTCGCCGCGAAGGACGGCGCGGGCCTGTCGGTAGCCGAGGGAGTCGAAGGCACGTGGAGCCTGGCCGTATCGGGCGAGGAGGGCGCGGGTTTCATCGATCAGACCCTCGGTGAACATCGCGGCGGCGCGGGCGTTGAGGCGGTTGTAAAGGCCGGCACGGGGCGGATCGAGACCGATGCGGAGGATGCGGTAGCCGGTGAGGGGGTCGCGGCCGGACTTCCACGCTTCGGTGAGAGGCTGGCGGGCGGCGAGGCAGACTTCGATGGCGCGGATGAGCTTGGGCTCGTCGTTGGCGTGGATCCGTGCAGCGGAGGCGGGATCGAGGTGGCGGAGGAGGCGGTGCAGCCAGCCGGAGCCGTGGCGGAGCGCGCTCTGTCGGAGGCGGTGGCGGAGGTCTTCAGAGCGCGGTGGGCCGGGGAAGAGGCCGTCGAAGAGGGCGCGGAGATAGAGGCCGGTGCCGCCCGTGACGATGGGGAGA
Source organism: Acidobacteriaceae bacterium (assembly GCA_036489655.1). Taxonomy (GTDB): domain Bacteria; phylum Acidobacteriota; class Terriglobia; order Terriglobales; family Acidobacteriaceae; genus Palsa-343. The sequence continues at coordinate 9,128 of DASXFH010000433.1, read as the reverse complement.
TATCCGCGGGAGGCGATGTCGGCAAGGGCCTTGCGGGCGAGGCGGCTGTAGTCTCCGGCGGTACAGAAGTGGTCCGGAGGGAGGATGTCGAGGAGGTGATGGGCAATCCGGCGGCGGTCATCGGGAGAGGGTTTGGCGGTGCCGATCTCCATATCGCGGTACACCGCCACGGAGTCGCAGCTGACGACTTCTCCGTGGAAGCGGGAGGCGAGGGTGAGCGAGAGGGCCGTTTTGCCGCTGCCGGTGGGACCGAGCAGAGCGACGAGTAGAGGCTCCATAGAGACAGAGTCAGACTAGCAAAGGCAGCCGGGAGCAGGGCTGCCCCGCGATTTAACGGTTGGCGAGGCCGCGGGCGTGGTGGATCGGTAAAGTCCTGATTTCAGTGTTGATGATGGGTCTTTTTGCGGTGAAGGCCTTTGCCTGGGCGGGGGGAACGGTGCGCCGGGGTTCGAGAGGCTTGTCGTTGCGGACAGGGAGAACCGGATGCGTTTCGGGGTCGGGGTTGTACTCTTTTCGGCCACCGATGGCAGCGACGGTAGCGGGGGTGGCGATCATGGCGACAAAGGCGAAGGCAAAGAGCCAGTCATGCATAAGAACGGGCCTCACAGCGGGGTATTGTTGCCTGCGCGCGGCATTCGTTACGACAGTGACTTCAGTAGGATGCGCAGGCAATGTTCCCTCTATAGCATCTGCAGGGGAGGCGACTCTGTGATGGCTTGCCCGGTTGGGGGCCAATTCCAAACCGATGTACCGGAACCCTTGTACCGGAACGGAGGTTCCGGGGTTTGGGCTTTTCGCAATGCTGGCTCACCCCTTTTCGGGCTGGCAACGCATCAGGCGGGAATGGGGACGGGCAGGCGGGTGACGGTGACGATGCTGATGTCGTCCTCTTGTCCAAAGGCCTGGATGGCGTCGGCTAGTTGCGCGGCGGTATGGCCGGATTCTACGAGTTGCTGCACGCGGGCGAAGCCGAAGAGGTCACCCTGCTGGTTTCGGGCTTCGGCGAGGCCGTCGGAGGCGAGAGTGAGGCGGTCTCCCGGACGGAGCTGGAAGCGGGTTACGGAGAATTCAGCTTCAGCGATCGCCCCGAGGGGGAGCGCGCCTTCAAGGGGAATGGGGTGACCGTTGAGGTAGGGCGGCGGGTGGCCGGCATTGGCGAGGGTGACGGCGCCGTCGGAGGCAATGCGAAGGGCGAGACAGGTAGCAAAGGCCTCGCCGCGGCCGAGGAGGCGGCGGTTGAGGGCTTCGAGAAGCGGGAGGGGGTCGCGGGTGGACTCGGCGGTGGAGCGGATGGCGCCGACGAGGAGGGCGACGAGCATACCGGCCTGGAGTCCTTTGCCGGCGACGTCACCGGCGACGATGAGGAGGCTGCCGTCGGAGCCACTGGGGATGATCTGGAAGAAGTCGCCGCCGACCTGGCGGGCCGGGCGGTATTCGCTTTCGACGACGACGCCGGGAAGCGCGGTGCGAGCCTCGGGGAGAATGACGCGCTGGACTTCCTGAGCCTGTTTGACGTCGAGGGCGAGGATGCGCTGGTGGCGCACAGACAGAATCAAGCGGCGCACGAGAAGGATGGTGAGCACCACGACCAGCAGGAGTCGTGAGGCGACGGCGAGGTTGACCTGAATGCCGAAGGGGAACCAGACGGCGTGCAGGCCCATCTGCTGAATTTCATGGGAAAACTCGGCGGTGGTTTCAAGAAGGATGGGAGGAAGGGCGAGCCAGCCTTCGACGCCCTGCTCGCGGATGCCGCGAAAGACGATGAAGAGCAGGAAGGCGGCCATGGTGAGGCGGAGGGCGAGGGAGACGGCAGAAGCTATGGACGAGGCGGGACCCGACGCGAAGCTTGCGAAGAAATTTTGGTTGAAGGCCTGGGAAAGGCCGAGGGCGACGACCATGGGGATAAGCGCCCAGGGCAGCCAGGCGGGCCGGCTCTGACGAAACCAAAGGCGCCAGATCATGACCCAGCCGGCGTATTCGAGAGCGGCGAGAACGAAGTTGTGGGAGACGACGTCGTAGCGGGAGTCGATCCAGGTGGTCCAGACGGCAAAAGCTCCGGAGGTGGCGTCGATGGCGGCGATGAGGAGCAGGGCGCCGATCCAAAGATAGACGCGGTCGGAGCGGTCGAAGAAGAAGAAGAGGCTGAGGGCGAGCAGGCCGAGGAGGGTGAAGAGGCCGGCCTCGACGGGCTGCCATAGGTAGACGCGGGTGAGCTGGTCTCTCAGGGAGTGATAGACGAGGGCGATGGTGGAGGCTTCTCCAATGACGGGAGCGGATTCAAAGCCGCCGACGCCGCTGGCTTCATACAGAGTGGAGGCCTGCATCCAGACGTGAAAGGCGAGGACCTGGGTGGACTGGCCGGAGGCATCGGATGCGGCCGCGGGGAGGTCGAACATGAGGGGTTCGGAGTAATAGACGCGATGGCCGTGGGGGAGGAAGTTGCCGAAGTGCCCGACGAGGATGCCATTGTCGTAGATCTGATAGGCGTCATCGATGGAGGGACCGGCGAGGGCGAAGCGGATGCCGGGCTCGGCATGGGTGTGCACGCGAATGCGGTACCAGGCGTCGCCCCAGTAGCCGGGGTGGCCTCTCTGCGTCCAGCCTGGGACGTAGCCGGCGGTGCCGGTGATGGGGTTTTGTGCGCCGGAGGCCGGGGTGAGGTCGACGGTTTCCCAGTGGGAGTCGTTGAAGGCGGGTTCAGCCCAGAGCGGCTGGCCTGTTTTGGGATCGAGGGGCGAGTCGCCGGTGGTGAATTTCCACGGGCCGTAAAGGGAGACAGCGGCGCGGCCGAGGGTGATGCTGACGGAATCCTGGGCGGAGGACGGGGCGGGCGGCGGCGCAGCAAGGCAGACGGGCGCGGCGATGGCGAGGAGGAGCAGACCAGGGGCAAGGCGGCGGCAGAGGCGCATTCCGATAGGGCCTTCCAGGCAGGGGGAGAAAGGATGCAAACACTATAGCGTCATGCCCCGGGACCCTGGAATGCCAAAAATGTCCAGCGCTACTCGACCTGCTGCTTCGCTTTGTAGCCGTCGCGGGCGATGATCGTGTACTTCACGTTGTGGTGTTTCTGATCCTGCATGCGGAGGGGGTGGCCTTCGTCGTCGACCAGCTCGACGCGGATGCGGCGGTAGGTGCCGTCCATTCTGGGATTGGAGGGCTTGTAGGTGAGCTGGTACTGGTTGCGGATGGACTCGTTGATCTGGGTGAAGTCGTCGGGCATTTCGGCCTGGAAGCGGGGTTCGAAGTGCAGACCGCCGGTCATCTGGGCGAAGGTATTCATTTCGTTGTTGGCCTGAAGGATGGTGATGCTGTTCTGGCGGCCGCTGGCAAAGCCTCCGCCCATGTAGCCGGCGTCGCCGGTGCTGATGGTGAAGATGGTGACGTTGGGGGTTTCCTTAATTTTTTTGAGGCACTGATCGAGGGTGATTTTGGAGAAGGTATCGATGCCGGAACCGATGAGGATGATGTACTTGCGGCCTTCGATGCGGGAGAGGCGGTCGAGGGTGGAGTAGAGGGCGTCGAACATGTTGGTCTCCTGCCAGGTGGGCATCTGGAGGGACTCGATGGCCTGCTCGACGAGCATTTTGTTCTGGGTGAAATCGGTGAGGATGTTGGTGTGCATGTCGTAGCTCTCGACGGCCACGTAGTCACCCGGGTGGAGCTGCTGGGTGAAGGCGACGGCGGCGTTCCACATGTCGTAGATGAAGTTGAAGCTGTTGGAGGCGAATTCGACGAGGAGAACGGCGGTGATGGGGGCCTGGACCTGACGGAAGCCGATGATGTCCTGAGGGACGCCGTCTTCATAGACGCGGAACTGGGCTTTCTGGAGATTGGGGACGAACTCGTGGGTTTTCTGGGTGAGGACGCCGACATCGACGTTGACGACGGGGACGTCGACGCGGAGGGAGTAATTGTTGAGGCCGGGAGGGTTTTTGATGGTGGTTGGAGGGGGCGGCGGCGGAGGGGTGACCGTCTTTTTGGGGATGGCAATGGGGCCGTTGTCATTGCCGGGGCCGCCGGCTTCGGGGGCGGTCTGGTTCTGCTGCTGGGCCTGGGACTGGCTGGGCGGCGCCTGCTGGGGCGGGTTTTGCTGGGCGCGTAACGAGTCGGCGGGCAGGAACGTCTGAAAGAGCAGCAGCAAAGCAGCGGCGATCGCCGGGTAGCGCAGGCGGGAGTCCCTCATTTGTGAACCTCTGGAATCATCTTCAAACCACGGATGCCCTGGCGGCAAGCGCGGGAGCAGCATAGTCTATGGACGTGATTAAAGGTCTGAAAGGTATCCGCCGGGTTGGGCCGGCGCTGGCGCTGGGCGTGTGCGCAACCCTGGGGGCGCAGGCGACGGGGACGGTAGGGCAGGATCCGATGGCGGCGCTGCATTTGCCGGCGAACCCCCCGGTGGTGACGAAATTCTTTCCTCTGAGCGAGATTCGGCGGGGGCAGCAGGGCGTGGCCTACACGGTCTTCGAAGGCACGAAGCCGGAGCCGATGGGGGTAGAGATTCTGGGCGTACTGCACAACGCCATTGGTCCGCGGCTGGACATGATTCTGGCGCGCCTGGAGGGTCCGAAGGCGGACTATACGGGCGTGGTGGCGGGGATGAGCGGCAGCCCGGTGTACATCGACGGGCGGCTGGTGGGCGCGCTGGCGTACAGGATTGGGCAATTCAGCAAGGAGCCGATTGCGGGGATTACGCCAATCGGCGAAATGATGGGGGTGACGGAGCAGAGCGGCGCGCCGGGGACGGAGATTGCCGAGGCGGCACTGGAGCGGACGGCGCTGGGAAGCGGCGCTTCCGGGGCGGCGGCTTCGACGTCGGCGCTGGGGGCGATGGGGCAGACGGCCGGTGCGGGGCTGGGGAATGGGCTGATTCGTCCCATGGACACGCCGCTTGTGTTCAGCGGGTTCAACAGCGCGGCGCTGCAACTGTGGAAGGAGCACGCTCCGGCGGGGTTGATGCCGGTGGAGGGGATCGGCGGATCGGAGAGCAACGAGAAGCAGACGGGGGTGCTGGAGCCGGGGTCGGCGGTGAGCGCGGTGCTGATCCGCGGGGATCTGGATATTTCGGCGACCTGCACGGTGACGTATGTGGATCCGAAGCGGATGCTGGCGTGTGGGCATCCGATCACGCAGTTTGGGCCGGTATCGATGCCGATGACGAAGGCGGATGTGGTGGCGACGCTGGCATCGCCGCTGGACTCGTTCAAGATCATCAACACGACGGAGACGATCGGGTCGATCACGGAAGATCGCGAGTCGGCGATTATGGGGGTGTTTGGGAAGACGGCGCGGATGATTCCGGTGACGCTGCGGGTGACGGGCGGAGGGGTCGGGGCGGGGGCGGGAGCTGACCGCGAGGCGCTGCACTTTGAAGTGATCGACCAGCCGCTGATTACGCCGATGGCGGTGATGGTGGCGGTGTACCAGGGGCTGATGGAGGAGAACGCGTACTCCGCGGAGACGACGTACCGAGTGCAGGGGGCGGTGAAGCTGGGTGGGTATCCCACGGTGAAGCTGAACAGCCTGGTGGCGCCGACGGATGCGCTGCCGGCGAATCTGCAGGCGGCGCTGGCGCTGGGGGAGCGGTTCGAGCGGCTGTATGACAATGCGGCGCGGCGGACACCGATTGAGAGCGTGGATCTGGAGGTGGCGGCGATTCCGCGGCGGCTGACGGCGGAGATCCAGAGCGCGCACACGAACCGGATCGAGGTGCATGCCGGGGATACGGTAACGGTGGAGGCGACGGTTCTGCCGTGGCATGGGGAACCGCACAATGTGCGGGTGCCGGTGAAGCTGCCGCCGAATCTGCCGGAGGGACCGGTACGGCTGCTGGTGAGCGATGGCGGAACGCTGGACCGTCTGCTGCATCCGCCGCAGTTTGGAGCGCAGCCTCTGGATGTGGCGGCGACGATTGCGCAGCTGAACAGCGCGCACCCAAGCGATCAGCTGTATGTGACGCTGCTGGCGCCGGTGCCGCAGGCAGCGGTGGATGGGCAGACGCTGACGGCGATTCCGCTGTCGCTGGCGAACGCGCTGGAGCCGATGAAGGAGAACAAGGGCATGGCGCTGAACGGCGAGTCTGCGGTGCCGGTGGCGGCGGTGCCGATGGACGCGGTGGTGAGCGGGCAGCAGGTGGTGACGCTGCAGGTGGAAGACCAGTAGGCTGGATTTTCCTTCGCTGAGCTGTTCGGAGACGGACGGCCTCGGCTGATTTCGGACTGGGCTGCCTGGCCCGGTCCGTGCGGCGTTTCGTCGGCATGATGAATTTACGAGACTTAAGCACTGCGCCATCCGGGGACGGTTTGGCCGTACGCGTGCTTTGGCACAGGGCGACGCGGGCTGCGGTTTCCCACCCTCTCGCCAAAAGCGGGCGAGAAGGATGGGGCACCCGGTGTCGGGGCACAGGTCGGCAGAAGAGGCAGGACTCTGGAGGCGGGCGATGGCGTATTTCGAGCGGATGCGCGATGTGATTGCGGGGCCATTCAGCGAAGAGGTTCTTCGGCAGCGGACGGCGGCGGGATGGCAGCTGGTTTCGCTGGAGTGGCGGCGGGAGCTGCCGGACAGCGAGGCGCCTGGCGAGGGGGTCTTTGCGGATGAGATTCCGTATGGACTGCGGATCTCCGAGGACTGCAAGCGGCTGGAGATTGAGCCGGCGGAAAACCAGGTGCTGCTGCAGATGATGGAGATGCTGGTGCAGGACTTTCCCTTTTCGACGGTGGCCAGCGATCTGAACGAGAAGGGATTCCGCACGCGGGAGGGGCGGCGGTGGAACCCGGTCGCGGTCTTCAACATGATTCCGCGGCTGATTGAGGTGGGGCCGCGTTTGTTCTCGACCGGGGAGTGGGAGAAGCGGCGCGAGAAATTCGCACGCATGGTGTAAAGGGCGGCGCCGGACGGCGCGGCCAATTCCTTTTCGCATCCAAGAGAGAAGTGTGCGCCTGCTCCCGCTCACGGGAGCCCAGCCAGTCTTGTGCACGCATGCTCGTTGATTTTCACGGCACGTCAATTCACAACAAGAGGAGTTATCCATGAAGGCCGTCAGCTATGAGGGCGAACGCCGCATGGTGGTTTCGGACCGTCCGAAGCCGGAGCTGCAGGAGCCGACCGATGCGATCCTGCGCGTCACAACCTCAGGGATTTGCGGCAGCGATCTGCATATGTACGACGGGCGGACGCCGCTGGACAAAGGCACGGTGGTAGGTCACGAGATTATGGGCGTGATCGATAAGGTGGGAGAGGCGGTACGGAGCCTGAAGCCAGGCGATCGGGTGGTGCTGCCGTTTAACGTTTCGTGCGGGTATTGCCACAACTGTTATCGGGGCAACACGCATGCCTGTCTCACGATGAACCAGCAGCCGCATGCGGCGTACGGGTATGCGGGGATGGGTCCATACCAGGGAGGGCAGGCGGAGTACGTTCTGGTTCCATATGCGGACTTTAACGCACTGAAATTGCCGGGCAAGCCGGGAGATGAGTTCGAGGACGATTTCCTGCTGCTGTCGGATGTGTTTCCGACCGCGTATCACGCCACGGAACTGGCGGCGGTAACGCCGGGAAAGACGGTGGCGGTGTTTGGGGCCGGGCCGGTAGGACTGCTTTCCGCCTACAGCGCGCTGATCCGCGGGGCGTCAGAGGTGTACGTGGTAGATCGGGTGAAGAGCCGTCTGGATAAAGCGAAGGAGCTGGGGGCGACTCCCGTGAACTTCGAGGACGGCGACCCAGTGGAGCAGATCAAAAAACTAAGGAGGAACAAGGCGCATGTCTCGAGTTTGCGTCCCGGGGAAGCGGACAAGCTGACCGGGGTGGACTGCGCGATCGATGCGGTGGGTTACCAGGCGCACGACCAGAAGAATCCCGACAGGGAACGCGGGCCGCAGGTGATCGAATACTGCGCGAAGGTGGTGAATGCGGCGGGGAATATCTGCCTGATCGGGGTGTACATGGCGCCCGATCCGGGAGCGAAGAGTGAGCAGGCGAAGCAGGGGATCTATCCCCTGCCGATCGGCGAGCTGTTCGACAAGGCGGTGACGATCGGGATGGGGCAGTGTCCGGTGAAGAAGTACAACGAGTATCTGCGGGATCTGATCATCCAGGGAAAAGCTCATCCGGGAAAGATCGTGAGCCATCACATTGGGATCCAGGATGCGCCCGAGGCGTATGACAAGTTCGACAAGCGGGTGGAAGGGTACAACAAAATCCTGATCCGGTTTGAGGACGCGATGGCGGCGTGAAGGAACAGGGAAAAGGCAACAGGGAATAGGCAACAGGGGGCGGCGCAAGCCGTCCCTCTGTTGTTTAGGCGGCTCGGCGGTGCTGGTGCAGGAAGGCAGCGGCAGCGCGGAGATCGTGAACGAAGCTGTGGCGGGCCTGTTCGCGGCGGTCGTGGTCGGGAGCGCGAAGAATCGATGAGGGGTGGACGGTGGCGAAGATCGGCGGCAGACCGGGAGGAAAAACGGGCTTGCCGCGATTTTGCATGACGCGAAAGGTGCGGCCGAGGAGAGACTGGGCGGCGGTGGCGCCGAGGCAGACGACGATGTCCGGCTGAATCTCTTCGATCTCGGCGTCGAGCCAGGGGCGGCAGGCGGCGATTTCGCGGGCGCTGGGTTTCTTGTGAATGCGGCGCTTGCCGCGCGGCTCCCACTTGAAATGCTTGACGGCGTTGGTCAGAAAGACATCATCGCGCCTGAGCGCTGCGGAATCCAAGCACTGATCGAGTATCCGGCCCGCGGGACCTACGAAGGGATGGCCTCGGAAGTCTTCTTCATCGCCCGGCTGCTCGCCCACCAGCATGATTCGGGCGTCCGCCGCTCCTTCGCCCTCGACGGCTTGCGAGGCGTGTATCCACAAATCGCAACGCCGGCACTCTTGTATGTTGTCCGGAAGGCGCTCCGTGTCCAAGTCAAGCTGCTTTGGCATGATCATGTATGTTGGGCGAGTTCGCATTCGACGCCTATCGACGAACGCCCTGTCCAAACGTGGGAGAGCGCCTCCACGGAAGGGGCACGCGGGCCAATGGTTCAAGTGGCGTCAGCAATCACTGACTTCATTCCGGGAGCTGCGCCGAGGGCAAGCATCGCCATCGAATGGCATACCGTAAAGTCAGACCCTATTGGTATCGCTTGGGCGGGGGG
>DASXFH010000418.1:0-5967 GCA_036489655.1 Acidobacteriaceae bacterium | reverse complement strand
GCCGGGCCACCTGTGGAAGCCTCGCTGCATCTTCCACGCCAGTTACCGTATCCAACACGAAGAACAAGGCTTCGGGACCCATCCGGGATTCTCCACAGCGCATTTCCTTCCCAATTCTTTCTGAGAGACTCTGGCAAGTTCATGGCGGACGGCAGCGGTCAGCAGGCGCAAAATTTCGGGGTCAACCCCTGGCTCATCGCCGTCTCGGTGATGCTCGCCACCTTTATGGAGGTGCTGGACACCGCGATCGCCTCGGTCGCCCTGCCCTACATTGCCGGGTCCCTCTCCGCCACCACTGACGAGGCCACCTGGGTCCTGACCAGCTACCTGGTCGCCAACGCCGTCATCCTGCCCGCCAGCAACTGGTTTTCTCTCCGCTTCGGACGCAAGCGCTTCCTGATTACCTGCGTCATCATCTTCACCGTCGCCTCTTTCTTCTGCGGAGCGGCCCCCACCCTCGGCTTCATCCTCATCGCCCGCGTCATCCAGGGAGCCGGTGGCGGCGCCCTCCAGCCGCTCTCCCAGGCCATCCTCCTCGAGAGCTTCCCGCCGGAGAAGCGCGGCGCCGCCATGGCCCTGTTCGCCTTTGGAGTCGTCGTGGCTCCCGTGCTCGGGCCCACCCTCGGCGGCTGGCTCACCGACACCTACAGCTGGCGCTATGCCTTTTACATCAATATTCCGGTGGGCGCGCTGGCCGTCTTCATGATCAGCCGCTACATTCACGACCCGGAATACATCACCAAAGGCAAAGCCAGTAAGTTCGACAGCCTCGGCTTCGGCCTGCTGGTGGTCTGGACCGGTCTGCTCCAGGTCGTCCTGGACAAGGGTCAGGAAGACGACTGGTTCGGAGCCGCGTGGATCCGCTGGGCCGTCTTCTTCCTGGTCGTCGCCTTCACATGGTTCATCGTCCACTCCTGGCGGAGCAAGACCCCGCTGGTGAACCTGCGCACCCTGAAGGACAGGAACTTCTTCATTGGCTGCAGCCTCATGATCCTGCTGGGCCTGGCCATCTATTCCATGATCACCATGCTGCCGCTCTTCTATCAGGAGCTGCTGGGCTACACCGCCTTTGCCGCGGGCCTGGTGGTCGGACCCCGCGGCATCGGCTCCATCATCGGCATGCCGGTCATCGGCTATCTCACCAACCGGGTCGATGCCCGCTACCTTCTCACCTTCGGCTTTATCGGTTTCGGGCTGACCTCTCTGGTCTTCGGGAACGTGAACCTGGGCATCAGCCCCTGGACCCTGCTCGCGCCTATCGTGCTCACCGGCTTTGCTCTCAGCTTCGTCTTTGTTCCGATTACGACCCAGGCCTACAGCACCCTCCGCAACGATCAGATTGGCAACGCCAGCGGCATCTTCAATCTGGTCCGGAATATTGGCGGATCCATCGGCATTTCCATCGCGGAGACGCTGCTCGTCCGGCGCAGCGACCTGCACCAAACCGAGGTCGGCGCCAACGCCACCCAAACGCAGACCTGGCTCCAGCACCAGCTCAGCGCGCTCACCGCTTACTTCAGCCATCACCTCTCGCCCACCGCCGCGCACTACGCAGCCGAAAGCGAGCTCTACCGCGAACTGGGGCGTCAGGCCCTGCTCTGGTCCTTCGTGGATGTCTTTCGATGGATGTCTCTGATCTGCTTTGTTTGCGTGATCCTGGTGTGGTTCTTCAGGAAGGCCAAATCGGGCCGAGCACCGGTCGGCGTGCATTGACCCCGCGTATCGATATCCCTGTGATCCATCGGCCCGGCCGCGTTCTTCAGCCGGCGATATCCTCAAGCGGCAAAAATTGCCGCCGGCTCTCGTCGTACGCGTCGATGGCCCCCGTAAGAATGTCGTAGTACCAGCCATGCACCTGCAGGGTGCCCTGGGCAATCCCGCGAGCCACCTCCGGGTGCGTCTTCAGGCTCTCGGCCTGCGCGATCACGTTGGCATAGATCAAAGCCGTGTGCAAAGCGCGCGCGTCGCTCCGGTCCACGCCCGGATCGAGGTGGCTCCACGCCGACTCAGCAAAGCCCAGCCACTTTGCGGTGAGCGGCAGTCGCGAATGATCCCGCTGATCCACGACCGCTTTCATCGCACCGCAGTCGGAGTGGCCGCAGACAATGATGTGATGGATGTGCAGAACCTCGACCGCATACTCCACCGTCGAGGCGACTCCGCCAGGCAGCTGCCCATGCGGCGGCACGATGTTTCCCACCGTGCGGCACAAAAACAGGTCGCCGGGCTCGGTCTGCAGAATCAGATCCGGGACCACACGCGAATCCGCGCATGTAATGAACAGAACATCGGGCTTCTGCAGTTCGGCCAGCAGATGGAAACGGTCTTTCTTCTGCGGAAAGACCTCACGGCGAAAGCGGCGGTACCCTTCAAGCAGATGGCGCATCCGGTCCAGTGTAGCGGAGCACGGCTAAAGCCTGCGGGCTCGGCGCGGGGGGGCTCAATCCATGGGCCAAAGAAAAACCCGCCGCGTTCTATCCGGTAGAACGCGGCGGGAAGGCATAACAGAACTACAGAGAACTACACATGCGTCAGAACTATTTTGAATTGCCGGAGCGCAGATCCGGGTTAAAGACCTTTTGCTCTTCGATCGCCGCCTGGGCCGCCGCCAGCCGCGCTGTCAGCAGGCGGAACGGGGAACAGGACACATAATCCAGCCCCGCCCGGTGGCAGAATTTCACCGATTCAGGTTCGCCGCCGTGCTCGCCGCAGATCCCGATCTTCAGATCGCGGCGCGCCGCGCGGCCTTTGTTGGTTGCCATTTTGATCAGCGAGCCCACACCTTCCTGGTCCAGCACTGCAAACGGATCCTGCTTGAAAATGCCCCTCTGCAGGTACGCCGGCAGGAACTTATTGCAGTCGTCGCGCGAGATTCCGTAGGTGGTCTGGGTGAGATCGTTGGTTCCGAAGCTGAAGAACTCCGCTTCGGCGGCGATCTTGTCGGCCACCAGGCAGGCGCGCGGCAGCTCAATCATCGTGCCCACCTTGTAGTCCACCACCAGGCCCTTCTTGATGAAGACATCGTGCGCGACCGCATGAATGATCGCCGCCTGGTTCTTCAGCTCTTCCGGACCGGAGGTCAGCGGAATCATGATCTCCAGATGCGGATCCACCCCGCTCTTCTTCACCGCCGTGGCGGCTTCGAAGATGGCGTGCGCCTGCATCTCGGTGATCTCCGGGTAGGTGATACCCAGCCGGCAGCCACGCAGAGCCAGCATCGGATTCAGCTCGTGCAGCTCCTCGACCCGCTCCAGCATTTTGCGCAGGTCTTTCAGTTTGGGCGAACGCGGCTTGGTGAGTTCCAGACTGTTGATCTGCAGCAGCAGTTCTTCCCGCCTGGGCAGGAATTCATGCAGCGGCGGATCGAGCAGGCGGATGACCACCGGCAGCGAACCCATCGTCTTCAGAAGACCCTGGAAATCGGCGCGCTGCATAGGCAGCAGTTTGGCCAGAGCAGCCCGGCGATCCTCCTCGGTTTTGGCCAGAATCATCGCCTGCATGTGCGGCAGCCGATCCTCGGCGAAGAACATGTGCTCGGTCCGGCACAGCCCGATCCCCTCCGCACCGAAGGCCTGCGCCTGCTTCGCGTCGCGCGGAATATCCGCGTTAGCCAGCACTCGCAGCTTCCGCCGCTGATCCACCCAGCCCATGAACTGGATCAGATCCGGATTGTCCGGGTTCACCGGAAGGGTGTTCATCCTGCCGTTCATGATGCGCCCGGTCGTTCCATCGAGGGAGATCCAGTCGCCCTCATGGAAGACCTTGCCCTTCACCCGCATTTCCTTCTTTTTCTCGTCGATGGTGACATCGCCGGCGCCGGCTACGCAGCACTTGCCCATGCCGCGCGTGACCAGAGCCGCGTGCGAGGTCATGCCGCCGCGCGAGGTCAGGATGCCCGCTGCCACGTTCATGCCGGCAATATCCTCCGGCGAGGTTTCCGACCGCACCAGGATGATCGACTTATAGGTCCCGTTCTCGTGATGCTTCACAGCCTCGTGCGCGGTGAAGACGATCTGGCCGACCGCCGCCCCGGGTGAGGCCGGCAGTCCCTTCGCCAGCACCTCAACTTTTCCCTTCTCGTCCAGACGCGGGACCAGGAAGTCGAAGATCTGGTTCGGCTCCACGCGCAGCACCGCCTCGTCAATGGAGATGAGCTGCTCGCGCACCATGTCGATGGCAATCCGCACCGCCGCCAGGCCCGTCCGCTTCGCGTTGCGCGTCTGCAGCATGTACAGGCGCCCGTCCTGGATGGTGAACTCGAAGTCCTGCATGTCGCGGTAGTGCTTCTCCAGCCGCGAAGTCAGGTCGCGCAGCTGCTCATAGACATGCGGCATCTGCTTCTGCAGTTCGCTGATCGGTACCGGGGTGCGGATGCCGGCCACCACGTCTTCACCCTGCGCATTCATCAGAAACTCGCCGTAGAATTCCTTCTCGCCGTTCGCCGGGTTCCGCGTAAAGCCCACACCCGTGCCGCTGGACTCGTTGAGATTTCCAAAGACCATCGCCTGGACGTTGACTGCGGTCCCGAGCCAGTCGTCGATATTGTTCAGGCGGCGATAGGTCTTCGCGCGCTCGTTGTTCCACGACCTGAAAACGGCGTCGCGCGCCATCGTCAGCTGCCGATCCGGATCCTGCGGAAATTCCGCGCCCGTATGCCGCAGCACCAGCTTCTTGTACCCCGCAATCACTTCCTTCAGCGCCGACGGCGTCAGCTCTGTGTCCTGCTTCGCCCCGTACTTTCTCTTCGTCTCGTCGAAAATGTGCTCGAAGTCGGATTTCGGAATGTCGAGAACCACGTCGCCGAACATCTGGATCAGACGCCGATACGAATCATAAGCAAACCGTGGATTGTTGCTCTTCTTCGCCAGCGCCTCCACCGACTTGTCGTTCAGCCCGAGGTTGAGGATCGTGTCAATCATCCCCGGCATCGAGAACTTCGCCCCCGAGCGGACGCTGACCAGCAGCGGATTCTCACCCGCGCCCAGCCGCTGAGCCTGCAGCTTCTCCAGCCGCTCCAGCGCCAGGTCCATCTGTTCGGTCACCTGCGGCGAAAGCGATCCCCGCATATATTCGCGGCAGGCTTCCGTCTGAATGGTGAATCCCGGAGGCACCGGCAGACCGGCATTGGTCATCTCCGAAAGTCCCGCGCCTTTGCCCCCGAGGACATCGCGCATCTTGCCGCTGCCTTCAGCCGCGCCTGCGCCGAAGAAATAAACATACTGGGTGGACGTTTCGACTTTTGAGGCTGCCGCTGCCTCCTGATAGTCGAATGTGGATGGGTTCATTGCGATTCTCCGTTCTGCCGCCGCCTGGGGCGCATTCCGTTCATCGGTTATTCGTGCGTTGCGGTGCTGGCGGCCGTTGCTGAGCGAGAACGTGAAGACGTATCGCCAATCCGCATTCTCAAAACAAAAGATTCTCGGTCCGGGCGGCGAGAACTGTATGTGCCGGGCGTCACAGAGAAGTTGCGAGCCGGCTGTGATCTGCGTCACACGGCATTTTTCGCCCTCTCCCAGGCCCGCCTGGGCGACCCAATCCTGCCGATCCTCCGCACCCGGAGACGGGAGAAATACCTGAAAATCGCACCTCTATCCCCGTTCCGAGCACAACAAAAACTTCAGACCATCAGCTAACGAACAGATACTATTGCGTTTATATTACTTTATTGATATGAGTGTTTCTAGCTCATGTTTTCTGCATCGCATATGCTATAGTTTCATCAGATGTTGTGACGGCCGCCTCTTCCCTACCGGATGGGCTGGCTCCAACTTCGAAATCTGTATCTGTGGAGGAACTTTCGTTATGGCAATCACTCGTTGGGATCCGTTTCGCGACGTGCTCGCCCTGCAGAACCGCATGAACTCGCTGTTCCAGGACTACAACCGCGCCCAGGGCGAGGGCGATACCCTCGCGACAGCGGCCTTCGTGCCCCCGGTTGACGTTTATGAAGACGAGCACAACATTGTG
>DASXFH010000390.1:0-1959 GCA_036489655.1 Acidobacteriaceae bacterium | reverse complement strand
CGACATGCGCCAGCAGAAGAAAGCAGACCAGGCGCTGCAGGAAGCCCAGGCCCAACTGGCCCACATCGCCAGAGTGAACGCCCTGGGCCAATTGGTCACGGCCATCGTGCACGAGGTTAGTCAACCGCTCTCCGCGGTCGTCAGCAGCGGACTGGCGGGGCTGAACTGGCTCCGCCAGTCACCGCCCAATCTCGAGGAAGCCGACGACGCCTTCGAGGAAACCCTGCGCCAGGGGCGCCGGGCCGGCGAAGTTCTCAATCGGATACGTAACCTTGTGAAGAAAGGGCCGCCACGATTCGCGCCCGTCAACCTTCCCCAGCTGATCGGCGACGTGATCCTGCTGACACGCCAGGATCTCGAGCGTCACGGCGTCCGCGTCGAAACCGAATTGGAGCCCGATATCCCGGCTCTCCGGGGTGATCCTGTGCAGCTGCAACAGGTGCTGCTCAATCTGATCCTCAATGCCGTCGATGCAATGAGCCCGAGACCGGCCGGCGATCGCGATCTGCTGCTGACGCTAACAAGGCAGGCCGATACAGTCGTCATCGGCGTGCGGGACTCAGGCACGGGATTTGATCCAGGTTCGGCCGATCGCCTGTTTGCGCCGTTCTTTACGACCAAAGCCGACGGTCTCGGCATGGGTCTGCCCATCAGCCGCTCGATCGTCGAAGCCCATGGCGGAAGTTTATGGGCTGCCCCTATTCCTTCGGGCGGCACCATTTTCCTTTTTTCTCTCCCCCTGGAGCGCCCCCTCTGACATGACAAACCCCCGCCCCACCGTCTATATCGTCGACGACGAGCCTGGTGTCAGGAACTCGCTCAGCTCTCTGGTGCGCTCGGTGGGCCTGGAAGCGCGTACCTTCGCCGGTGGCGCAGAGTTCCTCGAGTCCATGCGCGAGGATGCCCCGGAGTGCCTGGTCGTCGACGTCCGAATGCCCGGCCTAAGCGGACTCGATCTGCAGAATCAGCTCTCGCAGTCATCCTTCCCGATTCCCGTCATCTTCATTACCGGCCATGGCGACATCTCTATGGCGGTGCACGCGATGAAATTAGGCGCCCTGGAGTTCCTTACCAAACCGTTTCACGACCAGGATCTCCTCGGCGCTGTCTACCGGGCGATCCGGCACAGCTCCGCTGCGCGACAACAGCACGCTGAGATGACTGTGCTGCGTGCCCGTTTCGTATCACTCACACCAAGAGAAGCAGAGGTAATGGAAGGCGTGGTCGAGGGATTACTGAACAAGCAGATCGCCTTCCAGTTTGGGACGAGCGAAAAGACCGTCAAAGTCCACCGCGCTCGGGTGATGCACAAGATGCGGGCGCGCTCTTTGCCCGACCTGGTACGGATGGCACAGCAATTGTCCGTTCACACCTCCCAGCCATCGGAGCGTTGGACCTGATGCTCCGCCGCAAACGGCTCGTCACAGCGGGAGCAACAAAACGAAAACCGAACCGCTGGACCCGCCGTTCTGCCGGGTCCGCACCAGAATCCGGCCTCCGTACCGCGTGACAACATGCGCGCAGGCCCACAGGCCGAGGCCCGTTCCGGTCGCCTGCTTGGTCGTAAAGAACGGCTCAAAGAGACGGCGTCGCGTTTCCGCGCTCATGCCGCGGCCAGTGTCGCCCACAGTAATGCGCAAACAGCGGCCGCTGCCGACCCAGTCTCTGCATTCGCAGATGCGAAGTCGCAGGTGGCCTCCGCCCGGCATGGCATCGAGGGCATTGCCCACGAGGTTCGTCAGCACCTGGCGCAGTTCGGCAACATAGCAGTGAATCCTGGGTACGGCCCCATATTCCCGCACCACGTGAATCCCCATCGTCTGACATCGGTCTTCGTGTTCCGCGAGCGCTTCGTCCGCGATGTCATGAATCGAGATCGATTCCAGATCGCCGGTGATGTGGTACAAGTTGAGCGCCTGTGCCGAGATACCTGCAACGCGTCGCAGCTCGCGCTGAGCT
>DASXFH010000376.1:0-62392 GCA_036489655.1 Acidobacteriaceae bacterium | reverse complement strand
GTGGCTCCTGAAGACCGTGGGCTTTCCAGCCTCCCGGAGGAGCGGGAAGCGCCTCTACAGGGGCGTCGAGATTCAATTTGGTAATCTCACCTGGAAGATCCACTGCCATCTTCGTTGCGATGAGCGAGTGTCCCGCATTCGTAACAGTGAGATGGGCGTATTCGCCATAGTCCGCGCGCTGACGCAGACCAGAGCCGTCGATTCGAACGGAAAAGACAGGTTCCTCGCCTCTGTCACCGGCAGTGAAATAGATGTCTTTGGAATCGGTGAATTCGTTGGGATCCCACGCCTCCTCGTCCACCCACCGGTCGAAGTTCGGCAGCACCTCGCGGATTTCATGCGTCGCCCGGTTGTAGACGACGAGCCGAAAGCGATCGCTCTCGTAGCCCGCGCGTTTCTGCATGCGCCACGCGATCCACTTGCCATCCGGCGAGTAGCGCGGCGTGAAGTCGCCGCCGGGGCTGGTCGAGATTTTATGCGGTTTGGCGCCCCACTCGGTCTTGCCCTCGTCGTTAAAGAGCTTGAGGGTGAAGATGTCGACGTTGGTCGACAGAGCCGGATCATCGACCTTCTTCTCCTCGAACGCAATCTCGTGGCCATCGGGCGAGAAATCCCAGCCATCCGGCTCGCCCAGCGAGAATGGCGGCACGTCGCGGTCATCTCCAGGGTTCAGATCGCGATAAACGCCATCGTCCACGGAAATCAGAAAAAGGTGGCTGCGCTTGTCATTGGTGAAGTGGTTCCAGTGCCGGTAGAGCAGATCCGTGAAGATCTTTGCCTTCACCTTGCTCTGGCCCTGCTCCTCGTCCCTCTGCTTGTCGCACGCATCCTCGGCCACACCGGAAACTGCGGCCTCATCCGGTCCCGCGCTGCACTCCGGATAGACGTCCGACGTAAACAGGATGTGTTTCCCATCCGGCGACCAGGCAGCGTTGTCGGTCCCCGTGGAGATGTAAGTGAGCTGATGCGGCTCGCCGATCGTGCCGGCGGCGCTGTCGAAATCCGCCAGCCAGATCTGCTGGCCGTCACGGCGCGACGTCTCAAAGAGGATCTGTTTCCCATCCGGCGAGAAGCGGCCGCGGCTCTCGCCCGCCGCCGCATCGGTCAGCGGCTTCTCTTCTCCTCCGCTCGCCGGCACGATCCACAAGTGCGAGGTCTTCGTGTTCTTCGCCAGATCCACGTCCGTCGCGGAGAAGAGAACCCAGCGCCCGTCTCGGGAGACATCGATGTCGCCGAGTCGGCGCATCTTCATCATGTCCTCGAACGTCATGGGCCGCTTCGACGCGGTAATCTGCGGCGATTCGTTCTGCACGGACTGACTCTGCGCGAAGGCAGGCGCGCCGGCTCCCACCAGCAGCAGCGCTGTCCAACACACGTTTCCCCTGAACCCGAACATTGAATTGGTCCTTTGGATTGCAGCCTTATCCTAAACCGCGCGCGCCGAGCCAGGAACGAATTCCTCGAGAACTCCGGAGGGTTCCGCCGGGAGGTCGATCAGCACCGCTGCGCCGTTCGGCTGCAGGTTCTCGGCGGTAATGGTGCCGCCGTGCTCCCGCACGATGGAATAGCAGACGCTCAGGCCCAGACCCACGCCTTCCCCGGGCTGCCGCGTCGTAAAGAAGGGATCGAAGACGCGCGCCGGCTCAACGAAACCGGGCCCATTGTCGGCGAAGGTAATCTGCACCCGATTCCCGACCGACACGACTTCGACGCGCAGGCGCCGGTGCGAGTCCTTCGGAACTTCCTGGAGCGAAGCAATCGCATTCCCGATGATCTGGAGGAAAACCTGCCGCAACTGTTCGCCGTCGGCTTTCACGCGCGGCACCTCGCGGGAAAGCCGCAACTCCAGTTCGATCGCGGCGGATTCCAGCTGGTGCCGCGCCAGCTTCTCGATATCGCGGAGCAGCAGCTCGACGGCCAACGGCACCTTGCCCGTCGTCGAAGCTTTGCGGAAACGCATCAGGCTCTCGATGATGTGCTTCATGCGCCGGGCTTCATTCAGAATCACCAGCGCCTGATCCCGGGCTATCGTGTTCTCGTCCTCGGCCATCATTTCGGCATAGCCGGTCACTACGGTCAGGGGATTGTTCAGCTCGTGGGCCACGCCGCCAGCAAGCTGGCCCAGGCCGGCGAGACGCTCCGCCTGCAGCAACTGACGCAAAAGAGCCTGGTGCTCACGAGCCGCGCCGATGCGCGCGACCAGCAGTTCCAGAGGCAGCACGTCTTCGGTGAGCAGCGGATCTTCAGGATTGTTCAGCCCGGAAAGCAGCAGCGCCCCGAGCAGCCGCCCCTCGCGGGTTCGAATACCGATGACATAGCTGTGACGGAAGTTCATCTGGAGCAGCTCGTCACCGGGCTCCATCAGGGGTTGCAGGTCCATCAGGACCAGATGCCCGATCTGCTGGGGAAATTTTTGCCCCGCTGCGACCTCCTGCACCTTTTCCTCGGTGGTCCGGCGGGCCAGGGCATCCAGCGCACCCTCCAGAGCGCCATCGAAGCCGGAGCGTCCGGCGAGGCGGAAACGGCCATCCGGCGTTCGCACAAAGATCGCTGCCTGGCGAAAACGGCTGACGGAAGCGATGGTGGCGCAGAGACTGTCGTACTGGCCGGACTCCTCCTCGAAGGGAATGTCTTCCAGGTATACCTCGGTGTACTTCTCCATCTCCTGGCGGGCACGGCGGTCGCGTACCTGCGCGGCGCGGTTGGAAGCAATCTCGTCCTCAAGGACCAGGACGATCATGCCGACGGCAGTAATGATCTTCGTCAGGTTGATAATCCGCACCAGAAGGATCGTCGCGTCGGCGCCGGGTGCCAGAGGCGCAAGCAATACCGGCAGCGACCAGAGCGCGAGGCCGCCTGTCGTAAACACCACTCCCGCAGTCAGCCGGCGAAAGGCCGATGCAAACAGGATTGCGGTCATCAGCAGCACCCCGCTGTGCACCAGCGCGAGCACCGCATCGTACTGGCGGTTCCAAACCAGCCACAGGCAGGCGCTGCCCACAGCAGCCACGACCACCAGACTCAGCCATTCCGGGATCAGATTCCGATACAGGCTCCAGCGTGCCGCAACGAAGGCAGCCCAGGCGGCACAGGCCAGCAACAACCCCTGAGCCGCGGGTCCCGGATTCGGATCGAACGAAACCAGAGTTGCGAAGACGATAAGAGGTGAACCGAATGCCACCACGTAATGAATGCGGGGCCTGCGGCTGAAGTACTGCGGAGCCAGAGAGCCGAGGAACATCAGCGGCGCCATCTGCATCGCGCTGTGCGCGACGGCCAGCCAAATGCCGGATCCTTCCCGGCCGGCAACTTCCATCTCCATCTGGATGGCCGCGAACATCCAGCCCACCAGCCACAGCAACTGGCGGCGGCGCTCCGGCGGAGTCTCCTGCGGCGCGGGGCCTCTTTCCGGATGCCGCCCTTTTTCCAGCCAAAGCGCGCCGAAGACCGCGACCAGGGCGATCAGCAGGATCAGAGTCGGGATGCGATAAAGCTCAGTGCCGCCGGCCATAGGGGACGCCGCAAGTTTAATCGTTTCATTGCCCTGTGAAAATGCAAATGCGGGGGGGGAGTGTTCAATGTTGCAGCCTTGAGTGAACTCAGCCCGCTTCCGCCTGGGCGCCGAATTGCGTCTATGCTTACAGCACAGGAGTTGAGTCGTGTCCTTCCCGCCGTTTCGCCGCCTGTCGTCGCTCGCCGTCCTTATGGCCGCGATTCCGCTTCTGACTGCTCCGGTGCTCTCCGCCCAGGTGTCGTACACGTCGATGCCGCTCGATGCGGGGTTCGGCCGGCTCGATACCACCCCGCCCGCCATACCCGTGGCGCAGATCATTCAGGAATTCACGGCCAAAGAGGCGGTGTTTAAGCAGGCCATGGACAACTACACCTGGCAGCGCAGCGTGCGAGTGGAGACGCTGGACGACGACAACAAGCCCGATGGCCAGTACTACCAGGTCGTGGACGTGGTCTTCGATTCGGAGGGGCATCGTACCGAGCGCGTGATCGACGCTCCGGAATCGACGCTGACGCGGGTGATGATGTCGCCTGCGGACTTCTCGGACATTGAGGAGCGTCTGCCATTCGTGATCACCACCGAGGACGCTCCGCAGTACGACATTACTTATCTGGGGAAGCAGCGAATCGACGAGATTGACACCTGGGTTTTTGACATCAAGCCCAAAGTCATTGAGAAGAAGCACCGCTATTTTCAGGGAAGAATCTGGGTAGATCAGAAGGATCACCAGATCGTGGTGACCAATGGCAAAAACGTGCCGGACGACACGCGGGCCGGGCACGAGGATCTGTCAATCCCGTTCGCGACTTACCGGCAGATGGTCGACGGGAAATACTGGTTCCCGGTCTATACGCATGGCGATGGTGTGCTGCACTTCTCCGCCGGACACGGCTATTTGAGCCAGAATGTCCACATGCGGGAAACGCTGAAGTACACGAATTATCATCAGTTTCACACCAGCATTCGGGTGATCTACGGCGGCCAGGATATTACGGGCGATCCGCAGAAAGCCCCGGCGAACCCAACACCGCCGCAGTCCACCCCGCCGACAGGCAGCCCGTCCGCCGGGAAACCGCAGTAAGTAGCGCTGGGCAGCCGAGCTATAGCCGGCCTGCTGGCGTGGCGGGGCCGCCAGTTCCCTGCTCGCAATTGCCGTTCCCTGCGTCATTTCCCTTTTGGCTGGAAGTCTTTCCCCGGCACCCGGTGCTCCTGGTACCATAGAAGAGCAATCCCACCGGATTCTGCCCCCGTTCGCGTGAGGCAGTCCGCATCCCTCTGGAGGAAGTTCCTTGCCAGCAGCCGAACGTTTTCTGTTTACCTCGGAATCCGTCACCGAAGGCCATCCCGACAAAATTGCCGATCAGGTTTCCGACGCAATCCTTGATGCCTGCCTCGAGCAGGACCCCTACAGCCGCGTCGCCTGTGAAACGCTGACCGCGACCGGCCTGGTCGTGATCGCCGGCGAAATCACCACCAGCGCCTATGTCGATTTCCAGTCGCTGGTCCGGGGTGTGGTGGCCTCGATCGGTTATGACAATGCGACCTACGGATTCGATTCGAACACCTGCGCGGTGATCTCGAGCATCAACAAGCAGTCCGGCGACATCGCCATGGGTGTGGACACCGGCGGCGCCGGCGACCAGGGCATGATGTTCGGCTATGCGACGAACGAGACGCCGGAGCTGATGCCGGCGGCGATTTCACTGGCGCACAAGCTGACGCGTCGGCTGTCGGAAGTCCGCAAGAACGGCCGCTTGCCCTACCTGCGCCCGGACGGCAAATCGCAGGTGACCGTCGAGTACGACGCCAACCACAAACCGGTGCGCATCGATGCCGTGGTGATTTCGACGCAGCACGCCGAGACGATCACGAATGAAGAGCTGCGTGCCGATATTCTGAAGCACGTGATTCAGGCCGTGCTGCCGGCGCATTTGCTGGACGAAAACACGAAGTATCACATTAATCCGACCGGCCGATTCGTGATCGGCGGTCCGATGGGCGACACGGGCCTGACCGGGCGCAAGATCATCGTGGACACCTATGGCGGGATGGGCCGTCACGGCGGCGGCGCCTTCAGCGGCAAGGATCCGACAAAGGTGGACCGCTCAGCAGCCTACATGGCCCGCTATATCGCCAAGAACATCGTGGCGGCCGGGCTGGCGGAGCGCTGCGAGGTCCAGCTGGCGTACGCGATTGGCGTGGCCGAGCCGGTGAGCGTGCTGGTGGAGACCTTTGGCACCGGCAAACTCGACGAGCCTGCTCTGGTAGCGCTGGTGCGGAAGAACTTCACACTGACGCCGAAGAGCATTATCGAGAGCCTTAACCTGCGGCGGCCGATCTATCGCAAGACCGCAGCGTATGGACACTTCGGCCGCATCAACGAGCCGGACTTCACGTGGGAAACGACCGACAAGGCCGCGACCCTGAAGGAGCAGGCCGCTGCGCATGCCGCTGTACCGGTTGCGGCGAAGTAGTATCTTCCGGCGCTTGAAAAGAGGGGCAGGTCTTCGGACCTGCCCTTTCTGTCTCTTCAGCTATGCGGACCGGCGGTGAAAATCTCGCCGCAAACACGGCGCCGAACGGCCTGAGCCAGCACTTCGCCGTCCGCTGCGATCGGGAAGAAAGCACGCGGGCGTGATCGATGGGTGTTGCCGCCAGCGGAGGGGATCTTGTGATCCGCGGCAGAGGCGCTGGTCAGGAACCCACCGCTGTTCTCCCCTGGTCAGTGTCCGTGCGGATGGTGGTCGCCATGAACTGCATTGCCCCGCCCGTCGCGCATTTCGCGGCCGCGGAAATGTTCGTGAGGATGGTCTCTCCAGTGCCCGTGTTCCCAGTAGCCACGTTCGCCACGACGCGGGAAGGCCCCTCGATAGCCGTAGTGCGGATCGAAGTGACTGTCGACGTGGCCATGCCAGTAGCGAGGGCCATGGAACCAGGGCCCCGCACCCAGGAAAATGCCGTTGTTGAACCATTCCGGACCGTAGTAGCCCCACGGAGCGCAGTTGTACGGCGGATAAGAGAAATAGCCGTAAGGACAAACGGGCGCGGGACCAATGCGCACGCTGATTTGCGCCTGAGCGCGCGGGGTGGGCGCAAGCAACAGGACCAGCGCGAGCGCGGGGACCGAGAAAACAGCGGAACGCATCAGTCCTGAGGAACGACTGAATAATGAAAAACGCATGCTGGGACTCCAACCCTGAATTTCAACCCACTCGTTGGGATTGGCTGCCCCAGGGAAACGTTGTGTGCGGACCGGATCCAATGGGAAAACTCTCTGCGGCTTCGCGCTCCGGAGGGGCAACTCTTTCCTTACAGACCCCATCCGCCGCCGCCTGGCGTCTCGATACGGAGGATATCTCCCCGTTCGAGATGGCAGCTGCACTTGCTCGGCGACTCATGGGAATTGCCTGTAGCCGCTTCGGTGACGACCGCTCGACCGGGTGCGCCCTCGCGACCGCCCGCGAGACCCCAGGGACGAAACCGTCGGCGATCGGCAAGCATGGTGACCTGAGCCGGGGCCAGCAATTCGATCTCGCGGATGAGACCGTCGCCGCCGCGGAAGCGCCCTGGACCGCCGGATCCTGTGCGATAGCCGTAGTGGCGAACGCGGAGCGGATAAGCGTACTCGAGCGCCTCGATGGGCGTGTTGAGCGAGTTGGTCATGTGGGTGTGGACGCCGGAGATGCCGTCGAGCGTGGGACGCGCGCCCATGCCTCCGGCGGTGGTTTCGTAGTAGGTAAAGGGCTCGCCCGTCCGTGGATCTATACCGCCGATGGTGAGATTGCTCATCGTGCCTGCGGAGGCGGCGGGAACGCGATCGGGCGCAGCCTGGGCGAGCGCACGCAGGAGCGTGTCGACAATGCGCTGTGAGGTTTCGACATTGCCACCGGCCACCGGGGCGGGCGGGCGCGCGTCGACAATGCTGCGGGGCGGCGTGACAAGGCTGAGCGGCCGCAGAATGCCGGCCGTGGCAGGCGCATCGCGGTCAACCAGACAGCGGAGTACATAAAAGCAGGCGGAAAGCGTGATGGCGTGGACGGCATTGACACTACCCGGGACCTGCGGGGACGATCCGGTGAAATCGGCGTGAAGAGCGCCGGCCCTGGAATCGATACGGAGACGAACGCAGATGCGACAGGGAGCATCGCTGACGCCATCGTCGTCGAGAGCGTCTTCGGCAACGAAGGTGCCGGAGGGCATGCGCTGCAGCTCGGCACGAACCAGGCGCTCTGAGTAATCGAGAAGGCCTTCAATGAGAACGAGGATGCGCGATTCGCCGTATTTCTCCACCAGTTCCAGCACCCGGCGCTCCCCAACGCGACAGGCGCCAATCTGTGCAGCCAGGTCGCCCTCGCGCTCCTGGGGCGTGCGTACGTTCAGCAGAAGGAGGTTCATCATCTCGCGATCGACAGCCCCGTTACGCACGATGCGTACCGGCGGGATGCGCAGGCCCTCCTGGAATATCTCGCGCGCGGGCCCCATCGATCCGGCAAAGCAGCCGCCAACGTCGGCGTGATGCGCACGGTTCGAGACATAGAACGCGGGCTTCGCGCCGCCGGGAAGGAAGACAGGCAGGACCATGGTGATATCGGGCAGGTGGGTCCCGCCGGCGTAGGGATCATTGAGGACCGCAATGTCGCCCGGGCTGAGCGGGAGGGCATGGACTGCGGCCTGGACGGACATGGGCATCGAGCCCAGATGAACCGGCATGTGATCGCCCATCGCGATGACGCGCGCCTCACTATCAAAAACAGCGCATGAGTAATCGCGCCGCTCCCTGATGTTGGGCGAGAGGGCGGTGCGGCGCACCGCGGCACCCATCTCTTCGGCAATGGAATGGACGACGCTGCGAAAAATGGCCAGTTCGATGGGATCGGGAGCAGCCTGGGTCATGAAGCAGGCCTCACGTCGATGACAAGGTTGAGGAAGGGGTCGACAGTGGCGCGGCAGCCGGGCGGCAGGATCGTGGCGGAGGTGTATTCGGTGATCATGGAGGGTCCGTTAAGGACATCGCCAGCGAGGAGTTGCTCGCGCCGATAGACCGATGCGGCGAGGAACCGGCCGTCGAAGAAGATATCGCGCTCGCCACAACGGGCAGCACTGCCGTCGCCAGGGCGCGAATCCTGGTTCTTTGGTTCCCAGGGCTCGGCGGGCGCGGTCATGCGGAGGCGGAGGCTGACGATCTGGATGGGCCTGCCCGGATCGGAAAAGCCGTATCGCTGGTTGTGCAGGGCGTGGAAGGCCGCGAGGGAACCAGCGGGATCGGCGGCGCTCCACGGGACGGTCAACTCATAACCCTGACCGCGGTAGCGGAGGTCGAGGGAACAGGCCGATGTGCCGACGAGGCCTTCCTCGGCAAATTCGCGACGCGCCTGGTTCTCAAGGCCAGCGAACTCCCCGGCGAGGTTGTGGATCTCATCCCCGGGCAGCATGACGGTGCGGGCGTGGTCGCGGACGACGTCGGCGAGCAGAATGCCGAGAGCGGAGAGGGCTCCGGGCATCATCGGGACCAGGACCGTTGGGATGCGCAGAGCGCGGGCAAGCGAGCAGGCATGGAGTGGACCGCCCCCGCCGAAGGCCACAAGGACGAAACCGCGCGGATCGTAGCCTTGTTCAACGGAAATAACGCGGATGGCCTTGTCCATCTCCGTTTCAACAACGCGCAGGATGCCATCGGCGAATTCTTCGACCGTCGCCAGCGGGCCCTTGTGCTCGCGCAACCCGACTTCGGCCCGGGTGCGATCGATGGAGACGGTACCGCCGAGAAAGCTGGACGGATCGAGCCGGCCGAGAAGGAGGTTGGCGTCGGTGACAGTCGGCAGGGTACCGCGGCCGAAGCAGAGGGGACCAGGATCGGCTCCCGCTGACTCCGGGCCCACGCGCAGCATGCCGCCGCGATCGAAGCGCGCAATCGAACCGCCGCCGGCCCCGACGGTGTGAATGTGCAGCATCGGCACGCTGACCGGGATTCCGGCGATCCGTGATTCGTGGGTGCGGCGGACGCCTCCCTGGGCTGCATCGGAGAGAAAAACATCGGTCGAAGTGCCACCCATATCGAGACCGATGATGCGCTCGAAACCCGCAACCTGCGCGACGCGCATGGCGCCCATCACGCCACCGGCGGGGCCGGAGAGCACGGTGCGCACGGGTTCCTGCGCGGCGAGGCGGGCGGAGACAATACCACCCGAAGACTGCATAACATCGACACTGCCGCCCTGATGATCCGCGGCCACCCGTTGTTCGAGGTGAAGAAGGTAGCTCTGCATACGGGGCGCGAGGCAGGCATTCACCACGGTCGTGGAAGCACGCTCGTATTCACGAAATTCCGGCAGGATGCGGCTGGAGAGGGAGACAGGAATCCGGAGATCGGCCAGGGCCTCGCCGACACGGAGTTCCGCAGCAGGATTTGCGAAGGAGAAGAGCAGCGAGACGGCGACAGCCTGCGGATTACCGGCCCGGATCGCCTCGACGAGGGCAGAGAGCTCATCGTCGGTGGGCGAACGAAGGATTACACCCTCGGCGCTGACGCGCTCCGGAACGCCGAAGCGCAATTCGCGCGAGGCAAGGCATTCGGGCGCCGGCGCGGACCAGTCGTAGAGAGAGCTGCGCGCCTGACGGCCAATGGCGATCGTGTCCTCGAAACCCGCCGTCGTTACGAAAGCCACGCGCGCGCCGCGGCGTTCCAGCATGGCGTTGGTGCCAAGCGTGGTGCCGTGCCGGAGATCGATGCGATTATCGGAAGCAATCTGCCTGAGCGCCGCCAGGACCGCGCGCGCGGGATCGGCAGGGGTGGAAAACACCTTTAGAACGCGCAGCTCACCTCGGTCCAGATAGACGCAGTCGCTGAATGTCCCGCCGGTATCGATAGCCGCCCGCAAAGCTGGTTCTCTCGTATCGTGGTATGACGAATTTACTGAACAGTAGAACACCTGGAGCCGACTTGAACGAAATCTACGGCTGGCTCAGCGAAGCCTCGCGCGAGCAGAAGCGCACACTGCTGGGCGCCGCGCTGGGCTGGATGCTCGACAGCATGGACGTAATGCTGTACGCGCTGGTTCTGGGGCCGGTGTCGCGCGAGATGCACCTGTCGGCCGGGACCAGCGGCGCGCTGATGTCGGTGACGCTGGTGAGCGCGGCCGTGGGCGGTATTTGGTTTGGGTGGTTTGCCGATCGTGCGGGTCGGGTGCGGGCCCTGTCGACGAGCGTGCTCATCTATTCGGCGGCGACGGCATTGTGTGGGTTCACCCACACGGCTATGGAGCTAATGCTGTGCCGGCTGGTGCTGGGGCTGGGCATGGGCGGCGAGTGGGCTTCAGGCGCAGCGCTGGTGGCGGAGACCTGGCCGGCGCGATACCGGGCCAGGGCGCTGGCTCTGGTGCAGAGCAGCTGGGCCGTCGGCTATGCGCTGGGAGCGGCGCTGGTGGCGGTGATCCTGCCGCATTTTGGATGGAGGGCGGTCTTCTTCGCGGGTGTGGCCCCCGCGCTGATCGCCTTCTGGGTGCAACAGAAACTGCATGAACCGGAGGCCTGGAGAAAACACAAGGCACAGAAGGTAGCGGTGGGCCAGCTTTTTCGGGGATCGCTGGGCCGGAGCACGCTGATCTGCACCACGATGAACGCCGCGACGCTGTTTGCATGGTGGGGACTCTTTACCTGGGTCCCGCGGTTCCTGTCCCTCCCTCGCGCGCAGGGTGGGCGAGGGCTGAACGTTGTCATGACGTCGGAGTGGACGATCGTCATGCAGGTGGGAACGTTTCTGGGGTACATCAGCTTCGGCTATATCGCGGATCGCTTCAGCCGCAAGCTCACCTACATCGGGTATCTCGTGGTCGCGGCGGCACTGGTGCCGGCCTTTGCTTTTGCAGGCAGCACCAATTCCCTGCTGATCCTCGGGCCTCTGGTTGGATTCTTCGGAACCGGCTACTTCAGCGGATTCGCCGTGATTGCCAGCGAGTTGTTCCCCACCGCGCTGCGCGGTTCCGCCATGGGCTTCTCGTATAACCTGGGGCGAATTATGAGCGCAACGGCGCCGTGGGTAATCGGCCACGTGTCAGAGCACTCAGGGCTGGCAACCGCTCTGTGTCTCACATCGGGAGGTTTTCTGCTGGCCGCCGCAATCGCCATGGGCCTGCGGCGGCCGAATTCTCGAAACGGAGCTGCGACAACCTGAGAACCGATGACCACCGACGCAGCGCGCCGGCCAGAGCGGCGTACTCGGGTTTTCGATGAGATCCGTGTCCTTTCGTGGCGTGACGCATCTTTAGGCTGTACCCTCAAAACGACATGAAGATCGGTATCACCTGCTATCCCACCTACGGCGGCAGTGGCGTGGTGGCAACGGAACTGGGCATCGAACTGGCGGCGGCTGGCCACCAGGTGCATTTTATTGCCTACTCTCAGCCATTCCGCCTCCGCGGCCGCGAGCAGGACATCGCCTTCCATGAGGTCCCGGTTTCGAACTATCCGCTGTTCGAGTACCCGCCGTATGATCTGGCGCTGGCGACCCGCATGGCGGAGGTCGCTGCCTATTACGAGTTAGACCTGCTGCATGTGCACTACGCGATTCCCCATTCGATATCCGCCTATCTGGCACGGGAGATGCTGGCCCGTCAGAATCGGCGCCTGCCGTTCATTACAACTCTGCACGGCACGGATATCACGCTGGTCGGCCTGGACCACTCCTATTTGCCGATCACGCGGTTTGGCATCGACGAGAGCGACGGCGTCACGGCGATTTCCGGCTACCTGCGGGAGAAGACTCTGCAGGAGTTTCAACCGAAGAGGGCGATTGAAGTCATTCCAAACTTCGTCAACTGCGACGTCTATCTGCCGCTGAGCGGGGCCGAGCGCGACGCGGGTCGCGCTCGCTATGCCGAACCGGGCGAAAAGATTCTCATGCACCTCTCCAATTTCCGTCCGGTCAAGCGAACCGCCGACGTTGTGCGGATTTTCTCCCGAATCGCCCGCGAGATCCCTGCCCGGCTGCTGATGATCGGCGACGGTCCCGATCGATCGGCGGCGGAGTGGATTGCCCATCGCAAAGGTATTCAGGACAGAGTTCACTTCATGGGCAAGCAGAGCAATGTTTCTGAGATTCTCCCCCTGGCAGATCTTCTGCTGATGCCGAGCGAACAGGAGTCGTTCGGGCTGGTGGCGCTGGAAGCCATGGCTTGCCGGGTGCCGACCATCGCGACCCGGGTAGGCGGCGTGCCGGAGCTGATCGAAGACGGGGTCAACGGCCGACTTTTCCCCGTTGGAGATGTCGAAGCGATGGCCGGAGCCGCCGTTGAGCTGTTAAGCGACTCCGACCGTCACGGCGCGATGGCAGACGCGGCGCGCCGCACCGCCCGGAACCGCTATTGTGCTTCGAAGATCCTTCCGCTGTACGAGCGGTTTTATGAGCGGATTCTGGGCGGCACTCCGGCGACCGATATTTAGTGGATCATGTTGAGCGTGTCCTGTGAGATGGTATCGAACGTGGTGATCGCCTTCGAACTCGCGGAAAACGCCTGCTGTTGGATAATCAGGTTCGAAAACTGCGTCGAGATGTCGACGTTCGAAGCCTCCAGAGCGGCATCCTGAATCGTGCCAAGTCCGGCGGATCCTGCCACCCCGATGCTGGCTGTGCCGGAAGCCAGCGTCGTCCGGTAGTTGTTGCCGGCGACGAGGACCAGACCCTGCGGATTGGCAACGTTGGCCAGCGCCAGCTGGCCGACCGGCGTCGTCATGCCATTGGTGAAGGTCGCGGATATGAGACCGTTCGAGTCGATGGTAAAGCCGTTGGATTCGCCACTGGCATATCCATTCTGATTCGTGCCCGAGACCCCGGAAGCCTGAGCGACCTGGCTGATGGTGGGCCGGTTGTTCGCTCCGAACAAATTCCACGAGAAATCGAGCGCTGTCGCGCCATCGGAAAGACCGGTGAAGGTGATCCCGCTGAGGTTCCCTGACGGGGAAATCAGATTGCCGTTGCCGTTGAAGCCCAGCGTGCCGGAGGCGTTGGTCGAGACCGGCTCCTGCACCACGTTCCCGGAGGTCGAAAAGCTGTCGCCGGCAATTGCCAGCGTATTGCCGCCGGCGCCCACGCTCACCGAAGCGCTGGTGCTGAGAATGCCGGCAGCCGTGAGCGCATTGTTCAGGTCGTTCGCGTAAGTGCTCAGGGACTCTCCGGCGGCAATGGTCGGAGCCACAATCGTGGTCGTGCCGCTGGCGGTCTTGCCCGAGATCGTGAGACTGGTGGAGGGATCCACGGTACCCGTGTTGCCGCCGCTCTGAGCGAAGGTGTAGGTGTTGGTCGTCACGGGAGGAGTTACCGCCGCATCCGTCGCCGAACTGGCCGTGAGCGTATCGGGTAAGGAGATGTTATAGGACCAGTTGCCGCTGCCCTGATTGGTGAAGCTGATGGTCGCGACGTGCGCCACGCCGAGCGAGTCATAGATGGTGACCTGTGCGGGAACGGAACTGCCCACAGCCGACGACGCGTCCAGGTTAGCGGTGAGCGAAAGAGATGTCGTCGCCTGCGGCTGTTCGACGGCATTGGCGGGGATCACGATCGGAGCAAGAGGCGCGTTGGTGTCCACCACCCCGTTCACGACCGGATAGCCCATGACATTCTGCCCGTCCTGTGTGATCAGGTGACCGTCGTTGCTTTGGGTGAAGTTGCCGGCGCGGGTGTATTCCGTGAGATTCCCGCTCTGAACGACGAAGAAGCCATTGCCGTTCAGATAGACATCGGAATTGTTCCCGGTCTCCTGTACGCCGCCCTGTGTGAAATTGGTTTCGGTTGAACCGACCTGTGTCCCGGCGCCCACCTGGAGCGGATTGCCGGAGCCGGTGGTCCCGATCTGCTGATAAAACAGATCGCTGAAGCTCACGCTCTGGCTCTTGAAAGACGTGGTGTTCATATTGGCGAGATTGTTGGCGATCGTATTCAATGCTTCCGACGATGCTTTGAGCCCGCTCAGTGGAATGGAAAACGATGACATAAATTCCTCCCGGAGAAAGAAAGTTGAATGTGCGCTCAGCGCGCCGTGCTGATGCCGGTTTTAAAGGCTCCTTTATGGGACGCCGGCGTTTGAACGATATTCCGGAGATCCGCCGGTGGATTTGCAGCCGAAGGGAACTGCAGTGCCTGCGCCACCCGTGTTGCAGCGCCGGAAACGAGGGGCGAATTCAGGTTCCCGGTCGGCGTCCCGCTGGTGCCGGCTTCCTGGCTAAGGGAACCTGGCGGCCTGGAACTCTCGCTTGCCGACGGCGCGTTCACGACCGAGCCCGTGGCGCCGCTGTTGCTGCTCGTGGAAGAACTGCCGCCGAGTTCCTGATTGATCTGGACCAATTGCTCCAGGCTATTCACCTGAACCAGCTGGTTGATGTATTCATTGGGATCCGTGTTGGCAGTCGGATCCTGGTTCTTCATTTCCGAAACCAGCAACTGCAGAAAATCATTGGCCGTAACCGTGGCCGTGCTCGTGGTGCCTGAGGAAGACGGGCTCGGATCCGAAGCCGAATCCGCGCGACCTGTGGAAAAGGGGCTCATCCCGGAGGCGGTGGGCTGGGCAATCGACATTTGCATATTCGTTTCCTTTCTCCAGGCCCTCAGACAGCTAGACCCGGACGCTGATGTAGGACAGACTTTCTCCTTCTGCCTCGCTGCGCGCAGATGGAGTGTTCGCTTTTGGCTTCACAAAGGACGAGCGGGAGGAGCTTCCCGAATCGGATGTGTCAGCTGCCGAGCCGCCGCCTCCGGAAGAAGCCGGGAATCGTTCTGCGTTGAGGCTATGCAGTGCAACATGCTGGTTCATCAGCGTGTCCCGAATTGCGGGCAACTCCGCTGCGAGGGCGGCGTGCGCCTCATGGGTACCGCTGGCCAGAGTGGCCGCTACCTGGCCGCCGATGGCGTGCGTCCGAATCTCAATCCATCCCAGTCCTGCATCGCGGATGCCGACCGCCAGGTTCTGCGGCGAGCTGTCCAGGACCCGAGGTGGGGCGGCAGAGTCCATGCGCTCCAGGGCCGCGGCTGGGCGAAGACTGAGACCCGAGGATCCGCCCGACGAATGGACGGGGCCCGCGGTGTTGCCTGATACCGGCGCCTGTAACAACTGCGCCGCCCGCGCCGCGGCACCGGGCGCCAGCGCTGATCCTGCCAGCGGAGGTACATGCTGCGATTGCTGCTGGAGCGATCCCGCCGGTCGGTGCTCTTCGGGCTTACCGAGATCGGCAGCGACAGCAGGCCCAGTCTGAGTCCTGTGCATCGGCGCACGCGGGTCACCGGTAAGCGGCGGAGCGCCTGTGCCTTCGAGATTGCGATTCCCCAGGTTCCCTGTTTTCTGGGAGGA
The DNA here is from genome assembly GCA_036489655.1 of Acidobacteriaceae bacterium. GTDB lineage: Bacteria > Acidobacteriota > Terriglobia > Terriglobales > Acidobacteriaceae > Palsa-343. Next base: position 46,543 of record DASXFH010000376.1, on the reverse strand, counting down.
CGGCGAAGCAGGCCGCTGGAGCGGCGGCGAAAGCTGGCTCCGGGAAGCCTGGGACGCGGCCGGAGGTGTCTCCTGACGCAATGAACTGGAGGCAGGAAGACTCGGCAGCAAGGCAGAAGCTGCCGCGTTCAGCGGATCAGGAGCGAAGTTCGAAGAGAACCTGGCCTCCGGTAACCCGGCGGCAGGGATCGGGCCGGATCGCACCGCGTCTGCTTTGATCCCGTCGAGTCTCCCCGCGGGAACGCACTTTCTGTGTTCCGGACCGCTGTCGGATTCGGCTGGCTCTGACCGCTTTTCACCTCCGACCGCGGGGGCGCGCTCCTCCTGCGGAGTCGCCGGAGCAGGCGCAGGAAGGGTAACGGCTTCCAATCCGGAATTCGTGGCGCTCGCAGGGGATGGCACGGCGATGCCGCTCTCTACAGACGGGATCGCAGAGACGGAGGCCGAGGTCAGGCTCTCGGCCATTCCCGCGCCTTCTGTTTCAACGGCTCCGCCGGTCTCTGCGGCCAGACCCGTCGATGTGTCCGGCTGTTGAACGGGACGACCCGCCTGCCTGAGTCCGGCCTGGGCATGCGGTGATCCTGTCACAGCCGATTTGAAATCCTGTCCCGCGATCACGGAGGTTCTCGGATGGACACTGGATCCCCTGCCTGCGGGCCGAGAGGGGAATGCCGATGCAACATTGTTGTCGTCGGGCGCTTTCATCGCTGTATCCGGCTGGACTTCAGAAGCGGCGGCCACTGCCGACTCGGATGGAATCTGCTGGCGCAGAAGAAAGCCGAAGAGTGAAGAATTCGGGGAAGCGCTGCTGACTGACGACGTGCCCGGAAGGGCCGTACCAGCTGCCGTGCCAGGCTGTAGGGCCTTCATCGCCGCGAAATGGGCAGGTGCGAAGTGCAACCGAATCGTCCTCGTCTTTCCTGATACAGAGCAGTCGGCGTACCAGCCTCGGGCGCAGCAGGTTGGAGATTCCTCATACTGTTCAGCGCGATCCGGGCAGGTTCTGGTACCAGTCATCCAGATGTTGTTGTTCCAGGCGCCGCCGTTCCTGTTCTTCCGCCTTGGCTGCCTCCGACACCAGGAATTCCGCCTGCTGTCTCTCCGTTCGCCGGATCATCCTGCGCTCGCGGAAAACGGCGACCTCCTCGCTAAGTTTTTGGGCAGCTGCGTCCAGCGTCTTCTTCTTCCACGCGAAGATCTCCGCGTCTGCCATCTCCAGCCACGAGTCGCCGGCGGTTTCATCCAGCAGCCGGGCCGCAACTTCTTTGCGGGCTTCGGCGGCCAGCCTGCGGTGCTCTTCCGCTCGTCTTTCCAGGTGGCGTAATTCTGCGGTCCGGGTCTGCAGATCCAGACCGGCCAATTCTTCCAGCAGCTGCCGGATCTGGAGTACCCGCTGGAGCCCCTTTTTCAAGCCTTCCGCTCCGCCACCCGCTTCGGGTCTTCCGACGAAGCCACCAGCCGCAGCAGCTCCCGGCGGGCGTCAGCGAAGCCGGCCCGCTCTCTGGCTCCCTGCGCAAGATAGGCCCGGATCGCGGGGCGAAAGCGAATCGCGCGATCCAGGTCCGCATCCGTTCCAGGTTTGTACGCTCCAATACGAACGAGGTCTTCGGAGCGTGCCCATGTGGACAAAAGCCGACGCACCAGAACCGCGGCGGCGCGATGTTCTTCGCTCACGATCGCGGGCATCAGACGACTGATGGATTCCAGAATATCGATGGGCGGATACCACCCGTCCCCGGCCAGCGACCGGGCCAGAACGACGTGGCCATCCAGCAATGAACGCACCGCGTCGACCAGCGGGTCCTGCAGATCGTCGCCTTCCATCAGCACGGTATAGAACGCCGTTATGCTGCCCTTCCGGAACCGTCCCGCCCGCTCCACCAACTGAGCCAGTCGATTAAACACGGAAGGCGTGTACCCCCGGGTGGTGGGAGGTTCGCCCGCCGCTAATCCCACCTCCCGCGCCGCCATGGCGAAGCGCGTCAGCGAATCGAGCACCAGCAGCACGTTGGCTCCCTTGCCCGCGAAATACTCCGCCACGCTGGTCGCGCCCAGCGCGGCTCGCATGCGCAGCAAAGGGGACTGATCGGAGGTGGAAACCAGCACCACCGCGCGTTTTCGTCCTTCCTCTCCCAGGCTCTCTTCCAGAAACTCGCCGACTTCGCGGCCTCGTTCGCCGACCAGACCTACCACGATGACATCCGCATCGCTGTTGCGCGTCATCATGCCGATCAGCGTGCTCTTGCCCACTCCCGACCCGCCAAAGATCCCGACGCGCTGGCCGCGACCAACACTTAGCAGGCCGTCGATGGCGCGGATGCCGGTACCCAGTGGCTCACGGATAGGCTCCCGCTCGAGCGGTGCTGGCGCTGCCCGTTCCAGCGGCACGGCAGAATGCAGGACCGGCCTTCGCCCCCCGTCGAGCGCCTGCCCGGTCGCATTCAATACTCTTCCCATGAGACTCTCGCCGACTTCGATCTGGGGCCGAAGGCGCAGAGCCATCATCGGGTCCCCGTAACGGATGCCGTCCGCCGCTGCCAGGGTCATCGAAAGTACGCGGTTACCGCGAAATCCGATCACTTCCGCCGCATGAAATCTCGCCTCGGAATCGCGAATTTCGCAGCATTCGCCGACCGAACACGGGGGGCCCTCCGATTCGATAGTCTGGCCGGCGGCTTCCACCACGCGTCCCCGCCAGCGGAAGGGAGAGCGCTGCTGCAGCCGCGAAAAATAGGTCCCCAGCAGTTTCATTTACCGTTGCCCACAGCCTCGGCCCGGGTTTCCGGACCTCGGTCGTCTTCGCTGCTGTCCTGCGACCGATCGAAGAAACCCCGCTCGATCTCATCCAGCTGCGCGCGGGTGCTGAGATCGACCGTTCCGAGGCTGCTTTCAAGAGCCACCGCACAGCCCGACAATTCGGCGGCGGCGAGCACCTGAGGACGGAGAGAAAGTCCCGGCATGAGACGCACAACCTCTGTCCACAGTTCCCGCTGGTCCGCGGGCACGCGCAGACGGACCTCGGTCGAGTCGGCAAGTTGCCCCAGCGCCGTGCGAACCGCGCCCGAGAGCAGCAGTGGATCCAGCTGCGATTCCCGGTACAGGATCCGTTCCGCAATGGCCAGAGCCAGCCTTACAACTTCCTTTTCGACCTGCGCCAGATAGGTATCCCGGCCTGCACGGAACGCCTCTGTAGCCCTGGCCAGCTCCGCCGCGCGCTGCTGGCGCCACGCGGATGATTCGGCGGCCCCCAGCTGCTTGCCCTGCTCGACAGCCTCATGTCGGACCGTCTCCAGTTGCAGGGCAAAGGCCTCTTCCTGCGCGCTCGGCTTCGCTTCCACGAGGCCACCGTCGGCCGCCGGTTCCGGCGAAAACGCCCCGCCCGGCACAGGCACGCCCTCCAGCACCGGATACTCCATCGGCCGGATGGCGGACTCAGCTTCTTCCTGCATGTCTCTCCTGCCGATCACACAATGAAGTCATCTCCCTGTTCGAGTTTCAGGATCACCTTGCCCTCCGCTTCCAGAGTTCGCGCCAGGGCAAGGATTTCCTGTTGCGCTCCCGCCACTTCGCGCGCCCGAACCGGACCCATAACCTCCATGTCCTCCTTCATCATCTCCGCCGCTCGCGAGGACATCGCCGCGAAAATGTGGGCCCTAAGCTCGTCCTGAGATCCGCGCAGAGCCAGCGCCAGCTGACGTTTGTCCGCCGCGGAGACAATCTCGCGGATACTGGCTGGAGGAATCGTCACCAGATCCTCGAAGGTGAACATCAGATTGCGGATGCTGAGCGCCATGGCCGGATCGGCCGCCTCGATCTCCTGGAGCATGCGGGTGGTCTGCTCTGATTCCATGCGATTGAGCAGGTCCGCCACCGCCTTGAAACCCGAGTAGGCCTTCCGTCCCGTTTCCCCCATGTTCTCCAGGCGACGATGCAGGACCATCGCCACGCGCTGCGCCATCTCCGGGGAAAACTGTCGCATGGCACCCAGTCGGCGAATGGCCTCCACCCGCCGTTCCTCGCTGAGACTGTCGATCACAATCGATCCGCGGCGGGCATCCAGATGAGCCAGAACAATGGCAATGGTTTGCGGATGTTCACTTTCCAGGAATTTGCCGAGCTGCTGCGGATCGACCTTCTCCAGCATGGCCAGATCGCTCTGGCTGGCCTCCTGCGCCCGTTTCACAAGACCCAGCAGATCCTCGGCACGCTGTTTGCCAAAGGTGTCGACCAGCAGCTTGGTGGCGTAATCGAGCCCGCCATGCATCATGTACTGCTGGGTATCCAGCATCCCGTGGAATTCCTCGATCACTTCCAGGGAGACCTCTGGCGGAATCGAGCGCAATTCCGCGATCTGCTCGGTGAGCCGCTGCACGTCCGGTTCAGCCAGGTTCTGCAGGATCTTTCGCCCCAGTTCATCCCCGACCGCGACAAGAAAGATCGCTGCCTTGCGGATGCCGCTCAGGCGGTGGCGATGAGAGTCAGAAAGCTGTGGGGCAGAGGCGGCCATAGTTCACTCCGAACGAATCCAGCTCTCCAGCAGGCGTGTGCTTTGCCCAGGATCGCGCTTCACCTGTTCTGTCACCTGATCGAAGAGGTTCTGTACCCGCTGCTTCTTTTGCGCTTCAAGCTGCTGCTCTGCGCTCATTTCGAGCGTCTTTGCGGGAGCAGGGAGCTGGCTCGCTCCGCTGGCTCTGTTACGAGCCGCAGGTGCCGAAATGAGGGAACGAACGACCGGCCGCGCAACCAGCAGGAAGAACGCCAGCATCGCGGCCAGGATGGCTCCATACCGAACCAGGACTTCGGATTGTGCCGTCCAGCCAAGAACCCGCTCGGTCAGAGTCCGCGCAGGAACCGGAGCATTGTCGTCGAAAGCGAGTTCCTCGACGGTAACCTGGTCCCCCCGTGCCGCATCAAAGCCGATCGCCGATTCGGCCAGGCTGGTCAGCTGCTTCGTGTATTCGGCGCCACGCGGCTGCCACGTGGTTTGACTGCCCTGGCCGGTGCGCCGATAGTTGATGAGGACTGCGGCTGTCAGACGGCGTACCCCGCCTGCTGCCTCCACGGTGTGACGGACTTTCCGGGAAACGGCATACGTTCCGCTCTCCTCTCGAACACTCTGCCGCGACGAGTCCCTGGTGGGATAAAGAGGCGGCTTCGCACCAGGAGAGTTGCTGGCCGTCCCCGGGATGCCGGAGGCGGCAGGCTGCCCGGTGGTCTGTTCCGATCGCTGCATGGAGAGGGCTGCTGTCTGTGCCGGATCGTAAGTCTCGTCCACCTCATCGGCGGCGTTCAGATCGTAATCGACGTTGACCGAGGCGCGCACGTTCCCGGCGCCGGCCACCGGCTCCAGCGTCTCCACAATCCTGGATGCCAGCTCCTGATCGTGCTGGGCCAGAGCCGCATCGCCGCTCCGACGGCCCAGCAGTTCGCCCGTCTCCGCATCCACCAGCGATACGTTTCCCGGGCGCAAACCGTCGACGGCACTGGCAACAAGGTTGGCGATGCCCTCCGCTTCATCCCCGGAAATCGTACGGTGACGCAGCCGCAGCACCACCGAAGCCTTTGCCTCTCGCTCGTCGGCTGTAAAAAGAGAATCGTGGGGAAGAACCAGATGCACACGCGCCGCCTGGACCGAGGCGATGGTCGCGATGGTGTGCTCCAGTTCTCCCTCAAGGGCCCGCTGATAGTTGACCTTCTCGTCGAATTCCGATCCCATCCAGTTCGGCTGATCGAACAGCTCAAAGCCCATCCGCCCGCTGCGGGGCGCGCCCTTGGCCGTGGTCGCGAGCCTTGCCTTATCAAGATTCTCTGCTGAGACGCTCAGCAGCGACCCATCCGGGGAAACATCAAAAGGAATGCCGGCAGTGGTGAGTTGCTGCGCCATCTGGCGCGCATCATCGGTATCGAGACCGGCATAGAGGGTGCGCCAGTCCGGGCGCGAAGCATACCAGAAAAGCGCTGCAGAGCAGCCCAGCACCAGCAGAACAGCCGCCAGCAGACGGAAACGCCATTCCGGTTCCAGACTGCTCCACCGGTTCACGGCTGCAGTTGCCAATTGCCCGGCGCGCTGCTGCGCGGTCAGGGCCAGATGCGATTTGTCGGCGGATTCGGCCATCTCTTCTGTCCATCACCCCTGGGCTGCGTGATCAGAACTGCATGCCCATGACCTGCTGGTAGGCGGCGACCGCCTTGCTGCGTACGGCCAAAGCCAGTTCGAACGCCACGTCGGCCTTCTGGGTTGCGATCATTGCCTGGTGCACGTCGACACCGCTCCCCTGCAACAGTCCCTCCACTGCCGTCGTCGCCTGCTGCTGGAGGCCGTCGATTCCGGCTACCGCGTTGTGCAGCACGTCGCCAAAAGGCGCGGTGGAACCGGCAGCTGCGCCCGGCGCAAGACTGCTCACCGCAGAAACAGACGGACCGAGAGAAACCTGCATCGCGAACCTCCTATTTGAGAATGTCGAGCGAAGCGGAGACCATGCCCTTTTCGGCCTGCACGGCCGAACTGTTCAGACCGTAGGCGCGTGTCGCGCCCATCAGATCGACCATTTCGCTCAGTGGATTGATGTCCGGATAGGCGACATAACCGTTTTTGTCCGCGTCGGGACTGCCCGGGTCGTAGCGGCGCAGAGGACTGCCGGGATCGCTCACCACCGCGGAGACGCGAACTCCACCGATCTGCGGATCCGTTTGTCCGGTCGCCGCAGAGAGGCGCGATGCGAATCCGTCCTGCGGAGCATCCGAAGAAAAAACCACTTCCTGACGACGATACGGTCCCCCGTCGGCGGTCCGCGTCGTCTCCGCGTTCGCCATATTCGCCGCCACCACCTCGGCCCGGATTCTCTCTGCCTGCAGCGCCGAACCGCTGACCTCCATCACTCCCAGAAGGTTCATCGTTCGCCCCCCTTACCCGCCCTCACTTCTGATCCTCGTGAACGGCGTCCATCACCCGCGTGAATTCGTTCCGCAGCAGCGCCACCCCGGTTCGAAACTGGAGCTGGGCTTCGGCCATCTTCAGACCTTCGCGATCCATCGACACGTTGTTGCCGTCCGGCCGCTCCAGCAGCCCATCCACCGGCCCGATCTCCGGGGCCGGAACACTCCCGGTCCCTGCCGAAAGCTGCTGCACCGACCGCCTCATTTCCGCCGCGAAATCGAATCCCTCCGTGCGATAGCCCGGCGTGTCTACGTTCGCCATGTTCTGCGCGGTCAGCTTCAGCTCCAGCGAGGACAGGTCGAGATATCGACCGACCGCATCGGCAACCGGTGTTGTGATCTGCATGCTTCCTCCCCGCAGGCTACCGCCCATCGCGCAGCAGCCCGATCTCCCCGGCCGCCGGGCACGAATTAGAAATTCCTTACCCCAGCACATCCAGTTCGATCTCCTCGACATCAATCTGCGGCCGATCTTCGGCAAGGATCCACGCGCGCTCCAGCACGTGCCCGAGCTCACGCACATTGCCCGGCCAGGAATGCTTCCGCAACCGCGCCTGCGCTCCCTCACTCAGGCACTTGGCGGGACTCTCTGCTCCCAGTTTGCGCAGAAAGTATTCCGTCAGGTCCCCGAGGTCCGCCATCCGTTCAGCCAGCGCAGGAGTATGGATCACGAAAACAGCCAGGCGGTAGTAGAGGTCGGCGCGAAATCCCCCTTCGGCGGCCAGCCGGGCCAGCGGCCGGTGCGTCGCCACAACGATTCTCACGTCGACCCGCACCGGCTCGTTTTCGCCGACCCTCTGCAACTCCCCCGTTTCGAGGAATCGCAGCAGCTTTGCCTGCAGCGCCAGCGGCATCTCTCCGATTTCGTCCAGAAAGAGTGTCCCACCGTGCGCCGCCTCAATGCGCCCCGTACGTCCCTGCACTGCCCCTGTGAACGCTCCCCGGGCATGTCCGAAAAGTTCGGCCTCCAGCAACGTTTCCGGAATCGCCGCACAGTTCAGAGCAACCAGTTTGTTCTTCGCCCGGGGACTGAGCCTGTGCAGCGCCTGCGCAACCAGTTCCTTCCCGCTCCCGGTGGGGCCTTCGATGAGTACCGTCGTCCGTCGCGGTGCCGCCAGACGAATACGGCGGCTGACCTCGAGCATGGCCGGATGGGAACCGACGAATTCCGGCAGCTGGTTCGCGATCAGCGCCCGGCTCTCGCGGGGGCAGACGCGTTCGGCGGCGATCGGGAGCGCCTGCGAGGGCTGATCCACCGCTGCATGCGGATCCGTCATCCGTTCCTGTGTTCGGAGCGCGTGTGACGCGCCCACCAGGTGCGGAGCCGAGTTCCAGATCGCTCCATCACCTTGGGCCCGTCTCAGAGCCAGCAGGACCTCATTGCGGCGCGGACCGCGCGTCGTGACTCCCGGCGCATCCGACGCATCGGCCAGGATCAAATCCACGTCCGGATGCAGCCGACGGAATTCGGCGATGAACTCCTGAATCTCAAGGTCCGGCAGCCAGGAATCGAGGACCACAGTCTCCGCCGGTTCGCGGTCCAGGCACGCCAGCGTCTCCGCTCCCCCTGAAGCTTCCACCACCTGCCAGCGAAGATCGATCAGGGCGTCCCGTACACGCTGGCGGAAGGAGAGGTCGGCACTGGTCAGAATCGCGGTTCGGGTCGCCCTGGCCAGGATGGGATGCGCTGTTGTGCTCATGACAAATTCCTCGGTGTTCCCTGATCTCTCTCAAATGACATGCGGTCAGGCCGTGAGGCCGATCGCGTAGCCCTGACCTCGGACGGTCCGAATCAGCGGGAGGACCCCGCAGGCTTCGCTGTCGGCGCCCGCCAGTCCCTCGTGCTTCGGAAAAGGATCGCGCAGTTTGCGGCGCAGGTAGTTCACGTAGACATCAACGACATTCGTCCCGCAGTCTCGATCGATGTTCCAGACTTCCCGGAGCAGCGTGACCCGCGGAACCACCCGGCCTTTGTGCAGCAGAAGGTACTCCAGCAATGAGAACTCCTTGTTGGTCAGAGCAATCGCCTGACCCGAACGGGTCACCGAACGGTCGATACGGCTGACTTCCAGATCCGCGTGGCGAAGGACCAGCCCCGGCGACCGCCGCCGCTGCAGGGCGCGGCAACGCGCTCGCAATTCGGCGAAAGAAAAGGGTTTTGCCATAAAATCGTCGGCACCGATCTCCAGGCAGCGCACCCGAACCTCAGGGTCCTTTCGGGCCGTCAGGATGAGAATTGGCAAATCTTCGGTCAGGGAGCGGAGAAACTGCAGCACCTCCACGCCGTCCCGCCGAGGAAGATTCAGGTCCAGAACCGCCATCTCGGGAAGGTCCTCGCGCGCGGCCGCCATGGCCATCTCCCCGTCGGTGGCCAGCCTCACGTCATGTCCATCCTGTTCCATTCCCCGGGCCAGGAAACTTCCCAGCGATGGATCGTCGTCGGCAATCAGAATGCGCATTGGAACTTTCTCCTGCGTTCAACTTTCTCCCGATCCAACGGGGATGAACAGATTCCCGATGAGAGAAATCCAGGAGTCCTGGCCAGACTGGGAACCGTACCGGCGCGGTACCAAAAGAGAACACGCCCCGGAAATAAACTTGCCGCGATTCGCTTTTTATTCGCTATAATGCTGCACATGGCCATTACCCGCCGGCAAAAGGAAGTGCTCGACTTTATCTCCGGATTTGTGCAGCGAAACGGCTATTCGCCCTCGTTCGAAGAGATTGCCCGCGGGCTGGATTTGCGTTCTCTTGCCACGGTCCACAAGCACATCACCAATTTGCAGAACAAGGGCCTTCTCGCACGCGCCCACAATCGCAGCCGTTCTCTGGACGTCCTGCCTCCCCGGAACAGGAGCCGGGGCGTGGACCGCCTGCCCCTGGCCGGACGCATCGCCGCCGGCTACCCGGTTGAGGCACCCGAAACCCCCGAGAGTATTTCGCTCGGTGACATTGTTGGCAACCGCGATGTCTTCGCCCTGCAGGTGCGCGGCGAATCGATGCGCGACGATCACATCGTGGATGGCGATTTTGTTCTAGTCGAACGAACCAGCACCGCGCGGGCGGGAGAGATCGTGGTTGCCCTGGTGAGGGGCGCGGAAACCACACTCAAACGGTACTTTCCGGAGGGTCCCCTGGTGCGCCTCCAGCCGGCCAATCCAGAGATGAACCCGGTCTTCGTCCCCGCCTCGCAGGTAGCGATCCAGGGTAGGGTGCTCGGCATGCTACGAAAGTACTAATGCAGCGCCCAAATCAAAAGCCCGGCTTCCTCGCCGGGCTTTCGCATCTGTGCCTTGTCCGCCGCTCAGGAGATCACGCGGCTGATGCTCCGGGCGATCGTCTCCTTGGGAACATAGCCGACAATCTGATCGGCTACTTTGCCGCCCTTGAAAATAAGCAGCGCCGGAATGCCACGGATTCCATAGCGCATCGGCGTCGCCTGGTTGTGATCCACATCCATCTTGGCGACCTTCAGGCGCCCGCTGTACTCTGTCGCCACTTCCTCTACGATCGGCGCCAGGGCGCGGCAAGGTCCGCACCAGGTAGCCCAGAAATCCACCAGTACTGGCTGGTCCGACTGCAGCACCTCCTGATCGAAGGTGGCGTCGCTTACCTCCGCAATCCCCAATGCAGCCATGTCTCGTTTGTCTCCCCCCGTGCGTTCGGCACGCTCTAGTCTACCTGAACTGTATAGATGCGCAGAGGGCGGGAGAGTCGCAGGAGGGTACGGACGGAATGAGCATGGCACCAAAAGTTAAGGCGCCCGGATTCTTATAAAGAATCACGGACGCCGGAGCAGCCCTCCCCCAGAACTGCCCACGAATGCGAAAATAGGGCTTTGGATCGACGAAGGCAAGCAATCTTGAGTAATTTTTGGTAATGCCTTCAATGAGTTACGGCAGGATTCAAAACTACGTTACCAATGTCGTATTCTTCCGCTTTGGCGGTTACCCTGCCTCGAAGGCTCAGGATTCACCCTGTCACAGGTCGCCGACTGGGCTTCGAGGCCGCACAGCAGAAGCTCCACAGGCTCGCCTCCCTCCAGAGCCATCATGACGGCCCCCTGGGCTTCCGCGGCCTTCTCCCGGCGGCCCACCAGAAGGACAACCGCAGGACCGGCGCCGCTCAACGCCACGCCTAAAATCCCCGACCGGCCAGCCAGAGGCAGTAGCTTCCTCAACAAAGGGCAGGCTTCGCTGCGATAGGGCTGATGCACACGGTCCCCCATCGCCACCGTGAGCAGGTCTCCTCGCCCGGAGGCAAACGCCGCCGTGAGCAACCCCACTCGCTGCAGATTCGCCACCACATCCGCCCGGGAATAGGCTTCCGGAAGCAAACCGCGGGAGGCGGTTGTCGCCAGAGGCCGCGCCGGCAAAACCAGCAGCGCGCACCACTCGTCCGGAGGAGTCAGGGAAACCGCCTTTACCCCTTCTTCCAGTGCGCTGACCACGAAACCTCCCATCCAGCACGCTGCCGCATTATCCGGGTGGTTCTCAAGCCGGCAGGCCTCGGCAAGAATTTGGTCCCGCTCCCAAGCCAGTTCCCCAAAGCAGGAGGCCAGGGCCACTGCCGCCAGCCGCACCGCAGCCGAAGAGCCACAGCCCATTCCCAGCGGAATCTCATTGTGCATCCGCAGATGGAGAGGCATGGTCGGACGCCCGTGCTCGGTGAGAACCGCTCGGTAGGTTTCGAGCAGCAGATTGTTCTCAACCGCCCCGCAGACCTCCGGGTTCCGGCCCGTCGCCTCGATGCGAAACGCCGAGGCCGCCTCGGCCTGCACATCCAGGTAGAGCTGCAGCGCAAGAGCCGCTGCGTCGAATCCAGGTCCCAGATTGGCGCTGGTCGCGGGCAGGCGAAGATGCAGGCCGTTCATGGAGCCACCTTCTCCAGCTCGCGCAGAACCGCATCCGCCGAAGCGTCCAGCTCAAGCGTGTTTCGGGAGGAGGCTGTGATCTCCTTCTCCAGTCCGGATCGTTCCTTTTCTGTCAGCAGATCGCCTCGGTGGTAGTGAATCGTATAGTCCGGATCCTTCAGCGTATGTCCTGTCAGCAGCAGGATGACCGATGCATCGGCAGCGATCTTGCCCTGGTGCCTCAGCTTCTTCAGGCCGGCCAGAGTCACGGCAGAAGCCGGCTCGCAGCCGATGCCCTCCGCCCCAATCTCCGCTTTGGCCAGCGCGATCTCCGCCTCGGACACGTGCTCCACCCAGCCGCCGGTCTCCTGAATCACCCGCACCGCCTTGCGCCAGGAAGCGGGATTCCCGATGCGGATGGCGCTGGCTCGAGTGCGCGCCGTGACCGGCTCCATCCGTTCTCCGCCGAACTCGCGCAGGGAGCGGACCAGGGGGTTCGCACCCTCCGCCTGAATCACGGAAATGCGTGGAACACTCGTCGTCAGCCCCAGAGCCTTCATTTCGAGGAATGCCTTGCCCAGCGCTGAGCCGTTCGCCAGATTGCCTCCGGGCACGATCAGATGATCCGGCACCTGCCACTCCAGCTGTTCGGCAATCTCCAGGGCAGGCGTCTTCTGTCCCTCCAGCCGGTAGGGATTGACGGAATTGAGAAGGTAGACAGGTAAACGCTGAACCACCTCCGCCAGCACACACACGCAGCCATCGAAATCCGTGCGCAACTGCAGGGTCAGAGCGCCATAATCCATGGCCTGCGAGAGCTTGCCCCAGGCGATTTTCCCCTCCGGCAGAAGCACCAGGCTGCGCATCCCGGCCCGCGCAGCATACGCGGCCATGGCGGCGGAAGTATTGCCGGTCGAGGCGCAGGCCACCCACGTGAATCCCCGCTCGCAAGCCACCGAGAGTGCCGCAGTCATGCCCGCATCCTTGAATGAACCGGTCGGATTCATGCCCTGATGCTTCGCCCGCAGATCCTTCAGCCCCAGGCGCGTTGCGGATTGCGGCAGTTCGTAAAGAGGCGTGTTCCCTTCCCCAAGCGTGACAATGCTCTTCAGATCCTGAAGCACCGGGAGCATCTCCCGGAATCGCCACACCCCGCTGCGGTCGATGCTCTCATTGGAGAGGCGGCGGTCTTTCCATAGCCAGCGAAGCGCGCTCGGGTTAGGACGCGTGTGGGGTGGGCCACTCCATCCCGGATAGATGACCTCGAAGAGTTCGCCGCAGGCGGAACACCGGAAGTCGCGGGTAAGACCCTCCGGATCGATGCACCGCGAGCAGCCAACACAACGCAGCTGATGGTTCCCATTCATCATGACAGTGATTAACTTCAGGCTACCATCCGGCCGCCGGTCGCGAGATCGCCTATTTCCGCCCATAATCGCAGAGGCTTTCCTATAAAATCGTCGAATGACGCCGCTTCTGACACCACGGGAAGCTGCCCTGCGCCTGGGCATCTCTTATCCGGCTATCAAGCAGTGGATCTATCGTGGCAAGCTGAAGGCCATCAAGACCCCTGGCGGCCATTACCGCATCCCGGAAGCCGAACTGGATGCCCTGCTCTATAAAGCGAAGCGGCCGGAAACGCCGAAGCGGCAGATGATGCGCACCGTGAGCGGGCGCAACCAGTTAGTGGGCCGCATCGTGGACCTGAAAATCGAAGGCCTGCTCGCGCAGGTTCGCCTCTCCATCGGCGGCCAGATCATTACGTCAATCATCACGGCCGATGCAGCCCGGGAACTGCGCCTCGCCAAAGGTGAAACTGTCGCCGCTCTGATTAAATCCACTGAGGTGATGGTGCTGCGTGTCTGACCGGAGACGATTCTCCCTTGGCCTGGCGTTTCTGCTGGTCGGCCAGGGCCTCATGGCGCAGCCGCATGACCCTCCATCCGCTGCCAGCACCGGCCCCCTGCGCATCGCCGCGGCTGCGGATCTCCAGCCGATTCTCCCTCCTCTGCTCCGGGAATTTGAGCAGCAAACCGGTATTCACGCAGAGGCGTCTTTCAAGTCATCGGCGACTCTCGCCACGCAAATCATCAATGGCGCCCCTTTTGACCTCTTCCTCGCCGCCGACATGTCCTTCCCGCAGCGGGTGATCGAGGCCGGGCGCGCCGAGGAGAGCAGTCCCCTCCCCTATGCCCGGGGAACGCTGGTGCTGTGGACGCGCAACGACTCGCGCCTGCCCTCTCTCACGCCGGAAACCCTGACCAGCGATGCCGTCCGGTCGATCGCCATCGCGAACCCGGAGCATGCCCCCTACGGGCGCGCAGCGCAGGCGACTCTGAAAAGCTGGCGATTGCTGGACCAGGTCCGCCCCAAACTTCGAATTGCTGAGAATATCGCCCAGGCGGCGGAGTATGCGGACTCCGGCAACGCCCAGGTGGGATTCATTTCCCTCACCTCCGCGCTCACCCCTCGTCTCAAAGCCGACGGCCACTTCGTGCGCATTCCGCCTCAGGTTCATCCACCCATCGTGCAGGGAGCGGTTGTCGTGCGCCATGCTACCCACGCTCAGGCCGCGCATCGCCTTCTCGACTTTCTGCGAACCCCGAACATCGCTCGCACCCTTGCCGCCGAAGGGCTGGAACCAGCCTCCTGATGGACCTTCAAGCGCTGTGGCTTACGTTGCGACTCGCTGCTACCACCGCCCTGGTGCTGATGTCCCTCGCCATTCCTGTCGCCTTCTGGATCACGAGCACGCGCTCCCGATGGCGCCCCCTCGCCGAAGCTCTCACAACCCTGCCTCTTCTGCTGCCTCCGACGGTTCTCGGTTTCTATCTCCTCGTCCTTCTCGGGGACCGCACCTTCATTGGACGTACGCTGGCGCACTGGCTCGGACACCCGCTGGCCTTCTCGTTTTCCGGTCTGGTGGTCGGCTCGGTCATCTACAGCCTGCCCTTTGCCGTGCAGCCCCTAACGGCCGGCTTTCACAGCGTCGATCCTGCGCTGATCGAGCAGGCACGGCTGCTGGGAGCCGGGCGATTTCGCCTCCTGCGCGAGATTCTGATTCCCTTGTCGCTCCGTTCCCTCCTCGCCGCCGCCGTGTTGTGCTTCACCCACACCGTTGGAGAATTCGGTGTGGTGCTGATGATCGGCGGCGACATCCCGGGCGCCACCCGCACTCTCTCCATTGCGATTTACGACCAGGTGCAGGATTTTTCCTACGCCGCCGCCAACCGAACCTCTCTTCTCCTGCTCGCGATTTCCCTCGTCGCCCTGATCTTCCTGTATGCACGGCAGCACGATGATGAGCGCTCCCGTGCTTGACGCTCAGGTGCGCTACCACCTGGGCCGATTTTCTCTGGAGGCGGACTTCTCGCTGAGATCTCCCTGGACCGTGATCTTCGGCCCCTCCGGCGCGGGTAAAAGCACGCTGTTGCGCATCCTTGCCGGCCTGATCACACCAGACGCCGGACATATCACCCTCGCGGGCCAGTCTCTGTTCGACAGCGAAGCCGGCATTTCCGTTCCCGCCGGCAGGCGATCGATTGGCTTCGTCACTCAACAGGCGGCGCTATTCCCGCACCTGACCGCGCATGACAATGTTGCCTTCGGCATCCGCCACCTGCCGCAGGAGGCGCGCTCTCGGCGAATCGGCGAGATGCTGCGCCTGTTCGGAGCCGAAACGCTGGCTAATCGTAAAGCCACTCAGCTCTCCGGGGGAGAGCGCCAGCGGGTCGCACTGGCGCGCGCGCTGGCTCCGCGCCCGCAGCTTCTTCTGCTCGATGAACCGCTGGCGGCGCTCGATGATCCATCAGCCGAGGAGATTCTGAACCGTCTGCTGACGCTCGATCTGCATTTCGTTTACGTTTCGCACGACCTCGCTGAGATCTGGCGTATCCCCGCTGAGGTCATCCTCCTCGAGAAGGGCCGCGTTACCGAGACCGGCCGGCTGCAGCAGGTGCTCGCTCCGCACCGGGAGCGGCTGCTCCAGCAGCTGGACTCGTCGTCTCCGCGCTAGGCGCCCACACGCTCTGCAGGAAGAGGTAGCGGTCGCGGTCCGGGGACGCTCCCGCCTCCGAATGCGCGTCCAGATGCATCACCTGCCAGCTATCTGTGGAGTCGTACTGCGGCCACTTCGGCGCATCACCTCCGTTTGGATCGCCGGTTTTCGCAAAGTTCGTCCAGTACGTCTCCATCAGATCGCTGATTTGTCTGTCCTCCGGTTGCCACACGGCTTCGGGACGCGAGTCGAGCGTACCGAAAACGTATTCGATCTCGTCGGAGTGAAACGCGCCCGACCCAGCCGGATGGTACTTGTCTGCCGGCGAGGGCCGCTCGAAATGATAGCGATAGACAGGCTGGCCGCCGGTCGCCACCTGCGCCTGCAGCCATTCCCATGTGGAAAAGGCGATGAAACTGTCGCCGGCAAAGTTAATCGCCGAACGCACCGCCTCCGCATCCGAATTGTCGGGATAAACCTTGAGAAACGCCTCCGCACGTGGACCGAAGTCCTTCTCCGCCATCTCGCTGAAACTCTGCATCGTGGTTCGTTGCGGATAATTCACGACCAGCGCGCTGGGCTCATCGCGGTTCCACCCCGCCAGCACCGGAACGTGCGCCTGTTTGCCTTCCTTGTAAATCTGCGGAACGCTCTCCGGCAGGAAGGATCCGTCCACATCCGGCCCGATCGGGGAGCGGGGGGTCGGCGGCTGTGCGCTCATCTTCGTCATCAGATCCTGTGCGCTCATGCCGCGCAGCGTCGCCAGATCCGAGGTTCCGAGAGTTGCCATCGCCCATGCCGCATCCTTCTTCTCCGCTTCGGCCAATAGCGGGAACGAGAGCCCCCGGCTGTCAAATGCCGCACCGCTTTCGCCGATAGCATGAACAAAGAGCCCCTGCGCCAATGGAGACGCCATTTGCGCGCTGACAGAAAATGATCCGGCCGACTCGCCGAAGATCGTCACGTTATTCGGATCCCCGCCGAAGGCGCCGATATTCTTCTTTACCCATTCAAGCGCCGCGGTTTGATCCATCAGGCCATAGTTGCCGGCTGCGTGCTGCGGCGACTCATCGGCCAGGCCCGGCAAAGCAAGAAACCCGAAGAGCCCCAGGCGATAGTTCATCGAAACCACCACCACACCTTTGTGGGCCAGATGCGCGCCATCCTGGCGCGGCTCCGAGGTGGCTCCGCCGACAAAGCCTCCGCCGAAAATCCACACCATTACCGGCAACTTCGCGTGTTTATCTTTCGCCGGGGTCCACACATTCAGCGTGAGACAGTCTTCGCTTTCGCCCGGATCGCGAAAATGCATGTCGTGAAAAACATCCGGCTGCATGCAGCGATCGCCAAACTGCGCCGCATCCCGCACGCCCTTCCACTTCGCCTCGGGTTGCGGAGGCTTCCACCGCAGAGGACCCACCGGCGGCGCCGCATAAGGGATGCCCAAAAAGGTGCGGACCTCGCCATCATTGCTGAGCCTGCCCTGCACCTTGCCTCTTTCGGTTTTAACCTTCAGATGATCGGCGGCCTGGCTTGAGAGTGGGGCGGCCAGACAGCCGAGGGCAAGGGCGAAGGACAATGTGCGGGCGACAAGGCGCATAAAAGGACTCCTTCTGCGGCAGCTTTCACAACAAAGCTAACAACATATCACCGCAGGCGGCGCTCGGGCCGCAGCATATCGCCGATCGATTCCCGCCGCCGGATGAGCCGCGCCCGTCGGCCCTCGACCAGCACCTCGGCCGGACGCGGACGCGAATTGTAGTTCGAGGCCAGCGACATCCCGTAAGCGCCGGTGTCCAGCACCGCGACAAGATCTCCGGCCTTCACCTTCTCCAGGGGACGATCCCGCGCGAAAAAGTCGCCCGTCTCGCACACCGGACCCACCACATCAACCACAACTTTCCGCCGCCCGCGCGTCGGCTGCACGGGCACGATCTCATGGAACGCCTGGTACAGCGCGGGACGGATCAGATCGTTCATCGCAGCGTCGGTGATCACGAACGTTTTCGCGCCATTCTTCTTCACATAGAGCACGCGCGCCAGCAGCGCCCCCGCCTGGCCTACCAGAAATCGCCCCGGCTCCAGCAGGAGCTTCAGGTCTCCGGCGGCGCGGATCGCCGGAATCAGCGCCGCGGCATATTGCTCTACCTTTTCCGCCGGATCGAAAGGCTTGTCGCCGTGATATTCGATTCCCAGGCCGCCACCGATGTCCATGAAACGGATTGCGTGTCCATCCTTGCGCAGATCGGAAATCAGTTTAGCGACACGCTCAGCGGCAGAGCCAAAGGGTTCCGCGCTGCGAATCTGCGATCCAATGTGCACACTGACGCCCGCCGCCTCCAGGTACCGCCCCGCTTTGCGGTAGACACGGCGCGCCCCCTCAATCTCGATGCCAAACTTGTGTTCCCTCATTCCCGTGGAGATATACGGATGCGTCTCGGCGAGCACATCCGGATTGACCCGCAGCGCGAATCGCGCCCGCTTGTGCCGCTTCGCAGCGCGTTCTGCGAGCAGTTCCAGTTCCCCCTCGCTCTCCACATTGAACAGCAGGATGCCCGCACCCAGGGCGAGATCCATTTCAGCCGCAGTCTTGCCGATGCCTGAGAACACGACGCGCTCGGCCGCGTTGCGATCCGCGGCCAGAACCCTCTCCAGTTCGCCTCCTGAAACGATGTCGAACCCCACGCCGCGGCCCTTCAGCAGCCGGAGAATTTCCAGCGATGAGTTTGCCTTCACGGCATAACAGACAAGGTGCTCGACGGATCTGAAAGCGCTCCCAAACATCTGAAGCCGCTCAAGAATCTGCTGCGCAGAGTAGACGTAGAGGGGCGTTCCATACCTCCGCGCCAGCGTTTCGAGGGAGACGCCATCGCAATGCATCGGCGTCCTGGCATTCGGCCAAAAAAAGGGGCGGGCGTTGATCGAAAAACCTCGACGAAAGGATTCTTCATGAGAGTATCGGGCCGAATCCTCCTCGTAAAGTTCCCAGCAACGCTGCTTCCCCGGCGCAACTCACATCGTCTCAGGGATGCGTGTCCAGCTCGAAGCTCAGGCTGCTGGTTCCCCCGGTCATCGCCGTCACCGTCAGCCGGCTGGCCAGGCCATTGGGCGCAAGCGGCGTAATCGTCACCGTTCCGTCCAGTCCCGATGTCGCCTGTATCACCTGCTCTGCAAGGACCGGTCCCGCGACGCAGCCCTCATGGTCCTGACACGGTGCCGTCCAGCCTGTCAGCTTCTCCGCAAATGTGACCTCGGCACCGGCAAGCGGATGCCCAAAGGCATCCGTGACCAGCAGAGTCGCCGGAGCAAAGCTCTCGCTCCGCGAGATGTACTGCACCGTTCCGCTCCAGGCGGAAAGCATCGCTGTTTCCGGATGCACCGGAATCACTGTGAATATTGCGCAGCCTGAATTCGGAAGACAGGCACTGGCGGTCGCCGCGACGCTGGCGCTGAATGGCCCGGCCGCGAGCTGGTTCTGGGTGATTCCCCCGCTCCCGCTGGTGGTCTGTCCCGAGGAAAGGCTCACTCCGTCTCCGCCCGGCAACCAGGCGACACTTTGGCCGCTCACCGGAGCCCCCGACGAATTCACGACGATGGCCTGGATCGGCCATTGTGCCTTCGCTCCCATTGCCAGATAAAGCGGCGGCGTCAGCGCATCGATGGCCGGCGGCGCCGTTCCGGTGAATTCCGCGATCACACTGCTTCCGTTGGTCAGGGAAACCGTAATTTGTGCCGGCGCTGCTGCGTTCGCCGCGACGGCAATCGTGGCGGTTCCATCTCCTCCTGTCACCTCGCTGCAAGCGTTCTGGCCGCACGCCAGCGCAACTGTGCCTTGCGTGACTGACCAGGTCGCCGTCACCCCTGCTGCGGGACTCTGGTTGGCGACGTTGAGCGCGCGCACCGTGAACAGTTGCGGCACGCCGATCGGCACGGTTCCCATCGGAGCAGTCACAATCGAGATCGCGTCATCTCCCAGGGCGTCGTAGCCGAATCCCGCCCCGATCGCAGTGATCCCGAGGGTTTGCGGATCCTGCACCTCCAGGACCACATCCCCGGTCATCCCTCCGGAGGGCGGAGCAACGGCGACAATCGTGTTCGGCGCCACGCTCGTCACCTGGGCGCCCTTGCCTGCTACAGAAACCTGAATGGAGGGCCGAAATCCCATCCCGCGAATCACAATGGTGCCGCCGGCGGCCGGCAGGCGAGACGGAGTCACGCTATCGGCATACAGAATCCGGCCTCGGTACGCATAATCGGGCCGGCCATCGCCACGCTGATCAGCCAGGCCAACGCGCACCTCGCTGTCGGCGACCGTGAGAACCGGCAGAGTGGTCGATCCTGGCTGACTCCCGTTGAGCGCCTGGACGGTGCCGGTCACGGGCAGGGATCCCGGCGCATCGCTGCCGTTCCAGGCTCCCACAACGATTTGTGCCTTTTCTCCCGTAGGATGACTCGCCTCATCCAGGGCCAGCGCCTCCACCGTAAATTCCCGCGCGCCCTGAGCCCAGCACTCGAACCAGCTGCTGTGGCCGTACCCGGTGATCCGGGCTGTCCACTCCCCCGAAACGGGCACCGCGGCTGGCGCAGTCTCCATCCCGTCTGCTCCGCTCCGGGCCTCGTCGGCCGCGTCCCCGACCCCCACGGTCTGCGTCATCGCGGAACCGGCGACCAGCGTTCCCAAATCCATCACCGGCATCGTGCCCGAAGGCGCTGTCTGGCCCGTGGTATAGGGTCCAACCGAGACGGTGCCGGTATACAGCGGATTTAATGCCTCGAAGCTCAGCTGGTAATCCGCACTGGTGGCGCCTGGCGGCAGGGGCACATCGCTTAGGTCGAAAAAGCCCTCAAGCGAAGTGTCATCGCTGCCGAAGCGGTTCAGCGGATTGCCGCTGGCGTCGGTGGCTCCTGTCACCGGGCTCCCGGCATCGCCCAGGAAGTACGCCCCGCTCACCGCCGTAGCGGTGTAACGCACATCCGGCACGCCGTTCAACACCGGCCGCAAAACGACGTTGACACCCTGCATACCCTGGCCGGTCGGAAACTGGATCGTTCCCTGGATAGAGATCGTCGCCGAAGTCGTAAGAACCTTCCCGGAGAAGCTGCCGAGGTTGCCGGGGGTTACCGGATAAAGCCGATTCAGGGCGGCGATATCGTCGGTCCGCAGCTGTGTTGGATTGGGCATGCACAGACCCGTACCGCCGTTGCAAAGGCGTTCGATCGGATGCATGATCGGCCACCCCTGCAGGCCATTGGCCGTCGGCTGCCCCCCCTCGAACATTTCTTCATTCGTTTGGGACCAGTCCAGCCCGAGCACCCGGCCGAACGCCCGTGCCAGCTGGTACTGCAAGTTCGAGATCTGGGTCGTTGTCGTCGCACAGCGCCCATTCACCAGGATCATCGCATGGACAATGATCCCGGAGGTTGCAAGATTGTCCACATTGGCCAGAACCCCGTTCGTTGCACAGGAGAGCGGCGAACTCGCTCCCGCACCATACAGCGCGTCAGTGACTGACCCATTCTGGTCGTACACCACGGCGACCGGCTTGTTTATGGCTGAGGACTGAATATCCACCGGCAGAGTCACGCCGCCTGAGCTGGCGATCACGTTTGAGCCGTTCACGTCTTCCGCCAGGCTGCCCCCGGAATGGATCAGCACGGCCGCCGTCGGTACCGCGCTCCACACCGACGCCGCCTTAGCCACCATCGTGTTCGCCTGTGCCTGGCTTACCTGGGTGCTTAGGGCACCAAGGTCGGTAAAGTAGGTCACTTGTCCGTTGGCCCAGAGAATCGGCTTCCCTTTCGCCGCCGGGTCGAAGTAACCTGATCCCGCTGCCCAGCGCGGTCCGCCGGCCCATGCGACCGGCGCCGAGAGAGCCAGGACCAGCAACAGCAGGACATACGGCTCGAAAAGTTGACTGACGCGTATCGGGCCCAGTGGATCG
Organism: Acidobacteriaceae bacterium; assembly: GCA_036489655.1. Taxonomy (GTDB): domain Bacteria; phylum Acidobacteriota; class Terriglobia; order Terriglobales; family Acidobacteriaceae; genus Palsa-343. The sequence continues at coordinate 24,816 of DASXFH010000376.1, read as the reverse complement.
AGTGCGTGGCGCATGGAGGGTTCTCCGGACTCCGCCGCAGTCACTAACAGCGGTTCCGCTCTCATTTCCACATGCAACTGCCGGTTGCGAGACCTGAATCGCAAACGGCATCACCGTCATCTTTTCAATTCGGGACGCCCCGCCGCCTGGGTTCCCGAATGGAACCGGCCCGCGACGCGGGCATGGCGGCAGCCACCGCCGCAGGTACAATTCGAAAAGCTCAGAAAACATGGCAGAAACCATTCACGACACCGTCATTCTCGGCTCCGGATGCGCCGGACTCACCGCCGCAATCTACACCGCTCGCGCCAACCTGAAGCCCCTGGTCCTGGAAGGACACGAACCCGGAGGCCAGCTCTCCATCACCACCCTGGTCGAAAACTTCCCCGGCTGGCCGGAGGGCATTCAGGGGCCGGAGCTCATCGAGAACATGCGCAAGCAGGCCTCTCGCTTCGGCGCAGAGTTCCGGCTCGGCCATCTCGCCACCGCCGATCTTACCCGCCATCCCTTTAGCCTGAACCTGGGTCACGAGACGATCCAGGCGCGCACACTCATCATCGCCAGTGGCGCTTCCGCCCGTTGGCTGGGTCTTCCTTCCGAACAGGCTCTGATCGGCCACGGAGTCAGCTCCTGCGCCACCTGCGATGGCTTCTTTTTCTCAGGAAAGGAAATCGCCGTCGTCGGCGGCGGTGATTCCGCTATGGAGGAGGCCCTGTTCCTGACCCGGTTTGCCTCAAAGGTGACATTGCTCCATCGCCGCGAGCATTTCCGGGCATCGCGCATCATGCTCGACCGGGCTATTGCCCACCAGAAGATCGGGTTCATGACCAACGTCGTCATTCAGGAGGTCCTGGGCGTCGAGCAAAAAGAAGTCACCGGCGTGCGGCTGCTCGACACCGTCACCGGGGTCGAGTCGGTCCTCGACATCACCGGCTTATTTCTCGGAATCGGCCACATTCCGAATGCCGCAATGTTTGCCGGCCAGCTCGATCTGGACGAGGATGGCTACGTCAAAACCCATAATTATGTCTTCACCCGGGTTCCGGGAGTCTACGCTTGTGGCGATGTTCAGGACCGCCGCTACCGGCAGGCCATCACTGCGGCGGGCACCGGCTGCATGGCTGCTCTGGAAGTCGAGAAGTATCTGGAAGACCACGGTCGCTGATCGCTTCGCACAAGACGATGCACCTCTCGGGAGACCGGGAATTACGTCTTTGGCTGACACGCCTTGCTTTTCCCGCCATCCGGTGTATCGGCTTCCTGGCGCAGCAGTTCCGCGTACCGATCGATCACGTCGCTCCAGTTATAGCGTGCAGTCGCACGCTCGCGCGCGCCCACCCGCAGTCGCTCCAGATCCTCCGGCCTGCTTTCTACGGCGTTAATTGTCGCCGCCAGGTCTTCCGTGGTCCTGAAGTACAGGCCTTCATCACCCAGCGTCTCCCGGTTGAACGCGTTATCGTGGGCCAGAATTAGATTCGCGCACCCCATCGCCTCCAGCAGCGATGGATTCGTCCCCCCCACGCTGTGCCCGTGCAGATAGGCAAAAGCGCAACTGCGCAAGGTCGTCAGCAACGGAGCATCGTAAACAGTTCCGATCATGCGAATACGCGGATCGCGCACGCTCCGTAGCTGCTTCACGTACGGTGTCGATACCTGGTTATTGCCGACAATGACGAGCTGCCTCTTTGAATGAGATTTCCTGAAGGCCTCCAGAATCTCCAGCACGTGGTTCTCAGGCTCAAGCCGGCACACCACCAAAAAGTAGTCATACGCCTCCAGGCCCCGGTTCCGCAGCATCGCGGCATCGGGTGGGACCTTCACGATTTCGCATCCGTACGGAATCACCGAGCAGGCACGAAGCGGCCCATGCCGCCGCTCCAGATGCGCAGCAATGGCCTCGGCATCGGCAAGCACGCGGCTGGCCGCGCGCACGGCAAACCACTCCATGCACCGGAAATAGAGTTTCGCGAATGCATTCCATTTCGCGCGCGCCCATTCCACCCCATCAGGATTGATCCATACCGTCGTGCGCCACAGCCGCGGCAGCGCACAGAAAGGCGCCACACCGTAGCCCAGCATGTAGACCACATCGAATCCCCTGCGCGCCGACCAAAGACATTTCAGGTCGTAGGCGATGGTCTGCAGCGGGCCCAGCGCGGGCGCCGAGTGATAACGAAGCTCCACCCCATGGAACCTCGCGGGCGGCTGCCCTTCCCGACCCTCGCAGAATACAGTCATCTGGAAACCGCGTTCCGCCAGACCAACGGCCAGCTTTTCCGCGAACGTCTCAAAGCCGCCGTACCGCGCCGGAATGCCCCGGGCACCCAGAATGGCGACTTTCACGGCGTGCCCCGCCTTATCTCCCGTTTACACCGCTGCTGCGTTCGCCCACACCCGACCATTTCAGAGAAACCTCGTTTTCCCCTGCTCCACCGCGCGATCCGTCAGCTTCGGGTCTTTGAAGCTTGGAATAACGACTGAAACCAGCCTATCCATGCAGGACAATCATCACGTTCTTGGCCCAAAAAGCGAAGAACGCAAAATGAGCTAACATCCCCAAAAAGATCGCGGCCGCCGATTTTACCGACAGAGTGGGGCTTCGCATCACAAAAAACAACTGAATCAGGATTGCGGCCATCGCGAACCTGTAAGTAATCGCGGGAAAAATCACCAGACTGCATATCAAAAGGGCGGCCGAGTACCAGAACGCGAGACGCTCCTCATGCGAGATCAGACTCCTCTTGTCCAGCCAGCGGACGGCAAAGATAAAGAAGAGAGGAGCGATGATAAAGAGCAGAAATGCGGGTGACACTTCGAGTTCGTAGCTGCCGCGGTAGTAATCGAAAGCACCCGAGATACCTGTAAATTTCGATGCGAATCGCAGAGCCACCAGATACCCCAGCCCGGCAAGCAGAGGAATCCCCCAAAGAATCACCGTTCGGATGCTGACCTTCTGCGACTTGGAGACCATCAGGAAAACCAGCGGCGCGTAGAACCAGCCGGAGTCGTGAATGAGCAAAGCTGCCGCCAGCGCTGCGATTCTGACATAACGGTTCCCGGAGGCGAAGGCGGCGAGCAGGAAAATCATACTCACCCCCTCCCGCAATGTATTGGTCGCGAATTCAAAGCCGACCGTACTCAAAAGCACCGAGACAGCAATCAGCAAACACGCCTGATGCCCCCACCTGCCAAACAGGACCAGCGCAAGAGGGATCGAGATACCCGCCAGAAAGAGAAATACAGCCGGCACAGGCACCCAGCACGTCGGGCGCATGATGACATTGAAGACGCGTTGGGGAAGTGACGGCGCAGCGTCCGCCGTCAGCGCCGGCAGAGCGCAGGCCTCGGCCTGGTTGGCGACGTATCGGCCGGTGTCATTGGTCGAGCCCTGCGTGGGGATGGGCCGGAGGGAAAGGGCAAGGATCAGCGGAAATGCCAGGCATAAGTAGGCAACCCGCAGGAAAAAAGCTCGCGAATTAAGAGTCCAGAACCGCACGAAGCTCCGACCCTGCAGACCACCGCTCGTTAAAGAGAGGTTCCAGGACATTCCCCTCTGCCCATTCATTCCAGGATTTGATGAAAAGAAGCGGCGAGGCATTGCGACGTTCGAGAGCCAAAGCGGCTGCGGCTGCCCGTCGAAAACTTCGTTCATTATACCCGGACAGAACCAGGCCCCGGCGGCCGGAGCGCGGGGTGTTGTCCCAGCCTGTCACTACCGTTGCATGCGCCGGGCCGCGAACCGACTGGAAGCCGCGCCGCAGTGTTGCAGTAACACTTCGATAGGGCAGGATCTCCGGACCGATGCCGAGCCGGCGCAGCGTCATCCACATCAGGCGATAAGCGTTCGACAGCGTTCGGCTGGGAAAATATGCGGCTGCAGGTGTAATTACCGCGGCGTCCAGGCCATATTCTTCGGGGTCGGAAAATTCCGCCTTCCGACCAGGCGACCAGTTTCCAATCAGACAGAGCTTAGCTCCGTTGATCCGCTCCACTTCCTCACGAAGCCGCCCCAGATAGGTCCGCGCATCAGGGATCTGACGGGGTTTGTAGATAACAAACGGGAATCGTCCATCCACGTTAATGTAGCGTCCCGAATCGATATATCCGGCCAGCAGAGCCGCATGCTCCCGTATTTCCTCCGTACCGTAGATCTGTTCCACCAGCACACGATGCGGATTTCCGTGCCATATTCCGGACCAGGACTCGTTTGCCCAGCCGAGCATGAAACGAAAATGCGGGTGCTGCAGCCGCAGCATCTCGTCCAGGGGACGATGCAGCAGCCGTTTACCGGCAAACCAATAATGCCAGAAGCAGAATGCGGTGACTCCCACTTCCTGCGCGTAGTCGATCTGCGCGGCCAGAGTTTCGTCAAGGCGCAGATCGTAAAAACCCAGCTTGCCCGGGAGTTTGGGCTGCTCGTGGCCGGGATAAAGAGGCCGCGCCCGAGCGACATTGTGCCACTCGGTAAATCCCTCTCCCCAAAAACGATCGTTTTCGGGATTGGGATGAAACTGACCGAGATAATAGGCGACACACTCCAGGAGAGCCATTACCTGCTGTCGAACCTCCGGCTCGGCTGTAGTCGGATCGCCCGGTCAGGCGCACCGCTCTGCCTCGCCGCACGCGACGGAATCTGCCGGAGCATGCTCATAAACTCGCCCGCGCATCCATGATGATCCTGTTCAGCTTATTCGTAACACGGATGCCAAACAACCATAGCCGGGCCAGCGGAAGCGGCAGCGAATAAATCGGATAATCAAAGATCCAGTAGCGTGCATCGTCCTTGAAACTGGCGCTCAGCACCTCATGTGGATCTTCCGTCACACTGGAGACATGCGACTGGCGCCCGCGCATAATCCAGAAGGGGAAAAACACCCGCAAGGTTCCGCCGGTTATCGCACTTCGAACGCGGGGAGATTCTACCCAGTCGTCCGCTATGCGGCGCATGTTGGGTCCGAAGACGCGATACAAAGCATAACCCACGCTGACGTTGCTGCGTGCAGCGATGATCGGGTCCCGAATCAGCAGGCTCCTGCGGTGGCGATTCAGCGCGAGAAAGTATGGCCCCAACTGCACCAGGTTGGTTCCCACAAGCGATGCGAACGGTCGATGGGGCTCCGCCTCGATTCGTTCCTTGTTCACGATGATGCCCGAAATGAACGTGAAGAATACATGCATTTGAGCCGCGAGGTCTTCAGTACGCGAGTATTCCTGATCCGATGTTGGCCTGTATTTGCGATGATCCCTGTACTCACCCGCGAACGAGTAGTACCGGATGCCGACCAGATCGTACTCCCTCCCGCTCAGCGACCGCATCACTCGTCCCATGCTGCCACGCTCGATCAGATCGTCATCGCTGAAAATCCAGACATACTTTCCGCGCGCCTGCTCGAAGCACTGAAGGATGTTACGGTCCGCGCCAATGTTGGCCTCGTTGCGCAGGATGCGCATTTCCAGCCCCCTTCCCTGGTAATCAGCAAGCAGTTCCGCGGTACCATCCGTCGATGCGTTGTCCGAAACCACGAGTTCCACCCGGGGCTCATGGCGCAACTCTCCCAGCAACACCTCCAGCAGGCCTGCCAGCTCAGGGGCCCGGTTCCATGTCGGAATGGCCATGGTCAGCAACGGACGGTCAGGCATGCCATTCCCTTCGATATTTGACAAAGGTCCATGTCCCCAGCGGAAGACCGACCACCACCGCGATCAGCAGCGAGCCGGAAACCATGCCCATCGCCCCGTACGCGCGACCCAGAAAGAAGGTTGATGCGGTCATCAGAACTGCAGCCAGAACCGAATTCAGAAGGAACTTCTCTTGTTTATGAGCTCGCAGGTACAGTGCCTCGCCGAATACGGAGACATTCAGGATGATCGTCAGCAGAAGAATGCCTAACGGCAGTGGATCGAGCAGCCGTTGCGCCAGGCGAAAATGCAGATGACTCATCCAGATTACCAGCCCCAGAACGAGGATGGCGCCCGCTATGCAGACTCCCACGGACTGTTTCAGAGCAGCGAAGAAGTGCCGATCCAGTTCCGCAAATTCCCGGCGTGCGACCATGGCTCCGAAAGGCGCCGCCTTGGTGTTGATCCATGCAATTGCCACCGCCTGCAGTGCGTTCGCCAGGTTCAGCGACATGCCCATCCTTCCGGCTTCTACCGCGCCCCGATAGGCAAAAAGAACCGGATTGTACAGCTGATAGATGAAGTAGCCGCACAACCAGCTCACGGCAATGCGCCACTGGAACGGCCATACCTCCCGCATCCAGTGAACTCGGTGCCCATCCGTCGGGTGGCGCAGGAGCGGAATCAGAAGTTTGCTGTGCCGCGACAGCCATATCAGCGCCACCAGCGCATTTCCGGAGATCACCATCGAGGGTGCAAAAAGACCGTGATGCAGGGCCAGCGACGTCCACGCCAGCACGCTGCCTGTCGCCGCCTGGCACAGACGTACACGGGCAACGTTGGCCACAAAGCCGCAGCCTTCCATAAAGGAAAGAATTGGATCGACCTGGAAAGTGATGGCTGCGGCAATCGCAGCAGCTGCCCACGGCAGGTGCCAGTGAATGCTGACTCCCGCCTGTTCATGTTTCGAAAAGAAATAGTCGCCGGCAGCCAGAAGAAATCCCACCAGCAGGAGCGCCGCGACCGAATACCAGCGAACTGCCTTCTGCAGGACCGATGCCAGCCGCGAATGGCCCACAGGATTTCCCGTGATCGTCCCGTCTGCGGCGATCTCCAGATGCGCGCGCTCGTGGCTCGCCATCTGAAGAATGACGAAGGAAAAGCCCAGTTCGAAAATGATCTGCAGCGCCACGAGGCTGCCAAACGTGTAGTAGTAGCCCTGCTCCGCCGGAGTCAGAAAGCGCGCAATGAGAGCAACCGTAATCAGCCCCGCGAAACTGGCCCAGGCCCGGGCCAGAATCGTAAAGGCGATCGGCTTGTCAATTCCGAGCTTCGCACGCACCCAGTGCCGCACGCGTTGGGTTTGCGCTTCCAGCCAGCCGACGGGCGTTGCTCCGTCGGGAATTGGGGCCATCAGGAATGCCTCGTTTCGAATAATGAGACGGCCCGGGACGAACGTCGCCTGGAGGTTCTGGTCGCTCGGATTCCCTTATTGTAAAGGGGTGTCAGCAATCCGGACCCGGTCTCCAGAATCAGGCTCGCGCCCCCCCCCGCAGAACCTTCCGGAGTTCTTCGTACGCCGCGATCTGCCGCGTCGTCTCCGCTGCCATCGCCTCGCCGCGATGCCAGGCACGATACCAGCGCAGCGTCCAGTCCAGAGCATCCTCGATAGGGAGCCGCGAACGCCATCCGAGCAACACCTTTGCCTGACTCGCGTCCAGGCGCAGCACGCCCGCTTCGTGCACTCCGGAATCGTCGCCGCGTACGCAGCTCGCGCCGTCTCCCCAGAGCCCGGCCGCGCGCTCCGCAATCCGTTCCACCGGCCACGCGTCTTCGTCGCCGGGTCCGAAATTAAAAGGTGCCGCAAACTGCGGCTCCCCGACTAGCAGCTTCTCCGCCAGCAGGAGGTATCCATACACCGGCTCCAGCACGTGCTGCCACGGGCGAATAGCTTCCGGCCGGCGGATCAGCACCGATTTCCCCGCACAAAATCCGCGGATCAGATCCGGAATCAGCCGATCCTCCGACCAGTCTCCTCCACCGATCACGTTGCCAGCCCGAGCCGTCGCCAGAGCCACGTTCCGTTCGCCCGCCGAAAAGAACGAACGGCGATAGGCCGCGCTCACAATCTCCGCACAGGCTTTGCTCGACGAGTAAGTATCATGGCCGCCCAGGGCATCTGTCTCGCGGTAGGGCCATACCCATTCCCGATTCTCGTAGCACTTGTCCGTCGTAACGCACACCACCGCGCGAACTGACGGCGTTTTCCGCACCGCCTCCAGCACATACGCCGTCCCCATGACATTCGTCGCATAGGTGCCCAGTGGATCGGCATACGAGCGCCGCACCAGGGGCTGGGCGGCCAGATGAAAGACAACCTCCGGGGCAAACTCCTGCACGGTCGTCTCCAGCCGCGCTCGATCCAGAAGGTCTCCACGAACATCTTCCAGTACGCTTCCGACTCCGGCCACCGTAAACAGGTTGGGCTCCGTCGCAGGATCAAGAGCATAGCCGCGGATCTGCGCTCCCAGTCTCGCCAGCCATAGCGCCAGCCAACCGCCCTTGAATCCGGTGTGCCCCGTCAGCAAAACCCGGCGCCCCTGCCAGCCCCTCACCAGGCTTTCCAAGGCGCGCTCCCGCTGGCCCACAGTTCCTCCAGCCGTTGTTTGTCGCGGAGCGTATCCATGGCCTGCCAGAACCCTTTGTGGCGATACGCATGCACCTGGTGGCGTACTGTCAGATTTTCCAGCGGCTCGCGTTCGAACATCAGGGCCTCGTCGCGAATCTCCGTCAAAACCTGAGGCGACAGCACAAAAAAGCCGCCATTGATCCATCCCCCTTCACCCAGCGGCTTTTCCTGGAATGACGTGATTTCATCCCCGTGCAGGCCAAGGGCGCCAAACCGGGCAGGAGGCTGCACCGCCGTCATCGTGACCCATTTGCCGTGACTTCGATGGAACGCGATCGTCGCTCTGATGTCGATATCGCTGACCCCGTCCCCATAGGTCATGCAGAACGCATCTTCGCCCTCCAGATACTTCCTTACCCGGAGCAGCCTGCCTCCCGTCCCGGTATTGTCGCCGGTATCGACCAGGGTCACCCGCCAGGGCTCGGCCACGCTCTGGTGCACTTCCATCCGATTCCCCTGCATATCGAACGTTACATCCGACATATGAAGGAAGTAGTTCGCGAAATACTCCTTGATCATGTAGCCCTTGTACCCGCAGCAGACGATGAAGTCATTGATTCCATGTTGCGAATACATCTTGAGGATGTGCCACAGGATCGGGCGTCCCCCGACCTCCACCATTGGCTTGGGACGACTTCCCGTCTCTTCGCTGAGCCGGGTGCCCAGCCCGCCTGCCAGGATAACCGCTTTCATTTCAGCCTTTAGCTCTCCACTGGAACGAGCCCCGCGGCAAGGCAAACTCAGATTCAGCCTCCCGCCGGGTGGTTCCTCCCTACAGTACACTGCGCCTTTTGGATTGTGTATCCTGAGTTCACCGGACCTCGATGACCAATCGGGCAGATCAGCTTCGCCAGCAAATCCTCAACCTCTGTTCTGAGTACTTCCAGGAGGCTTTTGCCTCCGGCGAGTTCCAGCCGGGCGTCTCTTCCATCCCCGTTTCAGGCAAAGTGATCGATGCGGCCGATCTGAGTGCGGTCGTGGACTCGGCCCTGGACTGCTGGTTCACCACCGGCCGCTTTGCCGAGGAGTTTGAGCGCAAGCTCGCTCGCTTCGTAGGTGTTCGGTGCGCGTCGCTGGTCAACTCCGGCTCTTCGGCCAACCTCGTCGCCCTCAGCGCGCTTACCTCTCCCAAACTCGGTGATCGCCGCCTCCTGCCCGGCGATGAAGTCATTACTGTGGCTGCCGGATTTCCTACGACAATCAATCCCATCATTCAGAACCGGCTCGTTCCCGTCTTCGTGGATGTCACCGTTCCCGGTTACGAAATCGATGTAAGTCAGCTCGAGGCAGCTCGCAGTCCCCGGACCAAAGCCGTCATGATTGCCCACACCCTGGGCAATGTCTTCGATCTGGACGCGGTCACCGCTTTCGTCCGGAAACACAACCTCTGGCTCATCGAAGACTGCTGCGATGCTCTCGGCTCTGCATGGAACGGCCGCAAGGTCGGCACCTTCGGCGACATTGCAACCATCAGCTTCTATCCCGCCCACCACATCACCATGGGCGAGGGGGGCGCCGTCCTGACCGACAAGCCCAGCCTGCAGCTGCTGATCGAATCGTTCCGCGACTGGGGACGCGACTGCTGGTGTCACACCGGCAAGGACAATACCTGCGGCAAGCGTTTCGAATGGCAGCTTGGCAGTCTGCCCTGCGGATACGACCACAAGTACACTTACTCGCACATCGGTTACAACCTTAAGACGACAGATCTGCAGGCCGCCCTCGGCGCCTCACAGATCGACAAGCTGCCCACCTTTATCGAGCGCCGCAAGGAGAACTTCCGCTACCTTCACGCCGCTCTCCAGCCCCTCCAGGAATCTTTGATCCTGCCCGAAGCTACGCCCGGCTCGGACCCCTCATGGTTCGGGTTTCCCATCGGCATCCGTGAGAAAGCCCCCTTCCGCCGTGACGAACTGATCCGCGCCCTGGAGGCACAGAAGATCGGCACGCGACTCCTCTTCGGCGGCAACCTCCTTCGTCAGCCGGCCTATGAAGGCTGCGAGTACCGAGTGATTGGAAGCCTGCCCAACACCGACTTCGTCATGAATAACGTCTTCTGGATCGGCGTTTATCCAGGGCTCACTCGACCCATGCTTGATTTCATCGCAGATACGATGCGCAGCTTCGTCACGCGATCGCCGGCAGAACATGCCGAAGCCCGCACCGGCCTTACCATGCCCGGCTAATTCCCCGGCCCGTTACCTTGTGCCTCGCGCCCCTTCCGGCATCATCTGTGTGATACCTTTGACGAGAAAACAGCATATCTTCGGTCAATCCGCGTGACTCATATCTTTCCGGGCAGGCATTCCGTGCCATCCAGTTTTTTCTCAGGCCGTCCACCGCTCGCGGGCGCGATCGCTCCGGGAGCGCGTTCATGAGGACAGTTCGGATTGCCAACCGCTCCATCGGCGACACCCATCCCTGCTTCATCATCGCTGAGATCGGTATCAACCATAACGGCGACATTGATATCGCAAAACGCCTCATCCGCGTTGCCGTGGCTTCCGGCTGCGATGCCGTGAAATTTCAGAAGCGCACCCCCGAACTTTGCGTCCCGCCGGCCCAGCGCAACCTTATGCGCGAAACTCCCTGGGGCTACATCTCCTATATGGAATATCGCGAGAAGGTAGAGTTCGACCTCCCTCAATACGAGGAAATCGATCGCTACTGTCGCGAACAGGGCGTCCTGTGGTTTGCCTCCTGCTGGGACGAGCCTTCTGTCGATTTCCTTCAGCGATTTGATCCGCCCTGCTACAAGATCGCTTCTGCCAGCCTGACCCATGACGCGCTCCTGCAACATACGCGAGCGACCGGCAAGCCTCTGCTGATGTCCACCGGGATGAGTGCTCTCGCCGAGATCGACCATGCCGTCGATGTCGTCGGCAAAGACAACCTGATCCTGCTGCACACCGTCAGCACCTACCCGGCGAAATATGACGAACTGAATCTCCGGGCCATTACCACCCTGCGCGAACGCTACGGCGTCCCGGTCGGATATTCCGGTCACGAAACAGGCCTGGCCTCCACCGTCGCAGCCGTCGCGCTCGGCGCCTGTTGCGTGGAGCGCCATATCACCCTCGACCGGGCCATGTGGGGATCCGATCACGCTGCCTCCCTCGAGCCCACCGGCCTCACCCGCATCTGTCGCGATATCCGCCTCGTCGAAACCAGCATGGGCAGTGGAGAAAAGAAGGTTGTCGAACGGGAATTGCCCATCATCGCCCGCCTGCGCGGACAGAACTGACATGTTTGAGCAGGTCAGAGCGATTGCCACCGACGTCGACGGCGTGCTCACCGACGGCACCTTCTGGTGGGGAACCAATGGCGAAGAGTTTAAACGCTTCTCCTTCGCAGACGTTACCGGAATCGCGCTTGCCCGCGAGGCCGGCCTCAGACTGGCTCTCATTTCCGGCGAGTCCAGCGACTCCGGTAAACTGCTGGTCCAGCGCTTTGCCGACAAGCTCCGGATCACGGATGTCTATAAAGGCTGCCAGGACAAAGCCGCTGCTGTCCGGGAGTTTGCCGAGCGCTGCGGCCTCCAGCTCTCCCAGGTTTGCTTTATCGGCGACGACGTCCCCGATCTGCCCGCGCTCGAAATCGTTGGCGTCCCCGTAGTTCCTGCCAATGCCCAGACCGCCGCGAGAGAAAAAGCCCTCTGGATTGCTTCCCGCAATGGCGGTTGCGGTGTCCTGCGCGAAGTCATCGAACAGGTTCTTCAGCAGCGCCCTTCCTGAATATGCCTTCTACGATCAAACTCTCAGACTATGTCATGCAGTTCGTCGCCCGGCACGGCGTGAAGCATGTCTACATGCTTTCCGGTGGGGGTGCCATGCACCTCGACGACTCGCTGGGAGGCTGCTCCGAGCTGCAGTACGTCTGCAACCTCCACGAGCAGGCCTGCGCCGTCGCCGCGGAAGCGGACTCCCGTGTCACCAACCGCCTCAGCGCCGTCCTGGTCACCACCGGTCCGGGCGGAACCAATACGGTCACCGGTGTCGCGGCTGCCTGGCTCGATTCCACTCCCGTCCTCTTCATCTCCGGCCAGGTCAAACGGGCAGATCTGAAGCGCAACAGCGGCGTGCGCATCCTCGGCGTTCAGGAAATCGACATCGTTTCCATTGTCGACTCCATCACGAAATATGCCGTCACCATCGAAGACCCGCAGAGCATCCGCTACCACCTGGAAAAAGCTCTTCATCTGGCGCTCACCGGCAGACGTGGACCCGTCTGGATTGATATCCCCCTCGACGTGCAGGCCGCGCACATCGATCCGGCTTCGCTCCCCGGCTTCGAGGCGGAGGATACGCAGCCGCCCTGCGATCCGCAGGCGTTGCGCAAACAGGTGGGTCAACTCGTCGAATGGCTGCAGTCCGCGCGCCGCCCTGTCCTGCTCGCCGGCAACGGCATCCGCATGGCGGGTGCTGCGGAAAAGTTCCTGCAGGTCGCCCAAACCCTGGGCGTTCCCGTCCTGACCACCTGGCTGGGGCTGGATCTGATTCCCGATGCCCATCCTCTGTGCTTCGGCCGGCCCGGTTCCCTGGCCCCGCGTGGCGCCAATTTCACACTGCAGAACTGCGACCTCCTGCTCATCGTCGGTTCCCGCCTCGACATGGCAATGACCGCTTACGCCCACGACCGGCTCGCCCGCGGCGCGAAGAAGGTCATGGTGGACATTGATGAGGCGGAAATCCGCAAGATGCAGACCCCGATCCACCTGCCCATCGTCGCCGATGCAGGCGCTTTCCTCGAGGAGCTCAGCCGCCAGGCGGGGTCGGTCGATTCGCAGTCCTGGACAGACTGGGTCGCCCGCTGTCAGGAGTGGAAAACGAAATATCCTCTGGTCCTCCCCGAGCATCGCGATCGCCCCCGAGAACTCAGCATGTATCACTTCTCTGAGGTTCTCAGCGATCAGCTCGCGGAAGGCGACGTCATCGTCCCCGGCAGCTCCGGCTTCGCCATCGAGATCTTCCTGCTCTGTCTTAAGATCAAATCCGGGCAGCGCTGTTTCCACAACCGCGGCACCGGCTCCATGGGACTGGGCCTGCCCGCCGCTGTCGGCGCCGCCGTCGCCAGTGGCCGCAGAACCATCTGCGTCGATGGAGATGGCGGTTTCCAGATGAATATCCAGGAACTCGCAACCGTCGAGCGGCTCCGCCTGCCCATTAAATTCTTCATCGTCAACAATGACGGTTATGCTTCGATTCGGGCCTCGCAGACCGGATACTTCCATCGCCTCGTAGGCGCCGACAAGACCAGCGGCGTCACTCTACCCGCTCTCGACAGAGTCGCTCACGCCTATGGATTGCCCTTTGTTCGCATCGAGGGCCGCAGTGACCTCCCTGCATCAATTCAGCAGGTTCTCAATTCCCAGGGCCCCCTCGTGTGCGAGGTCATGGTCGCCGCCAATGAAGAGCGCATCCCCCGTGCCTCCTCTTACATGAAACCCGACGGCTCCATGGGATCCAAACCGCTGGAGGATCTCTACCCGTTTCTCCCCCGCGAAGTCTTCCTCTCGGAAATGGTCGTTCCTCCTCTGGAGGACTGACGAGGGCACGCGGACCGGGAAGCGCTCCGGAGTTCTGAAGCCGGCACCGGAATCCGGGCCTCTCGCTATTGGTAGCTCAGTACCGTTCGCCGGAAGCCTTCCTCGATTCCCGTTGTCGGCTTCCACCCCAGCGCCCGAATCCTGGCGAGGTCGAAATGCCCTCCCGCGATCGTGCTGGGCATGTACTGATCGCGTCCTTCGCGCGCCTTGCGTATCACCCGGCAATGTCGCTCCGGAAACAGGCCCGCCAGCGTCTCGGCCAAATCCAGCACAGACGTTTCTACGTCGCTCCCTACGTTGTAGGCCCCGCCCTCTTCTCCACACAGCAAAACCATGAAAAAGGCCGCCGTAGCATCCGCCAGATAACAAAATGGACGCCGCGCGCTCCCGTCGCTCTTCATCACGATGTCCCGCCCCGCAACCACATCGGCCACAAAATCGGCGAAAACGCGACCGTCGCTCAGGTCCATTCCCGGTCCGTAGGTATGAGACAGCCGAACGATCCTGGCAGGAATGCCATATTGTGCGTGCCAGCAGGTACACAGGGTCTCCCCGGCCCTCTTCCCCTCCCCATAACAGGAACGCACGTTCAATGGGTCCAGATAGCCGTAATCGGTTTCCTTAACCGGGATCTCGGGCTTCTCGACACGCCCATAGACCTCCCCGCTGCTGAAGAAAAGAAAGCCTTCGCTGCCTGAATTCCGCGCCACTTCCAGCATGCGCCGGGTTCCCAGAACGTTCGCCTCAAACGTGCCCACGGGATCCTCACCGTAAAAACGCGGGCTTGCCTGGCTGGCGGCGTGGATGATGAAATCCACCCTTTCCCCTCGGTACTCCTCCCGCACATCCTGCACCACCATCGATACATCCGGACGATCGGCAACGTGCCCCAGTCGCCGCATCGCCCTTTCCGGATTCCGTACCAGCGCAAGGATCCGCACTTCAGCGTGGGCTGTCTCATTCAGATACAGCAGCGTCTCCAGCATGTAGGCAGGGACGAAGCCGTTCGCTCCCGTGATGAGAACTGTCTTTCCGAACAGCTTCTCCCACGGCAGTGGAGTCGCGGCGATTCTCGCCACATCCTCGCCAACGATCGTGTGCGGCTTCGGGTACAACGCTTAGGCTCCTTTTCCTCTTGATATCGAGACGCCATCGTCCACCCGCAGTCACATCTTAATCATTCCCCCGTGAAGGCACCATCGGCCCTGTCCGGCGAGGTTAGTGGATCACGCGAGCAGTCCAGCGCTCCTTCAGATTCAGAAATGGACTTTCCAGCCATCGGTAGCTCAGCCACGACAGGACCAGCGTCCCAACCAGAGCGATCAGCGCGGTTAACTGGGTCGACGCCCTCGCGATCGTGTGTGCGCTCAGTGCCGATCCCGCCGTCAGATGCTGAACCAGTTTCGTGCACAACATCGCATAGATCGGGTGCGGGATATCGTGCAGAACGTATGCGCCATAACTGATGCGCCCCAGCCATCGCAGTGGCCGGATGCTGAAGACTCTGCAGACCACCGTGCCCGCCTGCAGAGCTGTCAGGATGACCATGCCGGAGAGCAAATCGACCGCAGTCAGCCCCCAGGTGAACTTCCAGTCAGGGTAAGTGTAGGGTCGGTGCCACGGCGGAGTTCCGGGGCGCGCAAGCAACAGCGCCAGCACGATCATGGCGATCAGCGGAAATAATCGGCGCCCCATCCGCAGATACCATTCACGGCGAGATCCCCGCAGCAACAGAGCAAGCAACCCTCCCAGCAGCAACGCATCCAGCCGTAACGGTGTAAGCCGATAAAGGATCTCCCCCTGCAGCATCCACCCGGGCAGAAAATGCTGCCCCAGGAGTCGCAAGGCCAGGCAAGCCGGTACTGACAGGGCGCACAGCCATGCAAGCCTGCGCCGATCCCGAACCCAGAAGACCAGCCACGGCCAGAACAGATAGAACTGCTCCTCGACGCACAAAGACCAGAAGTGCCCAAGATAGAGCTTCACATGGTGCAATCCTGCCCCCGCCGTAGGCTGGAAATCCGCCAGCTTCTGCACAGCGCTGTTATCGGCATAGGGATGAAAAAATCGCGCGAAGTTTCCGATATACGCTGGCCACACAAGCCACTTCCAGCTGATCTCCCAGTGCATAACCGGTATCAGCGCGAGAATCCCGATCATCACCCCGTAGTACAGCGGAAAAATTCGCAACGTTCGGCGGACGTAAAAATTTCGGACCCGATGAGAATCATCGCGCGTGTCGAACAGGATCCCGGTTATCAGAAATCCCGACAATACAAAGAAAACGTCGACCCCGGTCCAGCCCCACGGGACCTCCAGATAGTGGTAGGAAAATACCATCAGAAACGCAAGAGCTCGCAATCCGTCCAGCGCCGGATAGAAGGCACGGTTCTCGGGCCTGGTCCTTGCCGTATTTCCCGTGACGACAGTGGTCTCGGACCGGTCCGGGGATGACATTTGCGACATCCCGGCTAGTTTAACTGAGCTGGTTCCCTGCCCTCTCCCCACCCAGAGGGTCTCAGGCAGATGCCGCGCGGAAAGAAATTCGGCGCTCCAAAACCCTCGATCGGGCGCAGGTCAATGCGGTATTCTGATGCTGCTTCTTGCCTGACAACCGATGCTTTTCTGAATCGACGTTGCTGCGATCCGGCCTGTTTTGCGGACGCGCCTGAATATTCCGTTCGCAGGGGTCTATGCGCCACCACCGCAACCGAATCGCTTCTGTCAATCGACAGATGACGCGGCGCTCATTTGTTTTCAATGCCGGGCTGCTCGCGGCCGGGTCTGTCGTTGCCCCGTCCCTGCTGGGCTGCGCAGAATCTCAAACGGACATCCCGTGTCTCGGACCCGCTGCGCCTCCCGCTCCGGTCTCCGGTATGACCTACATTCGCGCGTCGGCACTTGGCTGCGCTCTTGACTGCGACCTGAGAACCGGAAAAAACAAGCACGGCGACGGCCCTGCGACAGACGACGGCCCCCGCATCAATGCCGCCATGGCGGGAGCTTCAGCCGGCAATCCCATCACCCTCATCATCGACGGCAGCGCCCTGATCTCCGGCCTCTTCCTCCCTGCCGGCGGGTACTGGAGCATCGCCGGGCTGGGTTGCGGCACGGGGTTTTTCCTCAAATCCGGAATGAATAACGACGGCATCCACAATGGACCGCCCGACGCGGTGAAGATCAATGACCCCGGCTGGCCCGTTCCCCCGCGCGGCAGAAACGTCTCTCTGAGCAATTTCACCATCAATGGAAATGGCGGTGACGGGCACAACGGCGTCTCGACCACCGGTCTGCGGTACGGAACGGACAAAGTCTGGTTCTGCAGCATCAACCTCATCAGTCTCGACAATGTCTCGCTCGAGAATCTGGTGGTCGTGAATTCACCCGCATTTCACGTCCGTTTGTCCAACGTCGGAAACGTCACCGCTTCCGGCTGCGTCCTGCAAAGCGAACCTTCCTTTACGGATGGCCTCCACTTCGACGGCCCCGCCAATGACATTTCCATTTCCAACTGCAGATTCGCCACCGGAGATGATTCCATCGCGCTGAATTGCCCGGAGGGCTACTCCGGCGACATTTCCCGGGTCAAGGTCACAGGCTGCACTTTTAACAGCTTTTCTCTTATGCGGCTCTATACAACCGCCGGCGGCGTTCATTTCAGAATCCGGAATGTGACCGTCAGCGACTGTACCGGCATAAGTACTGAAGCGGCTTTCCCGATCGGGTTCGTCAACAACGGCTACCCCAATGCCATCGCCGACCTGACTGTCTCCAACTGCGTGCTGACGGGCCCCACCGTCTTCGGAGTCTCGGAAAGCTTCGGAACGATCCGGGCAAGCGGCGTCACGTTTTTCCCCACGCCGTTCAACTGGGGAGACCAGCCGAACCACGCATCCGGTTTTCTGCGCCCTTCCCCCGCCCCCAACGGCATCACCCCCTGGGTCGGTTCGAATCTGATCCTTGAGAATTGCAAAATGGTGCGGCGCGAAAGCACCGAGGTCGCTGCCATCATCTTCGAAGCGCAATCGAGGATCGACTCCCTGGAGTTCAATGGCTTTGCCGTTCATCAGGCCGGATTTTCCGATCCGGCCGCGGCTCTGCTGAGCCTCGGTCCCGGATCGATCACCCAACTGGTATTGAATTCTCTCGACAGCAGCCATATCGATGCGGTCGTGGGGTCCCCAGGCTTTGCCGGCATCGGAACGGTCGCTGGGCAGGGAGTATTGGCCACACTCTGGCCCTTCCCGGATGCTGTCATGGCCGACGGGGTGCCATATATCTCCGCAACCACGGGTCTGCCGTCGATCAAGGTGGCTGGGATCGTGGAATCCTATTCTCCGTAGCGCCAGTTCTCATGTAGGACTGGTGGACGCGGAAGGAATCGAACTTGAGGCGTCCTGCGGGCGTCCGAGCCCGCAGCCGAAATCCTGACCGAAGCGCAGCGCAGCGAAGGACCTCAGGGAGGACTGGTGGACGCGGAAGGAATCGAACCTTCAACCTGTCGATTAAGAGTCGAATGCTCTGCCAATTGAGCTACGCGTCCACGAACGTGGCGGCACGCGGAAGGCTTCCGCGCGGCGGAAAATCGATCACGCCTTTTTCACTATAGCATGCGGAAATCGCGTTCCCGCGGCCCCGCTTCTCCCCCTGCGCAGCGGCTCGGCGCATCGCCTCATCGCGTCATCCGCGCTCAGAACGTAAAGGAAAAGCCGCCCTGCAGGCACCGCGCGGCCTCGGCGAAATACAGCATGCTGCCGTCCCGCGAAACGAAGGGCCGATACCCTTCCGCAAACAGATTCCGTACGTCCACCAGCGCTTCCACTCCATTCGGAATCATCCGACGGTACCGGATCGGCTGCCGTAACACCACGCTGAGATAAGCGTCCGGAAGACCTGTCGCAAATGCATCCACCGGAGTCAGCGTGCTCGCTGCCTGCCACCGGTATGAAGCCTGCCATTGCGTGCCGGAAGCCGCTACCTTGCCCCGCACCTGCGCGCTGTACATCGCGGTCTCCCGGCCCTTCATGCTGGCCAGCACCTCGCCCAGGCTCTCGCTCCGCGGCGTCACCTCGCTCATCGCCAAAGCATCGCCCAGCGCCACATCGAACGCGATCCAGGTGCTGCCATTCACCCGCTGTTCCATCTCACCCATCACCCCGTTGCCGCTCACCCGCCCACCGGTCGCGCGCAGCAGGTCACTCGACCCGTCATACAGCAGGTTCCCGCTCGTCCAGTCCGCGGCCGCAATTGAGCCGCCGCCGCTGATCACTGCATTGTCCATTCGCTCGTGCCACACGGTCACTTTCACGTGTGTGTCGCCCATCTCCCGCGCCATCGCCAGCTCCTGGTGGAGACCCTGCTCCATCACCAGCCGGCCGTTCCACTGTGCCAGTCTTGGCTCCGCCGTTGCCTCGCGGTCCAGATCCTCCACCTGCTGGATTCCCGGCGCCGTCGACATTCGATAAGCCACCGCCGTCTTCCCCCGCCTCACCGTCACGTTGGCAAAGGGATGATTCGCCATCAGCAAATCGCCCAGATGGATCGCCTCGGCATCGTCCCCCACTTCCGCCTGGACCGACTCCCCGAAGCTCATCGTCTGGCCCGTCCGCATCTGGATCGCCTGCAACCCCTGCACGCCAGGACCGGCCACAATATCGGGCCTCGCCTCAACAGCCGCAATCGTGCGGAAAGTGTGCCCGGGCGCCAGTTGCTGCTCGTACCCAATCATGGTGTTCAGCGAGGGCTGATCTGTCTGGCTCAGATCCGCCCGAAAGATCATTGCCCGATCGTTGTCCGGCGCGCGCTCCACCTCAAAATCGTTGTGGATGCCACCGTCGCCAAACCCGCTCTCTCCACCCCGCACCGTTACCCGCGCCTTCAGCGCCGGCGCCGATCCGTCTCCGTTCGTCACCACCACCAGCGGACCATCCTGCAGCATCCGCAGCAGCGGTCGATTCGCCGACAGGCGCAGCGTCCAGGTCCAGTCGTCCTTCGGCTCATCCGCCTGTCGCGGCTTCGCCGGCAGCCACCGGAACGCCTCATAGAGCGTGTTCAGAGTCAGGTTTACCACCAGCTTTGACCCGCCCAGCACCTTCAGATTTTCCCGTAGTGTCGGCAGGAACAGCGCACCCGAAGCCTTCACCTCGTATACGCCCGGCAGAATCGCCGCCATGCGATACCGCCCATGCTCATCTGTGAAGACTTCCGCCATCACCGAGAAGTCGGGCCGCAGCAACTCCACCGCTGCCCCGATCTGGGGCGTGCCCCGGCTGTCCCGCACCACTCCGGTCAGGCTGTTGGGTTGCTGCGCGTCCGCCTGCGCTCCCGCTGCGCACAACACCACTACAGCAAGCAGGAACCGGCCGGAAATGGAGAAACGTTGTCTCACTCGAATACTTGCGTCATCGTCTCCCTGGCGTCTCCCAAAATTATCTTCACCCCGCCGCTCTGCCGGCTGCCGGGGTGCGCTTCGAGCCGCAGCCCGAGGCTTCTCCGGAGTCTACTCCACCGTAAAGGGCGCCGATTGCGCGATCTGCTGCCGCGTCACATCATCGTCCACACTGATCTTCACGATGTACTTGCCTGGCTCCAGACTTGCAAGGGGGAGTGATTTTTCCAGCGTCAGCTGATCCGAGCTGGCGCCCAGCTTCTTCGAGTCTTCGTGCGTATTCAGAATAGCCTTGTTCGTCGCCGCGTTCAGAATCTCATAGTCGATCGTGGCGTTATTCTGCTTGCTCTTATCGTCCAGGCCGAGATTATAAACCTGCATCCAGAAGTTCAGGTTCTGACTGCGATGGAACACCGCCGGCGCCGTCGCGTTCGGCGTCACCCGCGGCCGCACATACGTGTTGCCGATAATGAACGACCCTGCGCCGATTTCCTTCGAAGGCACCCGTTCCATCTTGTCCGCCAGGATCAGCGACGACATCGCCAGCCGCGCATCGTCGTACCGTGGCACGGTGATCGCCTGCGCCCATATGCCCACGTGATCCGGATTGTTCACGTCCTTGATCGCGATATCGATGCGATACCGCCCCGGCCGCAGCGGCAGCGCCTTCCAGTACAGCGAAACGTTGTTCAGCGTCCGCGGCAGCAGCTCCGCCGGCTCCTCGACTTCCACCGGATCTTCAAAGCTCTGCACCACCCGATCCGTAATCGTCGAAACCTGCCCGATGATGCTGACGTCCCCTCGCGCCACTCCGTCCTTGGTATTGAACGTAATGTCCCGATTCTTAATCTGCAGCGTAATCGGCACCAGAACCGTGTCGTCCGTCACCTTCACGAAATCCGTCCGCACCTCGAAGGGGAAGAACGGCCCGTTCAGCACCTTATGGCTCGACAGAAACGACGCCAGATCCATGTCCTTGAACTTAATTACCGGGGGCGCCATCAGCTTCGCGTACTGCTCGATCCGATCGAACTCCTTGGACTGGTTCGCCGACGAACCCGGCCCCGGCCCCAGATTCTCCAGCCCGCCCTGGAAGCGATCCGCTTTCTTCGCCATGCCCATCTGCTCGTAGAGGGTCTGGCCCGCCCCCGGAACGTGCAGCAGCGCATCCTTCTCTGAGCGATCGATCGTCATGTGGTAGTCGCCGCACATGCACGTATCGACAAATTCAATATCAATGTTCTCTCCGATACCTTCCAGGTACCGGTAGTGCCAGACCTCGAACGGGAACGTCGACGTCTCGCCGCCACCCTCATCCATCGGACGCTCGTACTCGCCCCCCGACGGGTGCGCCTCGATGCTGTCCGGCGCCCCAAAGGCGATATAGATATGTCCCCGGTCGGTCATCCACCCGGGTTTGCCCGCCGCATAGTGCTCATTGGCATACGCAATGCGCCGATAGTGCTCTTCCCGATACGTGTTCTCCGGCGAATCCGGGTTGGGATTCCGCCGCCGCCAGAACTGCTCGATGAAAGCGTCCCGCTCCTCGTCGTTGCTCAGACTCAGAAACGCCTTCTTTTCCTGGTCCGTGATGATCCAGCGAACATCCTCATTCAGCCACTTCTGATATGTCTTGCCGATCTCTTTTTTCAGCTCCCTTTGCTGCTTGAACCGCTCCTTGTCCGAAAGGGGCCTCTTCAGCGGATCCTGATTGTCCTGAGAGCTTTGCGCCTGACTGTTCTGGGCGTCCTGCGCCTGATCCTGGGAGGTGTGGACCCGGGCATGGGCCGCCGGGATTGCGGTGCCGGCCAGCAATGCGATCAGAATCGTGGAAGGGAGGGAGAAACGGGTCCTGCGCATACGTCGACACCAACTCCTTGGGGGGGCGCCTTCAATTCTAGAGATCGGGACGTGCCTTTTCAAGCAATTCCTGCTCAGACTGCTGTCCTTTGGACGTTGTCATCCCCCATCCGTGGGCAGCTTCCCCTCCCCGGTTTGTTATCATGTCGTGGAAATCTTCTCCGGCAAATAACCGGCCGCCGCGGCGGGCGTCCAACGTGTGGAACTCTGTTTCCTTCCAGTCCGGCGGTCTCGGTCGCTGACAGACGCGGAGCCGGAGGGATCCGGGGAACTGGTGTGCCCCAATATGCGTAATCCTTCGCGAAGGAAACAACCCTCTTGAAAAAGGTTTTGATTGTTGTCGCTGTCGTCCTGGTTCTCGCCGGAGTGGTCGGGCTCACCATCGTGCGCGCGCAGTCGGGCTATACCAGGGTTCTCATGGGAACGGTCGCACGCGAGAACCTCGTCTCCATCGTCAATGCCACCGGCCAGATCAATCCCCGGACCTACGTCAACGTCGGCGCTAACGCCATGGGCCGCGTCACCCACTTCTATGTGGCTGAGGGCGACCGCGTTAAAAAGGGACAGGTCGTCGCCACCATTGAAAACGTGCAACAGGAAGCCAATGTCGCCGCGCAGCAGGCCACCATTGCTTCTTACCGCACCGACATCAATTCTTATATCGCCGCCGAGAAGACCGCCCAGGCCAACGTCGATCACGCTGAAGCCGATCTCGAACAGAAAAAGCTCGACTATCAGCGCGCCCAGGCCCTCTTTAAGGATCAGGTCATGTCGAAGCAGGACTTCGACGCCAAAAAAGCCGCCTACGATCTGGACGTCGCCAGCCTCGCCCAGGCCCGCGCCGGCCTCGCCCAGGCTCGCGCCAACACCGCCTCCGCCCGCGGACACCTCCAGACCCAGCAGGCCAACCTCACCGTCCAGAAAGACATCTTCCGCCAGACCATCTCCATCGCTCCCTTCGACGGCATCGTCACCAACGAACCCGTTCGCCAGGGCGAAATGGTCGTTCCCGGCATCCAGAACACCCAGGGTTCCACCCTCATGACCATCGCTGACATGTCCGTCGTCACCGCCGAAGTCAAAGTTGACGAAACCGACATCGTCAATGTCGCCCTTGGCCAGTCCGCCGACATCACCGTCGATGCCCTCCCGGGCAAAGTCTTCCAGGGTCACGTCACCGAAGTCGGCGATCAGGCTCTCCTGCGCTCGACCGGCGTCGCCACCAGCCAGTCCACCAGCGGCGTCGAAGAAGCCAAGGACTTTAAGGTCGTCGTCACCCTCGATCACCCCTCCGGCGAGCTGCGTCCAGGCCTCTCCTGCACCGCGAAAATCATCACCGCCAGGAAGGACAATGTGACGGCCATTCCCATCCAGGCCCTGGTCATGCGCGATCCGAAACACCTCGACGAAACCACCGCCAGCTCACAAACGGTCTCCGCCGCCAGCGAGAACCCCACCCAGGCCTCGCCTCAGGTCCAGGGCGTCTTCATCGTCAGCAAAATCAAAGGAAAAGACCGCGTCCACTTCGCACCGGTCACCACCGGCATCACCGGCGCCACTGACATTGAAGTCACCACCGGCCTCAAGCCCGGCGACCGCATCGTCACCGGCACCTATCGCGTCCTGCGCGACCTCAAACAGAACGCGCTGGTCAAGCAGGACACAAAACTCGCCGCGCCCCAGCAGAACGACTCGTCATCTACCTAAAAGAGCCGAGCCGGACCGTAGTGTCCGGCTCCCTCCGCACTTCATCAGCAGGCCCCCGAGGAGCCCTCATGGCGCCAGAAACAACCACCGAAGCGGAGATCGGATCTCCATCCGCCGCCTCGCTGAACGACATCATCGTCGTCGAAGATCTCTGGAAGACCTACGACATGGGCTCCGAGCAGCAGGTTCACGCCCTTCAGGGCATCTCCCTGCACATCTGCCGCAACGAATACGTGGCCATCATGGGACCTTCCGGCTCCGGGAAATCCACCCTGATGAACCTTATTGGCTGCCTCGACACGCCCTCCAGCGGCAAATACTGGCTCAACAGCCACCTCGTCAGCGAGCTCAATGACGATGAGCTGGCCCGCATCCGCAACAAGGAAATCGGGTTCGTCTTCCAGACCTTTAATCTGCTCGCCCGCGCCACGGCCCTGCACAATGTCGAGCTGCCCCTCATCTACAACGGCACCCCCGCCGAGGAACGGCTCGAACGCGCAAAAGGCGCCCTTACCGCCGTCAACCTCGAAGCCCGCATGATGCACAAACCTAACGAGCTTTCCGGCGGACAGCGCCAGCGCGTCGCCATCGCCCGCGCCCTCGTCAACAATCCCTCCATCATCCTCGCCGACGAGCCCACCGGAAACCTCGACTCCAAAACCGGCGTCGAGATCATGTCCCTCTTCGACGATCTCCACCGCCGCGGCAACACCATCGTCCTCGTCACCCACGAGCCCGATATTGCCGAGTACGCCCACCGCGTTGTCCACATCCGCGACGGCAAAATCTTCTCCGACCAGCCGTCCTCCCGTGCCGCCAATCCTCTCGCCCCGCACAGTCCTCACGGCCCATCGACTCCGTAGGTCCCTCGGCCCGGTCCGTTGCGACTCCGCCCCCCTCAGGAAAGAGAAAAGGGCAGGCTCGAGGCCTGCCCTTTTCTTCGCCGCTCCCGACGCGCTCACTGCGGCTTCTCCTCCGGATGAGGAGCCGCATGATTCTGGGGCCGCG
>DASXFH010000331.1:0-1890 GCA_036489655.1 Acidobacteriaceae bacterium | reverse complement strand
GCCATGTCCACGTACGGAGCGACGCTGGTCCAACTTGGTGTGATCACATCGGCAGACGAAAGTGGTCCGACGACGGGTGGCTCCAAGGTGCCGAATTTCGGTTCGTCCCCTGCAGCTACGATGGCCACTGCACTCCGCGTTGACGAGATTGCGCATGTCAAGTTGCTGCGTACGGCGCTGGGCTCAAGAGCAGTGAAGAAACCCGCGATCAACCTGAATGCACTCGGCTATGGCTTTGCGAGCGTTGCCAGCTGGATGAAACTGGGGCGGCAGTTCGAGGATGTTGGCGTGAGCGCATATCTCGGCGCAGCGCCACTGATCACCAGCAAAGCCTATCTGGCAACGGCGGGCGCCATTCTGTCCACCGAAGCTCAACATTCCGGGTCGTTCCGATTGATCTGCGTCATGAACGGCGTGGCCAGCCCGGCGGTCGATTCCCGTGATATTCCTCCAACCGCGAAGACTCTCTACGATGTAGACGGCAACGCGTTGAGCATCCCGCGGACCACGTCGCAGGTGCTCAACATCGTCTACGGGGGAGGCAGATGTGCCGGCGGCTTCTATCCCAACGGCATGAACGGGACTATCGTCTGCCAGGATTAGTCGTCTGCCAGGGCTAGGGGGCTGGCTTGCATTTCCTGGGAAGCCGGCAGCCGTTCATGGATAAGCGAGGCCCCGCGAAGCTGCGGGGCCTTTTTATTTGCCTTCGGGCATAATGGGCAGAGATGACGCGTGACCTCTATCCGCGCTGGTGGAGATGTGCTGCGGCTTTCGCGCTGCTGCTCGCGCTGGCGCTGCTGCTTGTTCCACAGCATGGTCACGCTTCCCTGCTCCTGGTTGCGCTCGCGCCGGTGCTGTGGCTCTTCAGCGTTGTTGTCGCGCAACGGCAGGCTGCATCCGTCGATGAGCAGAGCTTTCCTCTCGATCCGCTCCTTCAGCTTCTTTCCCTCAGTCACCTTCCGCCTCCCGGCACGCTCGCCTGATTCGCCGGAGCCGTCTGGCTCCCGGCTATGCCAGCGCGTGTGCCGCCGCGGAGGTGTCTCTGTATTTCGAATTTGTCGCACGGGCGATGCTGTCCGGCATTGCTCTGTACTTTGTCCTGTTTGCATTTGCCGTCTACATGCAGCGCGCGCGCTGGCGGCGCAGCCAGCGGCGTGGAAAGCGCATCCGCTTCTATCCAACGAACATGATGATCGGCCTCGGGCTGCAAAACCTGCAGGTCTTCGTACATCCGGAGATCGACCACACTATCCAGGAGAAATACGCGGACGCAGCGGAACAAGACGATGAGGGCGATCCGGACGATCCGCAGAAGGTGCTGGCAGGGCAGCTTCGGCGTATCCGCAACGGCGAGCAGGTGGATCGATTGCAGGTGCCCATGGCAGAGGCGAGAACGCGGGAGCTGTGATCCGGTCCTTGATGGACACGTGGATGGACGCGCGCGTGATGCGGGCGGTCGAGCGAAGTATCGCGCGCAAAAAAAGAGGCCCCGCGCATTGGGGCCTTGCTTTGAAGTGGCTACAAAGTTTTTTCCAGTGGGCGCAGACTACTGCTGCGCCCGGGAGAATCCGTGTGAGGAGGGGCTTTCTTTAGCTGGCGTATGCCGGAGCAGCGACAGTGGCCTGCGCGGCGGCGGCGATGGCGGGCTCAAAGCGCGACGGCACGCCGTCGATCTGGACGCCAGGCTGCGCTTCCGCTTCCCTCTTCGCCTTCTGCTGCTTCATGGCAATCGAGGGCGAGAGATCGACAGTGCCCTTGACCACCGCATCCTGATGGATGATGAGGCGCGGGGCGACGATGTCGCCGGTGACCTGCGCGGTGTGGCGCAGCTCGACGCGCTCTGAGGCATGAATCTGGCCATCGACGCGGCCGGAGATGACAACCTCACGG
>DASXFH010000192.1:0-20278 GCA_036489655.1 Acidobacteriaceae bacterium | reverse complement strand
GTCTCTCGCCGCGCCCGCCCCGGCACCTCGTAAACTAGTTGTATGGCAGGGATTGTTCTCGACGGCAAAGCGTACGCAAAGGAAATGGAAGCGGAGCTCTCGGTGCGCGTGCACCGGCTCCTCGAAGTCAACCGCGGCCTGCCGCCGATCCTCGCCACCATTCTGGTCGGCGACGATCCCGCCTCAGCCACCTACGTCCGCATGAAAGGCAATGCCTGCCGCCGCGTCGGCATGGAGTCGCTGAGCATCACCTTGTCCGGCGCCACCACCACGGAAGAACTCCTCGCCGCCATCGGTGACCTGAACGCCAACCCTCGGGTGCGTGGCATCCTGCTGCAGCACCCGGTCCCGAAGCAGATTGACGAGCGCGCCTGTTTTGACCGCATCGCTCTCGAGAAGGACGTGGACGGCGTCACCGCGCACGGCTTTGGCCGCATGGCTATGGACGAGCCCGCCTACGGCTCCGCCACCCCCGCCGGCATCATGCGCCTGCTGCGCCGCTACGACATTTCCCTTGTCGGACGCGAGGCTGTGGTTGTCGGACGCAGCCCGATTCTTGGCCGTCCTATGGCCATGATGCTCCTCGCCGCCCATGCGACGGTGACCATTTGTCACTCGCGTACGAAGAACCTGTCCGACGTTGTCGGACGCGCGGAGATCGTCGTCGGCGCAGTCGGCAAGCCCGAGTTCATCCGCGGCTCCTGGATCCGCGATGGCGCCGTGGTCGTCGATGCCGGCTATCATCCGGGAGGCGTCGGCGACATTGAGTTGTCGGCTGTGATCGACCGCTGCTCCGCGTATACGCCGGTTCCCGGCGGTGTCGGTCCGATGACCATCGCCACCCTCATTGCGCACACAGCCGAAGCCGCGGAGAAAGCTGCGGACACGGGAAAGACGGTCCCCATGGCGACCGTGGTCCGCTGAAACTCCATTCCCCGAGTAGCAGGCCGGACCGCAACGCCCTGGACCTCGCACCGTCATCCCGCTCACACTTTTCGCCGGTGCCCGTCCAATCACGAAACTAAAAGCCGCTCACAGCATGACCAGTTTGTAATCCGCGAGCAAGTTCCAGGCCAGGACGCGGGAGTAATCTTGAGCGAAGAGAACCCTGCATGAGTGCTATGGATGTCGCGGTCCAGGAGACCGCTGCGGGCCGCCGCGCCTACACCGCGTATGTGAACCCGCAATGGGCCAGGCTGCTGCAACTGCTGGATATGGATGCCGACTATGTCGAGTGTCGCGGCGAGACGCTGCGCACCTCCGACGACCGCCTGATCCTCGATTTTCTCTCCGGGTATTGCGTCTATAACGCCGGACACAATCACCCCGCCATCGTCGAAGCACTGCATCAGGAGCTGGACCGCCGCGGCCCCTCGATGTTGCAAAGCCATCTGGCCGCCAGCGCCGGGGAGCTCGCGCAGCAACTCTGCCAGCGTGCGGGAGGCCGCCTTCACAAGGTGTACTTTTGCAGTTCCGGCAGCGAGGGTGTGGAGACCGCCATCAAGTTCTCCCGCGCGCACACCGGTCGCAACCGTCTGCTGGCCGCGCGCGGAGCCTTTCACGGCCTGACCTGCGGCGCCCTCAGCCTGATGGACCATGGTTTCTGGTCCGAAGGCTTCGGCCCCCTCCTTCCCGGGGTAGAATTCGCTGTCTTCGGCGACCTGACCGCGCTCGAACAGCAGCTCGCCACAAAAGAGTACGCCGCTCTCATCCTCGAACCCGTTCAGGGGGAAGGCGGCATCCTCGTCCCCGCACCGGATTACCTGGCCACGGCTCAGGCCCTCTGCCGCAAATACGGTGCTCTTTTTGTTCTGGACGAGGTCCAGACCGGCCTCGGACGCACGGGAGCTTTCCTCGCCAGCCACCACTATGGCCTCGATCCCGATATGGTCATTCTGGCGAAAGCCCTCAGCGGCGGACTTATCCCCAGCGGCGCCGTCCTCATGTCCGACGCCATCTACGGCAGCGTCTATGGCTCCCTTCGCCGGGCCATCGTTCACACCTCGACCTACAGCGAAAACAGTCTGGCCATGCGAGCCGGCCTGGCTATGCTCGATGTTCTCGGCCAGGAGAACCTTGCCGAACGCGCTCGCGTCACAGGCGAAGACTTCCGGCAACGCCTGCGCTCCGTCCTCGGCGCTTATGAGATGGTCGCTGAGGTTCGCGGCATGGGCTTCTTCACCGGTATCGAGTTTCGAGCGCCCCGCTCGCTTTCCCTGCGCCTTTCCTTCCAGGCGTTCCGGAAGGTACACCCGGCCCTCTTTGGCCAGATGCTGGTGATGCGGCTCTTCCGCGACCACGGCATCCTCACCCAAATCTGCGGCAACCATTTCCTCGTGCTGAAAGCCGCTCCTCCCCTCAACGCCTCGACGGAGAGTCTGGACCGGTTCATCTCCGCCATCGACCAGGTCCTTGCGCTGGTTCACTCGTCGACACGCTTCTGGCAGGATGCCCTGGCGCTGGCGGCGAGGGCCGCGCGCATCTGAGGAGACAGCATGCGACTGCTCGTTGTCGAAGATGACACCACCATTCGGGACTTCCTGACCCGCGCCTTGGCCGAGTCCGGCTTTCGCGTTGACGCCTGCGCCCAGGGCAGCCAGGCGGAGAAGCTCGCCCTTGAGGGCGTCCACGACGCTTTGGTCGTAGACCTCACGCTGCCGGACATCGACGGTCTCGATCTCATCCAGCGCCTTCGCTCCCAGGGCGTCACTTCGCCCGTCCTGATCCTTTCGGCCCGCCGCTCCGTCGATGAGCGGGTCCTCGGTCTTGAAAAGGGCGGCGACGACTACATGACTAAGCCTTTCGCGGTCGCCGAGCTGCAGGCCCGCCTGCGCGCTCTGCTGCGCCGCAGTACGCCCGGCCAAACCGAAACCACTCGCCTCCGCGTCGCCGACCTTGAAATCGACCTCATCCGCCGCGAGGCCCGCCGTGCCGGGGTTGAGCTCCAACTCACCCAGCAGGAGTTCGCCCTGCTGGAGTATCTCTGCCGCAACGCCGGCCGCGTCGTTACGCGCGCGATGGTGCTCGACCACGTCTGGAAGATGCGCATCGACACCTCCACGAATATTGTGGACGTGCACATTCACCGTCTGCGCAATAAAGTGGATCGTGAATCCGATCGGCCCCTCATCCGCACCATTCGAGGGGTCGGCTACCTCCTGCGGGATTAGCCTCAACTCATGCTTCGTCGCGTCAGCACCTCTTTTTATCGCACTGCCGCCTGGCGTCTGGCCTTGCGCAGCACCCTCGTCTTCGCGGCCGGCAGCGCCGCCATCTTCTGGGTGATGTACATCATGGTGGCGCATACGATTCGCGATCGCGGGGATTCCTGGCTGATGGGCGAGAGCGAAACCCTCCGCCAGGTGGCCCTTAACACGCCGCGCGATTCCCTTTACGACCGCATTGTCGAGGAAGTCGCCGAACTCGCCAGCCAGGAAGTCTCCTGGGGAAGCAATGGCCAGCATGTGGGCGGAAACACCGTCTTCTTTGCTCTGACCGGTGACCCCAGCCATCCCCCGGTCTGGGTCGGTCCCCACGACAGCCAGGCATTCCTGAACGCACTGAAGGAGGCGGGAATTCCACCACGCAGTCCGGTTTCGCTGCGAGTGCCGGGATGGAGGGTACCTTTCCGGGTAGTGTCTGTCGCGATGCACCCCGGACCCGGCCGCCTCTATCTTGGCCTGCTTGATTCCGGAGCCATCGCCCTGCTTCGCCGGCTCCTCATCCGCTTCTTTCTGGGCTGGGTGCTCATGGTCGCCCTCGGATTTCTGGTGACGCTCTTCGGCCTGCGCCGCATGCTCAAACGCGTCGATGCCATCACCGGTGCCGCGGCCAGCATCCGCCCCGGAGACCTCAGCACACGCGTGCCCGCCGGGCGACAACAGGACGAAGTCGCTCGCCTGGCGCGTACCTTTAACAACATGCTCGACCGCATTTCCGCTTCGGTGAACCAGCTCCGCACGCTCACTGATTCCGTGGCTCACGACCTCAAGAGCCCCATCACCTCAGTCCGCGGCAGCCTGGAAATTGCGCTGTCGCTCGATGACCGGCATCAGGCGGCCGAACTGGTGGCCAGCGCCATCGAGCATCTCGACCGCCTTTCTGAGGTCATCACTACCTCACTCGATGTCGCCGAGGCCGAGGCCGGCGCTCTGCGTCTGCATCGCGAACCCGTCAACCTCAGCGACTTAGTCAACCGCGTGGCAGAGCTTTACGCACCAGCCCTGGCCGAGCGTCAGCAACGCCTCGCCGTCTCCGCCACAATTCCGGCACAGGTCCAGGTCGATGTGCCTCTCTGCAATCGCATGCTTTCCAATCTGATGGAGAATGAGCTGCGCTATGCCGGTTCGGGCGCCCGCGTTTCTCTGGCTGTCTCCTCCGAAAATGGCGCCGCCCGCATCACACTGGAAGACGATGGCCCGGGATTCGCGCCCGACCTGCTGCCCCGCGTTTTTCAGCGTTTCGTCAAAGGAGGACATTCTGAGGGACACGGTCTGGGTCTGGCATTCGTCAGCGCTGTCGCCGTCGTCCACGGGGGTCGCGCCACAGCCCGCAATGGTGCCAGGGGAGGCGCTCAAATCGTCGTGGAGATCCCGCTCGCGGCCTCCAGCCGGTCCGACAATCTCCTTACATCTGTGTAACTTGAAACAACCTCAGCGTCCGGGCCGAGTCCAATGAACAACAATGGCCGCCGAATTATTCTTTTTGCGACTCTGGCCGGCTGGAAAACATCTCGACCAAAGAGAACTGCATGCATATCCTTGCTACTTCCACGGCGTTTCCGCCGCATTACTACAGCCAGCGTGAAGTCGTCGATGCCCTGCTGGCGTTCTGGGGAAACGATAAAAAACTCGCAGCTGTTCTGGAACGGCTTCACACACGCACCGGCGTGGACGGCCGCTACTTTTCGCGTCCTCTCGACCAGTACGCCGCCCTGGATACCTGGGGCAAAGCCAACGACGTCTTTATTGAGGTCGCTCAGGAACTGGGGGAACGCGCGATCGACTGCGCGCTGAAGATGGCGCGGCTTCGTCGTGAGGACATCGGCGCCATTTTCTTTGTCACTGTCACCGGCGTCGCCAGCCCGTCGATTGACGCGCGTCTGGTCAACCGGATGCATCTTTCGCCCAACATCCGCCGCAACCCCATCTTTGGCCTTGGCTGCGTCGCCGGCGCCGCCGGCCTGACCCGCGCCGCCGATTATGTTCGCGCCTATCCCAATCGGATCGCCGTGCTGCTTTCGGTTGAGCTCTGCTCGCTCACCTGGCAGCGCGAGGATGTCTCCGTGGCGAACTTCATCTCGTCGGGACTCTTCGGTGATGGCGCCGCCGCCGTCCTGGTTGCCGGCGCGAACGTTCCCCGCCACGGCCCACGCATTCTCGCCAGCCACAATATCTTTTATCCGGACACTGAAGACGTGATGGGCTGGAACATCTCTGAGAAAGGCTTTCGGATCGTTCTCTCCCCCGACGTCCCAAAGGTCGTGCGGGAGAATCTTGGCCGCGATGTCGATGCGTTTCTCGCTGCTCAGGGGCTCACCCGCGCCGACATCGGCTCCTGGATCATGCATACCGGCGGTCCGAAGGTGCTCGAGGCCACGGCCGAAGCCCTCGACTTGCCCCGCGAGGCACTCAACGTCTCCTGGGAGGCGCTGCGCCGCGTCGGCAATTTGTCCTCTGCGTCGGTTCTCGTTGTTCTCGATGAAATTATGAAACACCGGCGTCCCGCACCGGGCACCCGCAGCATCCTCGCTGCCATGGGCCCCGGCTTCTGCGCGGAGATGCTGCTTCTGGAGTGGTGAGGAGTGTGGTGCTGGGACTCATTTGTGACGTTCTGATCGCCGGCGGCGGCCCCGCCGGTCTCTCCGCCGCCATTGCGCTGCGCCAGCGCGGTGCGGATGTTCTGGTGGCGGATGCACTGGAACCGCCTATCGACAAGCCCTGCGGCGAAGGCCTCATGCCCGATTCACGTCGCGATCTCGCTCGCCTGGGCGTGGAGCTGACAACGGAGCACGGAGCAGAATTCCTGGGTATCCGCTTCGCCGGACTGCGCAACAGCGCAGACGCAGTTTTCCCCCAGGGCCTGGGTCTGGGCGTGCGTCGCCCAGTCCTGCACCGCCTTCTGCTCCAGCGTGCCGAAGCGCTTGGCGTTCGCTTCGCCTGGAAGTCGCCCGTTGTTGTCACGCCACAGCAACCGGCACAAATCGCAGGACGGGCGTGCACATATCGCTGGCTGATCGGTGCCGATGGCCATGCCTCCCGCGTGCGCTCCTGGGCCGCCCTCGATGCATCTTCTCTCCGCAGCCGCCGTTTCGCCTTCCGCGCGCATTTCTGCGTCGCGCCCTGGAGCCCTTATGTCGAAATCCACTGGGGCCGGCTCGGTCAGGCCTACATCACCCCTGTCGGGGCCAATGAGGTCTGCGTCGCCGCCGTTACCCGCGATCGCGGCGTGCGCCTGGCGCAAATTTTGGCCAGCCTGCCCAGTCTTCAGAACAAGCTGGCCGGATCTGACAGGACGACGCCCGAACGCGGCGCGCTCACCCTCACCCGGCGGCTGCGTCGTGTCAGTCGTGGCAACGTCGCCCTCATTGGCGACGCCTCCGGATCCGTCGACGCCATCACCGGTGAGGGCCTCGCTTTGGGTTTCCGTCAGGCGCTCCTGCTCGCCGACTCCTTAACCGCGGGAACTCTCGATCTTTATGACGCGCGCCACGCCGCGATTCTTGCACTCCCACAGCGCATGGCCGCCCTGATGCTGTTGCTCGATCGCTTCCCGACCCTTCGCGACCGAGTTCTCAACGTTTTCGCAAGCCGCCCGCAGCTTTTCCGCGAAATACTCGCTGTCCATGTTGGCGACCGTCCCCTGCCACGCTTTGCGCTGCGTTACGGCGCGGAACTGGGTGCACTCCTGCTGGCCCCGCGCTTCGCATGACCCTTTGCATGAGACCTCGACTGCTGTTTCAAACCGCCATTGTTTGGGCTCTGCTGTTCGGCACTTTGCCGTTGCTTTCCGCTCAGACTCAGCGCCGCAACATCACGGTGCACTTCGATCCCGCTCAGACCCGGATTCGCTGGACTCTCAACGATGTCCTGCACACGGTTCACGGCAGCTTCCAGCTCAAAGGAGGCCTGGTCGCATTCGACCCCGCCACAGGCGCGGCCGAGGGCGAACTGCTGGTTGACCTGGACAGCGGCGACAGCGGCAATGCGGCCCGCGACCGCAGGATGAGGAAAGATATCCTCCAGTCCCAGACCTATCCCGAAGCCATTTTTCATCCGGAGAAGGTCACCGGCGCCCCGCACCCCGGACCTGTACAGCAGATCACTATAGACGGCACATTCACCATTCACGGCCACGATCATCCACTGCGCCTGGTGGTCTCCGCGCAGATGACGAACCCGACGAAAGTCCATCTGACGACCCACTTCGTCGTGCCCTACGTGCGGTGGGGAATGAAGGACCCCAGTACCTTCGTCCTTCGCGTCGGCAAAGAAGTCCCCGTCGATGTCAGTGCGGACGCTGCGATTGAAGGCCTGCAGTAGGTGTGCGCCACCGATAGCCCGGGAAGATTCACCTCGACGCCGTCGCCGTAGAATGGCCGTGGGTTATTGCGATTGGGAATCGATCGTGCCCAGGAGAAGCCTCCGCTGAAGACCCCTGATGAACTGCGAGCCAGAATTATCGCTGCACTAAGGCCGCTCCTGACCCGTACCATCCAGGTCTGGCGGACACCGCTTTCCACGCTGAGTCCACTGGCGGGCGACCTAAGGACACTGCTGTCTTCCGACGAGCGAGACCGCGCCGACAAGTTCCGTTTTCCGGAGCATCGCAATGCGTTCATCGCGGGACGCGCATGGCTGCGTATGATTCTGGGGGCCTATTGCAAGTGCCTGCCGGAGAATCTCTGCTTCACGTACGGCGCGCAGGGAAAGCCCGCCATCGACCAGGCGGCAAGCCGTGCTTCGCGAACAGTCTCCTTCAACGTGTCGCATTCGGCGAAGTCCCTGCAAATCGCACTGGCTGCGGAAGGTAGCCTGGGGATCGATGTCGAGGACCTCAGCCGGGAATTCGATCTCGACGGGCTGGTAGCGGAATGCCTCACCGATGTGGAGGCGCAAGGTCTAAGCCGCCTCAGCTTCGCTCAGCGGAGGAACGCGTTTCTCCGCTATTGGGTCCATAAAGAAGCGTTCCTGAAATGTATCGGAACGGGCTTCTCGGTATCTCCAAAGGAAGTTCACGTTACATTCAATGACAGCGGGCACTCCGAGATGCGTTGCTCGAATCCGCTGGCCGACGCTGTCCTCTTTGGTCGCAGCCTGGAAGCCGAGCCGGGACATCTCGCGGCACTCGCCGCGGGAGACTCCGAGTACACCCTGCAATCCATCTCCCTTTAAGCAGGAGCAGGAAGAGTCGATGGTCAGAACTCCACTTCCTCGCGCTGCCCTGCCGTCACCGCGTCCTGAGTCGGATTCAGCGCCCAGCGCATTAAGCGAATTCGCTCGGCCAGTTCCGCGGGTGTCACCGCTTCAAAGACGGTACGCACATCAAGGCTCACGGCAAAGCGTTCCCGAATGCGGGAAAGAACCTGGGTACCGACCAGCGAGTGCCCTCCTAACTCAAAAAAGTTGTCGTGCCGGCCCGCCGGTACTCCGAGAAGCTCTTCCCATATTTCCATGACAGCCGCTTCCACCTCGTCCTGCGCGTCCTCGCGGGCATGTTTGTGAGGCGCTGGCTGGCTCGGACGTGTCCCCTCCTGCCGCACCGCCGGCCCCGGCTCAGGAATGAGACTCCCCACCTCCCGCCGGCGCAGTTCGAAATCCCGCGTTGAAACGACGATCTGCGGCATCGGCAGGGTGAGCAATCGATCGAAAATGACGGTGGCCTCCTGCGGCCGAATCGCAAATCGATCGAGCTGCTGGATGAATTTCTCAAACTCGGCCGGCACTTTCGCGTTGGCGGCCATGCCCACGTCCCGCCAGCGATCCCAGTTCACAGAAATCACCCGCGCTCCCAGGGGATTATCCCGAATAGCCGCGAATCCATCCAGCCAGGCATTCCCCGCGCTATAGTCCGCAAGTCCCATCACCGGAATAATCGCGTTGAACGAGGAGCAGAGCAGCACAAAATCCAGTTGCGGCTGGCCGAGGCAGGCACTCATCCACTCACCCGCCTTGACTTTCGGAGCCAGCACCGCCTGTATCTGGTCGTTCGTACACGTACGAAGAACCCGTCCGCTGGGTACGCCCGCGGCATGGATGATTCCATGCACAGCGCCATACTCCTGTTGCAGCTGGGCCATGATTCGTTGCATGGCTTCGCTGTCCGCAGCGTCTGCCTGCAGAGTCAGCACACGTCCGCCCGCGGCGCGGATGGACCGCAGTCCTTCCACCTTCGCCTTCAGTTCCGAAGCCGTATCGGGGGAGGAGAGCAGCGCGTCCCACTCCTCCTGCGGTGGCATGAGAGTCCTCGCGGTCAGCACCAGAAGACCCTGGGTCTTCTGCGCGATGTGTCGGGCCAGCACCAGCCCTATACCCCCTGTGCCGCCAGTGATCAGGTACACGCCGCCCGGCCTGAGGGAGAGCACGCCGGGCAACTTCTTACCCGGCTCCGCCACATGAACCGGTTCATAGACCGGTTGCCATCGCGCGGTTCCCCGACAGGCTACGGTCTCGGCCGTCCCGCCGCGCTGAACTTCCCCAATGACCTGTGCGGCAGCGTTCGGGTTCCGCATCTCCACATCCACCACACGAACGGTGCAAGGTGGAATCTCCAGCGGAACCACGCGCCAAAATGCCGCCAGCGCGCCTGCATCTGCCGAGCTGATCTGTTCCCCGATCACGCTCCAGGCGCGATCCACCACGATCGTGAAGGCAATGGGATCGTCCCGCCGCGAATTGCCCAGCGCCTTCACCAGAAACAGGGCGCGAGAAACACCGCGGTCGATTCCCTCTGCCCCGGCCATAATGACGATTCGTGCCGGCCACTGCTCTCCGGTCTGCAGTTCGTTGATGAGATGCTGATAATCCTCCGCCTTGTCCGGATCGATCTCCCAGATTGCAGGGTCCGTGTTCCGCAAGGCCTGGCCATTGCGCACTTCGATGACCCGGCTCTTCGCTCGCAGGCCGCCGACTACAGCCGCCGCCATTGGATCGTTGCCCGTAAAGACGAGAGTGACAGCGTCGTCTTCCACCTGGGTGGGCGCTGCCGGAGGCATTCGCTTCCACGAAGGAACATAAAACCAGTCGCCCAGATCCTGTTTCTTCTCGGCAGCCACGGATTCTGCGACTGCGGAAGCCTTTTTCCCGGGCTCGACATAATAGCGCTGCCGCTCAAACGGATAGGTCGGGAGAGAGACCTTGAGCCGCCGCTGCCCGGTAAATACGCCCGTCCAGTTCACCGGCGCGTTGCGGATCCACATCTGGCCCAGAGCCGCGTGCCAGTGCTCGCGGTCGTTTTCCGCAGATTGTGCGTGGCGCATGGACGAGATCACCGCGCGCTTCGTTCCGGATTGCGCGCGAACCAGCGAGCTGAGCGTCTCCCCGGGACCCACTTCCAGCAGGATGGCCTCAGCATCCCGCAGCAGCACGCGCGCACAGTCAGCAAACCGTACCGTCCGGCGCAGATGGGTTCCCCAATAAGCTGGGTCCGTCGCCTCTTCCGCGGTGATCCAGGTTCCCGAAACATTCGAGAGCCAGGGCAGGGAGGGCGCGCCGCGGCGAGTCTGAGCGACTCGCGCGACAAATTCCTCCACAACCGGGTCCACCATGGGAGAGTGGAACGCATGAGAACTGCGCAGCCGGGTGAAGCGAACCCCTTTCTTCTGCAGCACTGCTTCCAGCTGCGCAATGTCCACTTCCGCTCCCGAAGCGACTGTCTGATTGTCCGCATTGATCGCCGCAATCGAGACAGCCGCCGGCAGCAGCGGTGTCAGGTTGAACTCCGACAGGCTCACCGCCAGCATCACACCGCCCGGCAGCGACTGCATCAGGCGGCCACGCTCCGCGACCAGAGCTAGTGCATCCTCGAGCGAGAAGACACCGGCCAGGCACGCAGCTACGTATTCGCCGATGCTGTGGCCAATCATCGCCGATGGCGTAATTCCGCACTGCATCCACAACTGAGCAGTCGCATATTCGACGGTGAACAGTGCCGGCTGAGTGATCGATGTCTGGCGCAGCCGCTGCTCGGCTTCCGCCTCTTCGCCCGGCTTCGGATACAGAACGGTTCGGAGATCGAATTCCAGCATCGGCTTCAGCACGTCACAGCAACGATCGACAATCTCCCTAAACAGCGGCACCGTCTCGTAAAGATCCCGGCCCATGTAGACAAACTGCGCACCCTGCCCTGGGAACAGGAATGCAACCTTCGCCGGATCCGCCGGAGCCTCATCGTTGCGTAGTTTCCGGATCTCCGACGGGCTCGCTCCCCTCTGCAGCAGTTCCCGCAGATGGGGCAGATCGCGCGCTACCAGGGCCTGGCGGCAGCGGAAAGGCTGGCGTCCGGCCGCGAGGGTAGACGCGATATCCGCCATCTTCACATCGGAGCCCTGTTCCAGAAACTCCAGCAGCTGCTCCATGCGGGCATCGAGCGCGCCCGGAGTCCTGGCAGAGAGAACCAGCAGCTCGCTTCCACCGGAATCCCCGGAAACCAGCACCGGCGGTTCCTCCAGAGAAACATGCGCGTTGGTTCCACCGATGCCGAATGAGCTGACGCCGGCTCGAAACGGCTCCGGCCCCTCGTACGCCTCGACTGCCGTATTGACGTAGAAGTGCGTCTTCTCCAGTTCCAGAAGCGGATTGGGCCGCGTGAAGTGCAGCGTGGGAGGAATCTCCCGATGACGCAGGGCCAGCGCGGCCTTCATCAGTCCGGCAACGCCGGCCGCCGCATCCAGATGCCCGAGATTCGTTTTCAGTGCTCCCAGAGCACACCGGCGGGCGCTGTCCCCCGCCGATCCAAACGCCCGCACCAGCGCCGTTACTTCGATCGGATCGCCGACCTCGGTGCCCGTCCCGTGTGCCTCCACGTAACGCACCGAAGCCGGATCGAAGCCGGCCATCTCCATCGATCTCCGGATGACCCGCTCCTGCCCTTCGACGCTGGGCGCCGAATAGCCAACCTTCGCCGCGCCAT
The DNA here is from genome assembly GCA_036489655.1 of Acidobacteriaceae bacterium. Classification (GTDB taxonomy): domain Bacteria; phylum Acidobacteriota; class Terriglobia; order Terriglobales; family Acidobacteriaceae; genus Palsa-343. Next base: position 8,149 of record DASXFH010000192.1, on the reverse strand, counting down.
CGTTGTTCACCGCAGCTCCGCGCAGAACCGCGTAGATGTTATCCCCCTCGGCCAGAGCATCCTCCAGCCGCCGCAGTACGACCACGCCCGCGGCTCCTGCTGGAACCGTCCCGGTAGCCTCCGCGTCAAACGCGCGGCAATGCCCGTCGCGCGAAAAGATCATTCCCGGTGTATAGAGATAGCCGGGTGTCTGCGGCATCGGGATCGATACGCCGCCGGCCAGTGCTATGTCACATTCGCCGCGGAGCAGGCTTTCAAACGCCATCTGCACGGCAACCAGCGAAGTGGAGCAGGCCGTCTGGACCCCCACCGCCGGTCCCCGCAGATTCAGCTTGTAGGCGACGCGGCTGCACAGAAAATCTTTATCATTGGAAACCATCGCCTGATACCAGCCCACCGAAGCCAGAAGTTCGGGACGGCTCATCAGGTTGACGGGAGCGTAGGAATTCAACCCAGCTCCTGCGAACACGCCGATCGCACCCGGGAATGCAGAGGGATCGCAGCCTGCGTCTTCCAGCGCCGACCACGCGCATTCCAGGAATACGCGCTGCTGCGGGTCGATGATCTCGGCTTCCCTGGCGCTGAACCCAAAGAAGGTCGCGTCGAAAAACTCCGGGTCCTTCACCTGGCTGGCGGCTCGGACATAATCAGGGTTGGCGATCAAAACAGGATCCACGCCGGCAGCCTGCAGTTCTTCGTCTGAGACGGGGCGGATCGACTCCCGGCCCTCGACGAGGTTGCGCCAAAATGCGCGCACCGTATCGGCTCCCGGAAATCTTCCCGCCATCCCGGTCAGCGCTATACCCGTTATTGTTCGGCTTCGGTTCATCGACTCAATCCCTGTCCGTTCGTGGCAGCCTCCACGCCCGCTCGCTCAATAAAGCCGCTGAGCGAACGCACGTTGGGGTACTGAAACAATGAAACCAGCGGAATCGGTCTCTCCATCCGCTGATTCAGCGCTGCGTGCACGCGCACCATCTGGAGCGAATGCGCTCCAAGATCGAAGAAATTTTCATCGGCGCCCACCCGATCGACCTGGAGCACCTCCTGCAACACTTCAGCCACGATCCGCTGCATTCCCGCAGCCGGAGCCGTGAATCCTTCGTCCTCTCTCTTCAACGTCGCTGGTTTGGGTAAGGACGAACGGTCCAGTTTCCCGTTGGGCAGCCGCGGCAGCTTTTCAAGAAAGACAAAGGCTGCGGGAACCATATAATCCGGCAGGTTTTCGCGCAGGCGATCGCGCAACGCCGCCGGAGAAGGCGCCTGGCCAACAGTCTCGACATACGCAACCAGCTTCTTCTCGCCGTCATCTTCCCGAAGCAGAGTCACTGCATCCGCAACCCGGTCTGCCCGGCGCAAGGCGTTGTCGATTTCGCCAAGCTCAATCCGAAATCCGCGCAGCTTCACCTGGAAGTCAGCGCGACCCAGGAAGTCGAGAGTGCCGTCGCTGCGGTAGCGAACCAGATCGCCGGTGCGGTACATCCGCATCTCCTCGCCCCGCGCCCAGGGACACACCACAAAGCGCTCCTCCGTCAGATCCGGTCGATGCAGATAACCGCGTGCCAGCCCCTCGCCACCAATCCACAGCTCGCCGACCACCCCCTGGGGCACCGGTTGCCGCATTCCATCCAGGACATAAAAAGTCGTGTTCCGGATGGGCCGGCCAACCGGAATCGCGTCGGTCCCGAGCCGGCGCACCGCATAGGCTGCCGACCAGATGGTCGTCTCGGTGGGCCCGTACATGTTCCACAGCTCATCGCAGCGAACCAGGAGCGCCTCGGCAAGGCCCGGCTCCAGAGCCTCGCCACCGCACAGTATTTTCAGTCGCGAATCTCCCTGCCATCCCGCGGCCAGCAGCAGCTTCCAGGTCGCGGGCGTTGCCTGCATCATCGTCGGCCGATAACGGTCGAGGTCCCGCAGCATAGCCACAGGGTCGCCCGGTTGCAAGGCGATACACACCGTGGCGCCGACATACAAAGGCAGCAGAAGCTCCAGCCCCGCAATATCAAAGGAGACAGTCGTCACCGCCAGCAGAACATCCTTCTCGGTAAACCCCGGCTCTTCCCGCATCGCCTCAAGAAAATTCAAGAGAGCACGGTGGCCGATCTGCACGCCCTTGGGTCTGCCTGTGGACCCCGACGTGAAGATCACGTAGGCCAGATCCTGCGGGTTCGCCGAAGGCGTCGAAGTCGCCGCGCCGGCCTCTGCCGCGAGATCCAAATCATGGTCCAGGCAAAGCGTCTGTTCTTCCGCAACCGGCAGCCGATCCAGCATGTCACTTACCGTAATCACCGCAACCGGCCGCGCATCTTCGAGAATGTTTTCAATCCTGCCTTTGGGATAAACCGGGTCGAGCGGCACATAAGCCGCACCGGATTTGGCCACACCGAGCAACGCCGCTGCCAGATCCGCCCCTCGGGGAAGAAACACTCCCACCAGCTGATCGCGACCCGCCCCCCGCTTGCGCAGGACCGCGGCAATCGCATCGGCGCGTGAATTCAGCTCGCCATAGGTGACGCACTCACCGTTCACCATCACGGCCACTCGATCGGGATACTCCCGGGCAAATGCCTCGAAGCGATGATGGAAACAAAGATCGTCCGGAATCGGCGCCTCGGTTCGATTCCACTCGAACAACAGCTTTTCGCGTTCCCTGACTGCGAGGAGTGGAATATCGCCGATGGCCTGGTTGGGATTGGCCACCACCGCTTCCAGGATCGACCGCCAGTGCGCCTGCAGCTGGGCGATCGTCTCTTCGTCATACAGGTCGCAGTTGTAGTCGAAGTAGACGTCCAGCGCTCCATCATTCGGGAAGGCCTCGATGGTCAGATCAAAGCGCGCCCCGGAAAGCTCCAGTTCCATCGGCTTCAGCAACAGGCCAGGCATCTCGATCGGTGCCAGCGGAAAGTTCTGCAGGATGAACATCGTCTGGAAGAGAGGCGAGTGATCCGGCGATCGTTCCGGGCGCAAAGCCTGCACCAGCTGATCGAAAGGCACATCCTGGTGCTCATACGCCTGCAAAGTGACCTCGCGCACGCGCGCCAGCAGCGTCGCAAACGAGGGGTTGCCGCTGAGGTCGGTTCGCAATACCAGATTGTTGACAAAGAATCCCATCAGATCCGCCAGTTCGCTTCGGCCCCGGCCTGCCGTCGGCGAACCGACCACCACGTCCTCCTGGCCGGTGTAGCGCGCCAGCAGGATGTCGAAGCTGGCAAGCAGCGTCATAAAAAGCGTGACGCCATTGCGCTGGCTCAGCGACTCCAGTCCCTGAACCACCTCCGAAGAAATCACCATCTTTCGCCGCGCGCCGCGGAACATCTCCGCCTGCGGCCGCCGCCGGTCGGCGGGAAACGTCACCACCGGAGGCGCGCCCGCGAGCTGCTTCTTCCAGTAAGCCAGCTGCCGCTCAAGGACACCGGATCCAAGCCACTGCCGCTGCCAAACGGCAAAATCGACATACTGCAGCGCCAGCGGCGGCAGGATCGGATTCGTTCCCGACGCATAGCCCCGATACAGCTTCTCCAGCTCGCGCACGAAGACCCCAATCGACCACCCATCGAAGACGATGTGGTGAACGGTGAGCAGCAGAATGTGACTCTCCGCCCCCAGCGCCAGGAGGTGACCGCGCAACAGAGGCGCTCGCGTGATGTCCATTGGCTCCAGAGTCAGGTTGGAAGCGTATCGCGCCAGCCCTGCGGGATCCCCATCGGCAAAGGATCGTGCATCGATCCGCTGCAGAGACCACGCAATCTCGTCACGGATGACAACGCGCGGCACACCCTTCTCCTGCAGAAAACAGGTGCGCAGGTTCTCATGCCGATGGATAATTGCCCGGATGGCGCGCTCGAGGGCATCGACCTGCAGCTGTCCCGTCAGAGTCACCGCGATCGAAATGTTATAGACCGGGCTCTCAGGATCGAGCTGGCACAGGAACCACAGCCGCTGCTGCGCGTACGAGAGCGGCAGCGGGCCGCTGCGGTCCACGCTTGGCAACGCCATCTCTCCGGCTCCTGCTGCGCTTTTCGAGGAGCGCAGGAAGGCCAGTATCTCCGGTTTGCGCTGCGCCAGCTCCGCGCGCAGCTCGGGCGTCAGAACCCCCGGGGGCGCCGCACATTTGAGCGACTCGCCATCAGTCGTGAGTGAAACGCCCTGGGCCGAAAGCCGCCCCAGCAGATCGATGATCTCTTTCATATCAGAACCTCGTCCTGTTCCCTGCTCTCGCGATGGGACGCATTGCGGGCAGCGGCCCCTGCCCGAGTCGTGATTAAGCTCATAACGTAATCTCCTCGTATTCGGAGGAACCGGCCTGCGGATCGGCCTTCGCGCGGACCTCCGTCATGCTCGCCACGAGGAACGCAACCGCCTGCCCGATAGTCGAATATTCGAAGAAGAAGTTCGGCGGCAGGCTCACCCCTGTATCGCGCTGCAGACGGTTCTTTAGTTCAAGCGCCATCAACGAGTCCATTCCCCGGCTCAACAGCGGCTCATCGTCGGATAAGTCTGACGCTGCATCCAGCCCCAGCACTCGGGCCGCACTACTCCGGACACGCTGACGGATCAGCGGGAGGCGCTGATCCAGATGCGCCTCTGCCAACATCGAATGCCAGTCGGATTCCGGCGCTGGCTGACCCGGATGCATGACGGGGGCTGATGCAAACTCCTCAAAAAATCGCCAGGCGCTATGCGTTTTTTCCGGAGAAAGATAGGTTGGCCAGTCCATGGCGAGCGCCGCTACCGATGGCTGGCTTCCAGCCAGGGCTGCTTCCAGAAGCGCGATTCCCTGTTCCGCGGAGAAGGCTCCCAGTCCGAACTTCGCGGATTGTTCGGGACCCGCTGTGCGCGTGGCCATGCCTACACCTTTCCACTGCCCCCACGCGATACAGGTGGCCGGCAGTCCCAGGCGACGGCGCTCGACGGCCAGCGCGTCGAGAAAACCGTTGGCGGCGGCATAGTTGGCGTTCCCGGCAAGACCAAGGACCGATGCGCCGGAACCATACAGAACGAAGAAATCCAGTCGCAGGCCGCGGGTAGCTTCATGCAGCAACCATGCAGCGTCAACCTTGGGCGCAAAAACCCGGCGGAAGGAATCGACGGTCTGCTGCGACAGAAGACCCTGCTCATAATCTCCCGCCGCATGAAAGACCCCCCGCAGGGTCTGTCCGCTGCCGGCAATCCTCTCAAACACACGCGCGACTTCTTCAGGCCGGGAGACATCGGCAGTGATCTCGTATACCTTCGCGCCCTGATCGTTCAGGGCGGCGATTCGCCGACGCGCCTCCGTCGAAGGCTCGTGGCGGCCGACCAGAAAGAAGCATTTCGCGCCGCGCTTCGCCATCCAGTGTGCAGTGTGCAGACCCAGTCCGCCGAAGGCTCCGGTGATGAGATATGCGCCGGCGTCGAAGCAAACCGGAGCGGCCCTGCGGTCGTTCTCTGCGGCAACAGAAGTCAGACGAGGAGCCCAGACCTTACCCTCGCGGATCGCCACGACGCGCTCAGGCGCGCCCTCGTGTAAAAGCCGGCACAGACATCGCAGGTCCTCAGGCCTCGCCTCGGCAGGAAGATCGACCTGATGAACCGTCAGCTCCGGCTGCTCCATGGCTGCCACTTTCACCATGGCCTCCACGCAACTGCTCGCAAGATTCAGAGGCTCTGCTCCGGAAACGGGCAGCGCCCCCCGAGTCACCAGCCAAAGCGGTGCGGTCCGCGCGGAACCTGCACCCAGGGAATGCAATGCATCGAGCACGAACGCAGCATTGGCCAGCGTGCACTCCGCAGTCTTGCCGTCATTCGATCTCCGGGCCAGACCCACAACGACGGCCGCGGCAGGATCACGGCCTGCCCTCTCTCTCAGAGAATCGAAGGCGACGTCGTGTCCTGGATGAACCTGCAGTCCAGCCCGGCCCAGCGCCTCGACCAGATCGGAGCTGCCATCCTGTTCCTTCACAACCACAGCAGGAGAGGCGTGGTTCGAGCGGGCGGAAAGGGCTTCGTCTCGCTGCGCAATCAGGATCGTCTGGTTCTGGGAAAGAATTCCCAGGGGACCGTCGTTGGCCAGGGATGCGGCTGCAAAACCTTCCTCCTCGAGCAGCTGCGACCATTGCTCGCGGCTGATCAGCGGATAGTCCCTGCGCAGGCCGACGTCGTTGAATCGCCACCAGCTTTCAATCATGCCCAGCGTGACGATGGCCGAACGCTGTACCGTGGTCCCTTCAAGCGCAATCAAAATACCGCCCGGCCGAAGCATTCGGCGAACGCGCTGCAGGGTCTCGCGAAGATCTGCGGCAGCATGGAGGACGTTGGAGGCAATGACAATGTCGAACTCGGCTGAGAACGGCGCGTCCCCCTCGAGATCGAGAGGCGCGTACCGCATGAAGGAGTATTCGGAGAACCGTTCCTTCGCGGGAGCCAGGAAGGCCGGCGAAACGTCGGTGAACCAATATTCGATCCTGCCGGGTGGCAACGCGGGCAGGGTGGCCGCGGTTGCGCTCCCCGTCCCCGCGCCGACCTCCAGAAGTTTCACCATGCGCCTGCCCTCCAGCCTCCGAACCGCATCACGCACCACCGCTGCAAGCGCACGATTCAGAGTCTGAGCCGCGGGTGCATCACGGTAAATCCGATCGGCCAGTCGGAAGGAACCCTGCGGGAAAAGCACCTCCAGCGCGGAAATCCGCCCCTGAAGAACCGCTGCCAGTTGCTTCGCCTGATGCAGAAATTCCAGCTCTGCCGCAAACTGCGGGAACGCTGAGGACAGCCGGTTTTCCTCCCCGGCCAGATCGACGTCCGGCAGAGATCCAACCCTCCAGTGCGTTCCCTCGCGCCGCAGCATTCCATCCTCTTCGAGGATGCGCAGAAGCCACGACAGCAGCTTCTGGTGCGCCGGGCTGATGCCCTCGATCGCAGGAATCGGCTCACCCGGCGCAAGCTTCAGCCCAAAATCCGTGAGCATTTGGACAATGTAGAACGCGCACAGACGGTTTACCTCGGGCATGAACTGCCGGTACGACTCACTTAGAACTTCAAGATTCAGTTCTCCGACTGCCTTCTCCACTGCTGCCGACGCCAGGGACAGAAGTTGTGCGGGCGCAGGCAATGTTGGCTCAGCTTCGTACACCACCCTGTAAAGCTGAGGGCCCGCGGCTGGTCGCTCCGCCTGTGGAGTGGGTGGCCCGGCCTTCGGCTTCTCCGTGGGCCAGTAACGCTGCCGCTGAAACGGATAGGTGGGCAGTGAAAGCTTATGGCAGTGGCGCCCCCGGTAGACTTGCTGCCAGTCCAATGTGGCTCCGGCGCGATGCAACTGCCGCAGCGCGTCCTGCAGACCGCCCCACGCATCCTGCCCGCGGCGAACCGAGGGGATGGCCGCAAGATTCGATGGCATCGATGTCCTGGCCATCCCCAGCAAGACCGGATCGGGGCCGACTTCGAGCAACACTGAGGGCTCGAGAGCAAGAAGCGCAGAGACTCCCTCGGCGAAGCGAACCGTCCCGCGAATATGCCGGCGCCAGTACGCGCCGTCGGGCGCCAGGCCAGAAGGCCAAACTTCGCCGGAGACATTCGAGATGAACGGGATCCTGGGGGCGGCATAAGAAAACTTTTCCGCAGTCCGCTCAAACGCATCGAGAATCGGATCCATCAACGCGGAGTGAAACGCATGCGAAACCGTGAGCGGCTGCGACACGACCCGTTTCTCGCTGAGCCTCTGACGCAATTGACAGAGTTGCCGGGAATCTCCGGAGAAGACGACGTTATTCGCACCGTTGACCGCTGCAATTGAAATCCTGGGGAACAGGCGAACGCTCTCCGCTGCGGCTTCAGCACCCATCCGGGCCGCCAGCATCCCTCCGCTCCGAGGCAGACTCCCCATCAGCCTTCCGCGCTCATACGCAAGCAGCAGAGCCGTCTCAAGCGGCATGACCCCGGCCACGCAGGCCGCGACGTACTCCCCAAGACTGTGCCCCAGCACCGCCGCCGGGCGGATCCCCCACGAGGACCATAATTCTGCCAGCGCGTATTCAAAGGTGAACAGAGCGGGCTGGGTCCACTCCGTCTGGTGGATCACGTCGTCGGGAATTCCGGCCGCTCCGCACAGCACATCTTTCAATGAATGTGGAAGCCGACCCTGCAGCACGCTGTCGCACCGCTCCACGGCGCT
>DASXFH010000170.1:0-4696 GCA_036489655.1 Acidobacteriaceae bacterium | reverse complement strand
TTCGGGCTGCGGGTAGGCCGTCGCCGGATGCACCCGCCAGGCCGCGAAACCAACAGCGCCCGGCAGCGCGCCTGGGATCAGCACCGCGCCTGGATTGTGGTCGACTATCCTCAGGGACCCGACATTCCGGAGACGGAGTGGCCTGCCTGCTTTAAGCTGATTTTTCTAATGGTGCACCAGCTCTGGGATGAGCACTGCGTAGGCCTGTATGTGCCCACAGAAGCCGTCACCGTGCCCAATATGGGAGACCTGATCGCAAGCCTCCGCTGGGCGGCCAATAACGGCACTCCTCTGCCGTTCCTGCATCATGCGGACCCGCGCGGCGCCTAGCTTTCTCTACCGGAGCAGTTCCTCCAGCTCCAGGCTTAACTCCGTTTTTTCGTCGCGATACTTCACGATCACCGGCGTATACACGCTTAGCTTCCACTCCTCGCCTTTGCCCTTCGTAACGGCGCGCGCTCCGGGAACGACCACGGCACTCGCGGGAATGACGAGGGGCATTTCTCCCGAGGCGCGCAAAACCTGCCCCTTCACCACATCATAGACCGGGGTTCCCCGGGTCAGAATCGTGCCCGCCGCCAGCACGGCTCGCTCACACACCACAGTGCCTTCGTAGACGCCGCAGTTGCCGCCCACCAGAACGTCGTCTTCGAGGATCACCGGGCTGGCGTTCACCGGCTCCAGAACACCGCCGATCTGTGCGGCCGCGCTCAGGTGGACCCGTTTGCCGATCTGGGCGCAGCTGCCCACCAGCGCATGCGAGTCGATCATGCTGCCCTCGTCGACATACGCGCCGACATTGACATACATCGGCGGCATCGCGACCACGCCGCGCGCCAGAAAAGCGCCCGCCCGCACCGAAGATCCGCCCGGCACGATCCGGATTCCCTGCTCCGGCACAAAGCGGCGCAGCGGGAAGGTGTTCTTGTCCACAAACGAGAGATCGGAGCCGGCGTCCTCAAGCTGGCCGAGGCGAAAGCCCAGTAAGATTCCGCGCTTGACCCACGCGTTCACGCGCCAGCCGGTGGGAGAGGAGCGCTCGGGTTCGGCAGCTCGAACCTCGCCAGCCTCCAGCGCCGCGCGCAGCTCGCGAAAAGCTGCGTGCGCCTCCGAATCCCCCACGGCGGCGCTTCCTGCGGCGAAATACCCCTCGATCTTCTGTTCGAGACTCATCGTTCAAGCGAAGTGTATCAACCGGCGTGCCGGAAACCGGTATGCTGACCTCGGCTTCTTCCTGCCGGCAATCCATGAAGCACACCGCACATTCCCGCAAGACTCCCGGCGAACTGGCTCTCATCGCAGCGATCCGGCGCCAGGCGGCCCATCTCCCCGCCTCGGCGGGATTGCGCCTGGGCATCGGCGACGACTGCGCAATTCTGCGGCCCCGTGACGGCCATGAGATCTGCGTGACGACGGACTTCACGCTGGAGAATGTCCACTTTCGGCGCGACTGGCATTCCCCTGAATCCGTGGGGCACCGCTGCCTGGCTCGGGGTCTGAGCGATCTGGCCGCCATGGGCGCTCAGCCGATCGCGGTCTTCCTCTCCATCGCGCTGCCGGCCCGGCTTCCGCCACGCTGGCTCGACCGTTTCCTGCACGGCTTTCTGGCCCTGGCGGCGCGTCATCGCACTCCGCTGGCAGGCGGCGACACGGCGGCCTCGGAATCTGGAAGCATTGCGGCGGACATCGTCGCCGTCGGCGAAGTGCCGGCGGGAAGCGCCGTGCTTCGTTCCGGCGCGCGGCCCGGCGACGCGCTCTACGTAACCGGCTCCCTTGGCGGAGCGGCTGCCGAGCTGCGACAAATCTCCCGCAACCCACGCCGATTCAGCCGGATGAATTCGACCTCCGCAGACCATCCCCATCTTTACCCTGAGCCCCGGTTGGCCGCAACGAGGCGGCTGCGGCAGTTCGCCCATGCGGCGATCGATATCAGCGATGGGCTTTCCACTGACCTGACCCATCTCTGCCAGGAATCCGGCGTGGCGGCGCTCCTGGATGAGGAGCTGCTGCCCATCCATCCGCTGGCCGGCAGCTGTCCCGATGCTCTCAAGCTGGCTCTGCATGGTGGCGAGGATTACGAGCTTCTGTTCACCGCCGGCTCTTCGCTTCGCGTCCCTCGGTCGATTGCCGGGGTGCCGGTGCATCGCATTGGAACAATCCGCCGTCGCCGCCCGGGGCAGCCCCTTATCCTGTTGAAAACAAGAGACGGAAGCCTCCAGCCTGTCACGGCCGCGGGCTGGCAGCATTTCGCCCAGGTTCCCTGAGGGCCGATGAAGCGCCACGCGGCGCTAACTCCGCGGAGCCCAAATGCATCGTAACCAAGCAACGGTTGCGGGACCATGAGAGGCGAGCTTCTTGCGCGCTTTCCCGCGCCGGCCGGCCCTGTTCACTGTGCAACACACTGAAAAACCATCGTTTGCATCCTCAGAGGAGGCTTCCCGTGACCGGGCCTGGCCGTACGCGCTCCATTCTGATCGTCGACGATGAGCCGGCGATCACCGAGACTCTTTCGCTGATCTTCTCCGGGCACGGTTACGAGGTGCGGGCCGCCCACTCCGCAGACGAGGCAATTGAGACGATCTCCGTCTGGGAGCCGGATCTGGCGATCCTCGATGTGAACCTGCCCCACATGAACGGGATCGATCTGGCCATGGTGCTCCAGGCAAATCGGCCTGCCTGCCGTCTGGTCCTTTTCTCCGGCCATCCGGGCACGCAGGCTTTAATGGAGGAAGCGGCGAAAAAGGGCAATTCCTTCGAGATTCTCTCCAAGCCGGTGCACCCTCTGTTCATGCTCGACTACGTTTCGAGTCTCTTTGCCGAGCCACGAACGGGCACGATGCACAGCTGAAGGCCCCGGCCCTCTTTGGGAGGACCAGGGCCATCGGGATCAGCAGACAGACCTGTAAGCCGGATTCTGTCGAGGACGGTCATTCCTCTTGGCGCCGCATTGCTGCGGCGCTCCAGCGACCTACCCGGAACTTCCATCCTGTTGCCAGGATGCCTCTTCGAGGCTGCCGCGCCGGGCCAGCGCGGACCGGCCTTGCGGCCGGGCTCGTTCCCTATTTGGTCTTGCTCCGTGTGGGGTTTACCCTGCCTCCGGTGTTACCACCGGAGCGGTGCGCTCTTACCGCACCTTTTCACCCTTACCTGCTCGCTTGCGCGGGCGGGCGGTTTGTTTTCTGTGGCACTGGCCGTCCCGGAGCCTTAACGCTCCGGTCCCGGACGTTATCCGGCACACTGCCCTGCGGAGTCCGGACTTTCCTCTGACTTGCGGCAGCGACCGTCCAGCCTGTCTGCTGGGTTCATGATACAGCTGGGAGTTGGGAGCCGGGAGCTGAATTTGGCTGCTGCCACCCCGGATAGTAGATTGGATACCGGCTTGTGCAGGAGGAGGGGTCTTCGGCGCCATCGCAAGTGCGCCCGAATTCTGTGCGCCCGAATTCTGCAGATGATGCTGAGGCTGGTCTTCTCGATGAATCCGGGTACAGCTCAGCCCGCGAAACGAGCCCATTGCAGGAACCGAAGCTGCGGCTCAACCGAGGGGGATCCATGGATTCGCGCACTCATTGGCTGAACGACGCAGCAATTGCCCGCCGGGAGAAGCGGGTTCCCTGGAGCTCCGCGTTCGGACTCCTGCTGCTCCTGACTGCGATTCCTCTCGGCGCCTCCGCTCAGACGGTGAGCATCGATGCTACCCCGAGTCACGTGGCCAACACCTTCAGCCCGGTTCGCGCCTTCGGCAGCACCGTCGATCGGATTCCTCTGAACCTGACCGATACGTTTTTCAGACCTGACCAGATTAAGCAGATTCTGAAAGCAGGCTGGGGCCCGGTGACCTATCGGCAGAATACCGAGCTGTTTGTTCAGGCCTGGCACTGGAATCCCAAAGGAACCTGGAGCGACCCTGCGGGGCAGGGATATTTCGTCGGGGACGCAACGCCCACAAAGGAGATGATCCGCCACTCCTACGGCTATTCGCTGCCGCATCGCGGGGTCACACGCAACTCCGGGTCAGAGTTCGATGGGTACTCGCGGCTGGATGACGGAGACCTGAATACTTACTGGAAAAGTAATCCGTATCTTACGAAGGAATTTACCGGCGAAGAGGACAGCGCGCATCCGCAGTGGATTGTGATTCGCCTGCAGGCGAAGGAGATTGCGACCGCGATCCGGATCGCATGGGCGGAGCCGTATGCCCGCCAGTACCGTGTGCAGTATTGGCTGGGCAGGGACGATCCGATGGACGCTCCCGACAGCGGGCAGTGGCGGGACTACCCATCCGGCGTCGTGCGGGATGGAAAGGGAGGGACCGCGACACTGCAGCTGTCCGCTGCGCCGGTTGCAACTCAATATGTGCGCGTGCTGATGACCGAATCGTCGAATACCTGCGATACCCATGGACCAAAAGACCGTCGCAACTGCGTCGGATATGCCATCCGAGAGGTCTATCTTGGCACGCTGCGGGACGGTCAGTTTCATGACGTGCTGCATCACGCGCCGGGACAGGAGCAGACCTTCACCTTCTGCTCGTCGGTGGATCCATGGCATCGGGCATCGGATCTCTATGCCCACCCTGACCGTATGGAATCGGGCGATCAGGTGGGCTTCGATCTGTTCTTTACCAGCGGCATCACGCGAGGCCTGCCGGCCATGGTGCCCATCGCGATGCTCTACAGCACGCCGGAAGATGCCGCCG
>DASXFH010000156.1:0-3037 GCA_036489655.1 Acidobacteriaceae bacterium | reverse complement strand
AGAGAGGGGCCTGCCAGCCTTCGGCCTGGAGGGTGTCCCAGCCTTCGGAGAGCCAGAGCTCGGGGCGAGCATAGCCGTTGTCTTCGATGAAGGCGAGGTACTCGGCGCAGGTGACGGCGCGGGAGGCGAGCTGGAAGGGTGGGAGATAGATGGGGTGGCGGGGGGTCTCGTTGTCGAAGGCGAAGGCGTGGAGGTCGTTGGGGTCGGGGATGGTGCCGATGCCTACGATGCCGGGACGGAGAGGGGTGCCGGGGATAAAGTTGAGCCAGATGAGAGGCGGGGCGATGGTGTTTGCGGGGTGACGGAGGGTGGGCGGCTCGGGGCTGTAGGCGGGGTGGAGGGGGTTGGTGAAGAAGGCGTGCTTGATGTCAGTGGCGGCGAGCTCGAGGTGCTGCTGTTCGTGCTCGAGGCCGAGGACGATGCGGCGCTGGGATTCATCCTCGGGGATGCAACAGAGGAGGCGTTCGATGGCGGCGTCGACGTGGCGGCGGTAGGCGAGGACCTGGTCGAGGGGAGGGCGGGAGAAGGAGGCGCGGAGTTTCTTTTCGGGCATCTCGCCGAGGGCGCGGTAGTAGGAGTTGAAGAGCCAGTGGAAGTTAGGGTCGAAGGGCTGGTAGCCGGCGACGAACTCGGAGAGGACGAAGGTTTCGAAGAACCAGGAGGTGTGGGCGAGATGCCACTTGACGGGAGAGGCTTCGGCGCAGGATTGCACCATCATGTCTTCCGGGGTTAGGGGACTACAGAAGGCCATGGTGGCGGCGCGCACGGTGCGGAAGCGGTCGAGCAGCGCAGCGGTGTGGGGGTGTTTGGGGACGAGGTGTAGCGGCTGCGTCAGCATGGTGCGCTCCAGTGGTCATTCGATGCTTCTGGCGCTTAGATGCTTCACAAAGCTGGGATTGTTGCTCTGGATTCGCTTTGGGTGTGGCGATGAGACGGCGAGCGGTTTGCCGTTGTTTGACGGTAAACCGAAGAGAGGAGAAAGACAATGGCGCGGAATTAGGCGCGGAATTAGGCGGAGAATTAGGCGGGAGAATTAATAGTTGGGGGAGCGCGTCTTCCGCGCGGCGATGCCGTCTTTGTTTGTAGCGATTCGAACGGTGGGCGAGGGAGCGGGTTATGCGTCGTAGAGCGATGATGGCGGCGGTACTGCTGGGGATGATGATGGTTTCGTTGAATGCGGTGCGGGCGCAGCAGGATTCCGGGGGGGCGCAGCAGGGGGATCGGCCGGGACGTGGGGCGTTTGCGGGGATGCAGCGAGTGGCGGGCGAGGTAACCGGGGTGGCGGGGGCGACGCTGACGGTGAAGACCGAGGATGGCGCGACGATGCAGATTGTGACTACCGACAATACTCGCGTGATGAAGGGCCGCGGGGTGACGGTGAAGGTTGCTGATTTGAAGGTGGGCGATGGGGTGATGGCGGCGGGGATGCTGGATGCGCCGAATAAGACGCTGCATGCGGCGTTCGTGATGGCGACCGATGCGGCGCAGGTGAAGGCGATGAAGGAGAACCTGGGGAAGACGTACATCGTGGGGAGGGTGACGGCGATCGATATGGACAACGCGAAGATGACGGTGGAGCGGCCGGACCATGTGGCGCAGACGATCGGGTTCGATGAGACGACGTCGTTCCGGAGAGGCGGGCGCGGCGGCGGCAGGATGGGCACGGGTGGAGCGGCGCCGGCCGAGGCACCCGAGGCTGGCGGGGAGAGTATCACGCTGGCGGATATCAAGGTTGGGCAGATGGTGAGAGGAACGGGATCGGTGAAGAATGGAACGTTTGTGCCGACGGAGTTAGTGGTGATGGAGCGGGGCGGGCGGGGTGCGGGAGATGCGGCGTCCGGTGGGAATGCGCGTCCGAGTCCGAACCCTAGTCCGCAGTAAGGTGTGGGATCGGGTGAGAGAGCAGGAACAATCCAGATAAGAGCTGAGTTGGTTTCGGTGGAGGGAGAGGTGTACGTGGAGGGTCGGGCAATAAGACGGGTTGTGGGGATGGCGGCGGCGATGCTGTGCGGGGGCGCTGCGCTGATGGCGCAGACGCCTGCGGTGGTACAGCGTTCCGCGGGGGTACAGCAGTCAGCGGCAGTACCGCCGATTGCAGCGGTACAGGCTCCCACGGCGCAGATTACGGCAGTAGCTGAGCAGGGTGGGACGATTGAAGGACGCGTGATCGCGGGGACGGCGGGTAAGACTGGAGGGGTTCCGCTGCCCGGTGTGGGGATTACGGCGATGAATACGCTGACGGGACGGAAGTATGCGACGACGACCGACATCGATGGACGGTATGCGATGGCGATTCCTCGCAATGGACGGTACGTGGTGCGGGCGGAGCTGGCGGGATTTGCGGAGGCTACGCAGGAAATCGTGCTCAGCGGGGTGGAAGCCGATGCGGCGAAACAGGGGATCACGATTGTGCCCAAGACTACGGACTTCGGGTTGCAGTTGGCGAGCCGCGTGGTTGCGGAAGAGGCGAAGCAGGCTACTGGCGCAGGGCTGGGAGCCGGATCGGGGATGCAGGGGGGGGTGCAGGGGCTGAGCCTGAGCGCTGGTGAGGATGTGCTGGACGCAACGACGGGAGCGCGCAATGCGGGCGCGTCGCTGCCGACGCTGTCGGGGCTGGGCGATGAGACTGCGGACTCCGTGACGGTAAACGGGCAGAGTGGAGAGACGAACGGGCTGGCGAACTTCAGCGAGGACGAGATTCGGCAACGGGTGGAGGATGCCGTGGCGCGGGCGCGGGCCAATGGGATGATTCCGCGG
Organism: Acidobacteriaceae bacterium; assembly: GCA_036489655.1. Taxonomy (GTDB): domain Bacteria; phylum Acidobacteriota; class Terriglobia; order Terriglobales; family Acidobacteriaceae; genus Palsa-343. Next base: position 280 of record DASXFH010000156.1, on the reverse strand, counting down.
GGCGGTGATCCGACGAACGCGATTGTGGGAGCGTTGGGTGGAATGATGGGCGGCGGCGGTGGTGGAGGGTTTGGTGGTGGCGGAGGTGGAGGATTTGGGAGTGGAGGGTTTCGGAACTTCAATCCATCGCAGCCGCATGGAAGCATTTTTTATCAGACCAGCAATGGGGCGCTGAATTCGGCGCAGTGGTCGCCGGACTTGCAGCCTCAGACGAAGCCGTCGTCGTACACCAACAAGTATGGTGTGACGTTTGCGGAGTCGCCGTATATTCCGGGATTGA
>DASXFH010000290.1:0-2834 GCA_036489655.1 Acidobacteriaceae bacterium | reverse complement strand
GATCGAACGAATCCGTCGGCTGCCTCTGAGAACGCCTTGCAGCGCCCATCGCCCGACATCATGTGCGCATGGGAGAGCATGACGGTCAGCCGCGGCGTCAGAATGGCATTCACCCCTCCCGCCAGCGCCATATTGCACTCTCGATTGCGCAGGCTCTGGCAGGCCATGTGAATCGCCACCGCCGACGAGGAGCAGGAGGTATCGATGGCCAGATTGGGTCCGCGGAGGTTCAGCGTGTATGAGATCCGGCCCGCCGCTACCGAACGCGCCAGCCCCGTCCCGGCATAGGGGTCGGAGCTTCCCTCACCCTCCCCTTCAAGGAGCATGGCGTAGTCGTTTGTGCTGATACCGACAAAAACGCCTGTGGCGCTGCCGGCAAGCCGGTCCGCAGGGACACAGGCATTCTCCAGTGCCTCCCACGTAACCTCCAGCAGCAGCCGCTGCTGGGGATCGATGGCCAGCGCCTCACGCGGAGCGATACCGAAGAAGGCAGCGTCGAACTGCTGGATGCCCTCGACAAATCCCCCCCATTTCGTGTTTGCCTTCCCGGGAATATCGAGGCGCGAGTCATAGAAAGACTCCGCATCCCAGCGATCTTCCGGAACCTGTTGAATCGCGTCGGTTCCGCTTTCCAGAAGCTTCCAGTAGGCCTCCGGCGTGCTGGCGCCGCCCGGCAGACGGCATCCCATGCCGATCACCGCAATCGGTTCCGTCGCAGCGTTCTCCGCAGCCGCCAGCCGATGCTCCAGCTCGAGCGCCAGCAGCGCCAGCCGTTGGGGCGAAAGCTTCTGGATCCGCTCCAGCAGATCGCCCGTTTGTGATTCCCTTGGCATCAGGTCCCTTTTTCTTTCCTCATACTCCGGAGTTCTTCCCGATCATGTCTTCCACCTGGTCATCCGACATTTCCTCAATCGCCGAAAGAAAAGCGAACGAGTCGCGTGCACGAGTCTCCGGCACACGCACCGGGACAGCCTGCCACGTCGTCTCCTCCTCCCGGACTGTGCCGGCCTTCAGGTAAGCCATCAGGGTGTTAATTGTTGGGTAATCGAAAAGCAGGGTGGATGGCAATTGCCTTTCCAGGGCATTGGCAAGACTGTTCCTCAGATCAATTGCCAGAAGTGAATCCATCCCCAGATCGCTGAGAGGCACATCCGGGTCAATGGCCTCGCCTTCGTGAAACGCGAGCGTCCTGCGCACCGTGTCCCCGACCATCCGCAGCAGGTCCGCTTCCGAGGTTGCCGCAGCCGGGCCTTTCCGCGACCCGACGCTCGACGAAGTCGGCTTCCGCTCTTCGATCTCGCGTGATCGTGTCGGAGTGAAGTCCGCGTAAAACGGATCGCGTCCCCTCCCGGCATTTTGCGCCAGATACCGTGGCCAGTTCAGCCTGGCGACACCGGCCTGGGCACATCCCTCCCTAAGCACGCTCCGCAGTCCACTAAGCGCCTCTTCCGCCGTCATCGATTCCATCCCGGCACGCGCCAACCGCTGCTGGAGGTCGCTGGCCGCGGCCATCCCCAGACCCTGCCAGGCGCCCCAGTTCACGCTCAGAGCCGGCAATCCCTGCGCGTGCCGAAAAGCGGCTAAAGCGTCGAGGAAGGAGTTGGCCGCACAATAATTCACCTGTCCGTGCGAGCCGCCGATTGAGGCCCATGAGGAGAAGAGCACGAAGAATTTCAGTTTCTTCCCGGCCAATGCCACGTGGAGGTTCCAGGCTCCCTCAGCCTTCGGACGCAGCACCCGCAGCATGCTGCCCCACGTCTGATCCGCCAGCGCTCGGTTCTCGAGCACCGAGGCGGCGTGCCATATCCCTCTAAGCTTGTCGCCTGCCTTGTCCACTGCCTCTCGCGCCGTTGCCGAATCGGCAATGCCCCCCTGCACAAGGTCCACGGTCGTCCCCGCATCGCGTAGTCGTTCGATCGCCCGCTGCGCCTCCGCCGTCGGCGCGTTCCGGCCCACCAGAATGAGCGCCTGCGCGCCGGAAGCAGCGAGCCATTCCGCGACGGCCAGTCCGACCCCGCGCATGCCCCCCGTCACAATGTGCGCTCCGGAAAAATCCTCACCGTTTTCAACAACGACGCGGCCGATATGGCCGGCTCGCGCCATATACCGAAACGCCTCCTTCACCTGCCCGGACGGGAACGCCATCACCGGCAGGCGGGCAAGCTGACCGCTCTCCAGTTCTCCAAACAAGGTCGCCATGCGCTCGCGCACCCACGGCGAGCCCTCAGCAAACAATGGCGTAAGATCGACCGGCACATATCGAACCTTCGGCCAGGCGGCCGCGACGGAGCGCGGATCGCGAATGTCGGTGCGCCCCAGTTCGACAAACCGCCCGCCCTCTTTCAGCAGCGCAAGAGCGCGATCGATCGCCGCTCCCGCCAGCGAATTGAGCACCACGTCCACGCCATCCCGAATGTGCGACGCGAACTCCACGGATCGGGAATCGTAAACGCGCTCGACCCCCAGCTTTCGCAGATACTCCCGCTTGGCCTCGCTGCCCGCAGTCGCAATGACCTCGGCGCCGATCCTTTGGCATAAATGAACGGCGGCCAGACCCACGCCTCCGGCAGCAGCATGGATCAGCACCGTCTCCCCCGCCCGAACCTGCGCAACCTCTTCCAGAGACCAGGCAGCCGTCAGATAAGCCACCGTCTGTCCTGCAGCATCCCCAAACGAGAGCGCCGGCGGCTTTCGTACCATCAAGGACCGTCGCGCGATGGCATGCGTCGCGAAGCAGCCGGGCGCGATCCCCACCACGGCATCGCCGGGAGCCAGATCCGTAATCGCGTCGCCGGTTCGCACAACCGTGCCTGCGCAATCCGTGCCCGGCGGTC
>DASXFH010000045.1:0-8513 GCA_036489655.1 Acidobacteriaceae bacterium | reverse complement strand
CCAGCTGGTGAGGGCGACCGCGAGCGAGGCGGCAAAGCCGACCGCGTTGATGATGAGGACCCCGACGAATTCACTGGTGTGCAGGCGCAGGGCGAGTTGATCGCTGCTGAAGCCTGCCTTGGCCAGCACGGCAATGATGGGCAGATGACAGACGTAGAGGCAGTAGCTGTATTTGCCAAAGAAGCGGAGGAGAGGGGTACCCAGAGTCCGGCGGGTGCGGCTGCCGATGGGAGAGCCCATGGCAACGGCGATGCAGCAGGCGAAGAAGAGGCCATTGAGGGTGATGGCCAGCGTGTCCATAGAGAGGCTGGGGGCGTCACCGGGGCCGGCCAGGCAGTCCGGATTGAAAGCGCGCACGACGATGATGGCGCAGAGGGTGGGCAGGGCGAGACGGCGCGCCCAGTTCAGCAGCAGCTTCCAGTCATCGGGATCGCGGAAGGCGAGAGCGACGACAGCGCCAATGGCGAGTGAGTCGGCGCGGCAGATCGTCCAGGTGTAGGCAGCGACGGGGAGATGAACCTCAAAGAAGACGCCTCTGAGCGTGAAGGCGAGGGCCACAATGCCGAAGCAAAGGGCGATGAGCCGGCGACGCGGAACCTTGAGGACCAGGAAGGGCCACACCAGGTAAAACTGCTCTTCGATGGCAAGGGACCAGAAGTGCTGGATGGGGTGAGGGATGGCGTCCCACCCCCGGAAGCTTTCGTACCAGTTGATGATATAGGTCCACGCGAAGAGCTTTGCCGCGGGATTCGTGTGGATGCTGGCGCGCATGGCGGCAGAGACGCCGTGATGGATATGGGCCAGCAGGAAGGGAACCACCACGAAGAAAAAAATCAGGGCCGCGTAGTAGAGCGGGAAGATGCGAACGGTTCTTCGACCGTAGAAGACGCGGAAATAGTGACGGCTGTTGCGCGCGTCGTAGAGAATGCCGGTAATCAGAAAGCCGGAAAGGACGAAGAAGAGATCCACGCCGCTCCAGCCCATTCCGGCGACGTAGGCATAGAGGCGCAGCCAGAGCGGATGTCCGAAACGGGTAGTCCCGTTCTCCCAGAAGTGGAAGAACATGACAAGGAGAATGGCGACGCCGCGGATTCCGTCCAGAACAGGGACGCGTTCACCGGAAGACTCATGGTTCCGGGAAGTGGAAAACGAGCGCTCTTCATGCCGGGCAGATGCAGTTGACATCGTCGCAGGCTCGGTGTCCGACCTCGGTCAGAGGACGGACCTCGTTGCACCGCAGAGCCACTGCTGCCCTACAGGATAGGAGCGAGGACCGGGTTTACCCCACAGGGAGGGGCCAACGACCGGAAGGTGGAGCGGGCGAAGGGAGTCGAACCCTTACCCGAAGCCTGGAGGGCTTCGATTCTGCCATTAAACTACACCCGCATCCCCGTTTTACCGGCGGATCAGGGTACCGAACAATGACCCATTGGAAGTACTTCGATGATTCTTTCGTGAACGGAAGATTGTGCGGATGCGGCTGTTCGGGATGGTGCGGTCGGGATACGATGGGCAGATCAGATCTTCACATCCGGCTTGTCCCATCGTCGCGGCTGGCCTGCTGCGTTCATTCAGAAGCGCGCGGCGGAGGCAATACCGACCGTTTATGATGGGCGAGGCTTTCCAGGCGAGCGAATTCTGCGCATGAATGACACAATTCTGGTTACCGGCGGAGCGGGTTTTATCGGGTCCAACTTCGCTCTGCAGTGGCTGACGCATGTCGGCTCCCCGGTGGTGAATCTCGACCGCCTGACCTACGCCGGCAACCCGAGGAATCTGGATTCGATCCAGCGGGATACGCGGCACCTCCTGGTCCACGGCGATATCTGCGACGCCGAGTTGATCGGTACGCTGCTGCGTGAGCACCGGCCGCGAGCTCTTGTCCATTTTGCGGCGGAGAGCCATGTGGACCGGTCGATTGTGGCGCCGGACGCGTTCATCCGCACCAACGTGGAGGGCACCTTCAGGCTGCTGGAGAAGTCGAAGAGCTACTGGTCGGAGCTGGACGAAGCAGGGAAGAAGGCTTTCCGATTCCTGCACGTCTCGACCGACGAAGTGTACGGCTCGCTGGGACCGAACGATCCCGCATTCTCGGAGACAACTCCGTATGCGCCCAACAGTCCGTACGCGGCGTCAAAGGCTGCGTCCGATCATCTGGTGCGGGCGTATCACCACACCTTTGGACTGCCGGTACTGACGACGAACTGCTCCAACAATTACGGGCCGTTTCAGTTTCCGGAGAAGCTGATTCCTCTGATGATTCTGAATGCGCTGGAAGGCAAACCGCTGCCGGTGTATGGGGACGGTGCAAATGTGCGCGACTGGCTGTTCGTCGAGGATCACTGCGCGGCGATCCGGATGGTGCTGGAGCGAGGGCGCGTGGGCGAGACCTACAACATCGGCGGCAACAGCGAGAAGAAGAATCTCGATGTGGTGCACACAATCTGCGATCTGGTGGATGAGTTGAGTTCGGATGGAACCCCCGGGTCGCGCAGAAAGCTGATCACGTATGTGAAGGATCGCCCCGGCCATGACCGGCGGTATGCCATCGATGCGGCCAAAATCACGCAGGAACTGGGCTGGCGGCCGGCGGAGCAGTTCGAGAGCGGTCTGCGCCGGACAGTCCGCTGGTACCTGGACAATCTCGAATGGGTAGAGAACGTACGCACGGGCGCGTATCTGCAGTGGATCGAGCAGAACTATGGCGAGCGACTGACGGGGGAGCGGCTGGCGCGATGAAGGGCATTATTCTTGCGGGAGGATCGGGAACCCGGCTCTACCCGGTGACCCATGTGGTTTCCAAGCAGCTCCTGCCGGTGTATGACAAGCCGATGATCTATTACCCGCTGAGCACCCTTATGCTGTCGGGGCTGCGGGACATTCTGATCATTTCCACGCCCCAGGATACGGCGCGATTCAGGGAACTGCTGGGCGATGGGCACGGCTGGGGGATCAACATTTCCTATGCGGTGCAGCCGAGCCCGGATGGACTGGCACAGGCGTTCCTGATTGGGCGTGAATTTATCGGCAACGATGCCTGCTCCCTGGTTCTCGGAGACAACATCTTCTACGGGCAGTCATTTTCGAAACAGCTGCAGAAAGCCGCACAGCTGGAAAAGGGCGCGACCGTCTTTGCATATCCGGTGCATGATCCGGAGCGGTACGGCGTGGTGGAGTTCGACAATGCCGGGCGGGCAATCAGCCTGGAGGAGAAGCCGAAGGCCCCGCGTTCGCGTTATGCGGTGACCGGGCTATATTTCTTCGACAATCAAGTGGTAGAACTCGCGGCGTCGCTGAAGCCTTCCGCGCGCGGCGAGCTGGAGATCACGGATCTGAACCGCCTCTACCTGGAAGCCGGCACACTGAACGTGCAGATCATGAGCCGAGGTATGGCCTGGCTGGATACGGGCACGCACGATTCGCTCTTTGAGGCGGGACTGTTCATTCAGACGGTAGAGCGGCGCCAGGGTTTGAAGATTGCCTGTCCGGAAGAGATTGCCTATCGGCTGGGGTACATTTCTGCGGAGCAACTGGAGAAGCTAGCCGAACCTGTGAGTAAGAGCGGATATGGCCAATATCTTCTTGCCTTGCTGCGTGAACCCTATTTTGCCGCTGAGAGCCTTTGATGAAGATTGAGGAGACGGGACTCCCAGGGGTCCTGCTGCTGAAACCCACCATCTACCGAGATAGCCGGGGCGCATTTCTGGAAACCTGGAACCTGCGAACGGTGCAGGAGGCCGGGCTGCCGGCGACCTGGGTGCAGGACAATTTTTCGATTTCGAAGAAGAATGTCCTCCGGGGCATGCATTACCAGATCACGCAGCCGCAGGGAAAACTGGTGCGGGTGGTGTATGGAGCCGTACTGGATGTGGCGGTGGATCTGCGGCGGAGCTCGCCGAATTTCGGGAAGCATGTGGCGATTGAGCTGTCGGAAGACAACGGCGCGATGCTCTGGATTCCGCCCGGTTTCGGGCATGGTTTTCTGGCGCTGGCGGATGTTGGGTTTTCCTACAAAGTGACGGAGTATTACTCGCCCGCTGCCGAGCGCACCATCCGCTGGAACGATCCGGATCTTGCGATTCCATGGCCGGCGCACGCGAACAGCATCATCATTTCTGACAGGGACTCGGAAGGAGCCCTCCTGCGGGATGCGGAGCTGTTCGCTTGAGCATCCCGGGCCGCGTGCTGATCACGGGTGCGGCGGGTCAGCTGGGGCGCGAGCTGCAACGCACCTTTTCCGATTTTGGCGAGATCGTAGCGGTGGATCGGGAGAGCGTCGACCTCGCCGTCCCGGAACAGATCCGCTCCCTGGTGCAGCAGGTCAAGCCGAGCGTAATTCTGAATGCGGCGGCGTACACGGCCGTGGACCGGGCCGAGTCGGAGCGGGAAGTGGCGATGGCGATCAATGCCGAGGCTCCGCGAGTGCTGGCTGAGGAAGCCCGGCAAAAGGGCGCGCTGCTGGTGCACTACTCTACGGACTACGTCTTCGATGGGACGAAGCACGGCCCATCGACGGAGGGCGATCCCACCAATCCGCTGAGCGTTTATGGCGCCAGCAAGCTGGCCGGAGAACAGGCGGTTCAGCAGGTGGGTGGCCCGTCTCTGATTTTTCGTACCAGCTGGGTGTACGGACCGCATGGAAAGAACTTCCTGCTGACCATGCTGCGCCTGGCGAGTGAACGCGAGTCACTCAGTGTTGTCGACGATCAGCTGGGCGCCCCGACCACCTCGATTGCGCTGGCGGATGCAACTCGCACAATTGTGGAGGGGATCAGCGAACGGCGATTTGGCACTCCTGGCTCGTGGGCGGGTTTGTACCACATGACCTGTGGCGGCTCGACCACCTGGCATGGCTTTGCCGAAGCGATTTTTGCGCGCTCGGGCGCCCTGCTCGATGGAAAACGTCCGGAGGTGAAGCCGATCGGGTCCGGCGAGTATCCGGCGCCGGCGAAACGGCCGCAGAACTCCGTCATGTCGAACGCGCGGCTGAAGGAGCGGTTCGGAATCACGCTTCCGATGTGGGAACAGGCTCTGGACGTGGTGCTGGAGCGGCTGAAGGCGAAGTGAAGACGAAGTCCTGAGAAAGCAGAGTGCTCCTCGGCGCGCGGCCCTTCTTCATAGAAAATCACTTTTGCGATGCGGGCGCTCCAGCTGCGCCGAAGGTCAGGCGCCGCCCGGCGAGCTCGTCAGAGATGGTCCTGTTGATTCTCCGCGAAATTGGGTAGAAGAAAAGCACTACGGCGGTGGCGAAGAAGAAGAGTCCCGACCAGAGCCCGGCGGTGAGGCGGATGCCGTCGAGAGCGCGCGCGGTCTGCGCGGCGTTGGAGACATAGCCGTAGAAGGAGAAGAGCCAGCCGGCGACGGCGCCGCCGATGGCCAGTCCAACCCAGAGGGCAAAGACCACGGCTGCGGTGACGGTGCCCGTGGCGCGGCGACCGGTCTTCCACTCGCCGAAGTCGGCCACGTCGCCCATCATGGCCCAGATGAGCGGGCCGGAGGTGCCGTAGCAGAACTGGCGCAGGACTTCCGAAACGATGATGGGTACCGTGGCCGTAGCGGGTAAGAAAAGCACGGCCAGGTTAAACAGGCCGGTGAGCGCCATGCTCAGGATGAACAGCGGGCGTTTGCCGATCGGGATGGTCAGCGCCGTGGAGACCGTGACGCCGGCAATGAGAGCGGCCAGGCCGAAACCATTGAACCAGCTGAAGAGTTTCTCGTTGCCTGCGACGTATTTGAAAAAAGGCAGCATGACGCTGCCCCGCATCGCGATGGCGGCGAAGTAGAACGTGGTAACGAGGAACAGGACAATCCAGGGCCGATTGCTGAAGAGGTCTTTGAGGTCCTGCGTGAGCGAGGTCTGCTGCTGCGGATTGGGCTGGATGCGCTCCTTTGTGGAGAGGAACGCCACGATGAAGAAGATGACGCTGAGGACCGAAAGCAGGCCCATCGTGATCTGGTAGCCGCGCCGGTCATTGCCGTGGCCGAAAAAAACCACCATGGGGATGGCGAGGCTCTGCACGATGAATCCGGCGGAATTAGCAAAGACCTGCCGATAGGAGGCGATACTGGTGCGCTCGTCGGGATCGCCGGTGAGCACGGCGGTGAGCGACGCGTAGGGGACATTATTGACGGCGTATATGAGGCGCAGCAGCAGATAGGTCGCCCAGGCATAGATGAGCTTGCCGGAGAGGCTGAGGCTGGGGGTCGTGAAGGTGAGAATCCCCATGATGCCGAAGGGCACCGCCGTCCAGAGGAGCCACGGGCGAAACTTGCCCCACCTGGTGCTGGTGCGATCGGCGATGATCCCCATGATGGGGTTGAAGACGGCGGCAATAAGACCGACGACGAGAAACAGCGTGCCGGCCTGTGCGGCGCTGAGTCCGAAAGTATCGGTGTAGTAGCTGAGCTGCAGGGCCAGCATGGCCTGGAAGATAAAGTTGGCGGCCATGTCGCCGAGGCCATAGCCGACCTTTTCTTTAAAAGAGAGCTTCTGTTCCATAACCGCCTCCTGCTTTGCCGGCGTTCTACTTCGTGACCTGCAGGATGAGCTTCTGCAGATCCTGATCGCGGGACGAGGTGCCGATCATGATTTCGAAGTCGCCGGGTTCGACGGTGTGCTTCATGTGGATGTCGTAAAAGGCCAGCGAGTCGGGCGTGATGTCGAGCGTGACAGCCGTGGACTGACCCGGCTCGAGGTGCACTTTCCTGAAGCCCTTGAGCTCCTTGACCGGGCGCGTGACGGAGCTGACGAGGTCGCGGATATACAGCTGAACGACTTCGGAGCCGGCGCGTTTGCCGGTGTTCGTGACGTCGACCTGAACCTGAGTGGCCCCTTTCGGGGTGATCCTCTTTTTCGTCAGGCGCGCGTTCCTCAGCTCGAAGGTCGTGTAGCTGAGACCGTAGCCAAAGGCGAACAGCGGCGATACGTCGTCGAAGAGATAGCCGCGCCGCGCCGAGGGCTTGTAGTTGTAAAAGACCGGCAGATGCCCGGCGGAGCGCGGAAAGGAGATGGGCAGCTTGCCGCCTGGGTTCACGTCCCCGAACAGAACGTCGGCGACGGCGTGACCGGTTTCCTGGCCCAGGTAGAAGCACTCGTAGACGACCGGGACCTTGGCAAAGAGGTTGTTGGCGGCGAGGGGACGGCCGTTGAACAGGAACGCGATCACCGGCTTGCCCAGCGCGACCATGGCATCGATCAGCTCGTTCTGACGCCCCATGAGGTCAAGGCTGGTGCGGTCGCCCATGTGCTGCAGGTTCCAGGCCTCGCGCGAGGTCTGCTCGTTGCCGCCGATCGCGAGGACGATGACATCGGCCTTCTTCGCGACCTGGATGGCCTCTTTGATCTGCCGGCGGTCTTCTTCGGGATCGCTGGGAACGACCGGGTCCTGATTCCAGTTGCCGCCGACAGTGATCTTGCAGCCTTCGCTGTACAGGACCTTGATCTGCTTTCCAACCTTTGCCAGGATCCCTTCCAGTACCGTGACTTCATGCTTTGGCACGCCGCTGTACCCGCCGAGCAGAGTGCGGTCGGCATTGGGGCCGATCAGGGCAATGGTCCTGATCTTCGAACGGTCGAGCGGCGCAAGGTCGTTGTCGTTCTTCAGCAGCGTAATGGATTCCTGAGCGGCCCTGATGGCAAGCTGGCGGTGCTCCTCGCAGCCCACGACGCGCTCGGCCTCAGCGGGATCGACATAAGGATCGTCAAAGAGGCCCATTTCGAATTTCCAGAAAAGCATGGGAGCGACCAGCTCATCGAGTTGCGACTCTTTGAGCACGCCCTTCTTCACCAACTCGACGAGATGCAGGTAGCAGTCAGGATCGGGCAGCTCAATGTTGACGCCGGCGTTGACGGCGAGCGCCGCGGATTCCTTCTTGTCCTTCGCGACGAAGTGGCCGTGGGTGTCGGGGCGGTAGCCGAGTTCTGAGATCGCGTAGTAGTCGGAGACAATGAAGCCTTTGAACCCCATCTCCTTGCGGAGAACGTCTTTCAGCAGCCATTTGTTGGCGTGGGAGGGGACGCCGTCCACCTCGTTGTAGGAGGCCATGACGGTGACGGCTCCGGCTTCGCGGAGCGCCTCTTTGAACGTGTAGAAGAAGGTTTCCCGCAGAACGCGCTCGGCGACATTGGCTGGGGCGCAGTTCATGCCCGACTCGGGCTGGCCGTGCCCGACGAAGTGTTTGAGGGTGGCCAGCACGTGGCGCCTGTCGCGGAAATTACGATCTCCCTGGAAACCACGAACGGCGGCGATGCCGAGGCGCGAGACCAGATAGGGATCTTCGCCGTAGGTTTCCTCAACGCGGCCCCAGCGTGGCTCGCGGGCGACATCGACGACGGGCGTCAGGGCGTGGTGCGCTCCGCGGAGGCGCGCTTCGAGCGCGGTCATCCTAAAGAGCTGCTCGACCAGGCCAGGGTTGAAGCTGGCGCCCAGCGCGATGGGCTGGGGGAAACTGGTGCCGTCGGGCGCAGCGTGGCCGTGGAGGCATTCTTCGTGAAACATGACAGGAATGCCGAG
>DASXFH010000413.1:0-13743 GCA_036489655.1 Acidobacteriaceae bacterium | reverse complement strand
CCAATCGACAATCGGTTCGCCTTTCCGGATCTCGCCACCCGCGCGCTCGACGAAAACGAGCTCCACTCCGACACCCTGGACTTCCCGCCGCCCAGCGAAGAGCCCCTCGGCGTCTTCCGCGGCCTGGTCGCCGCAACCCTGATTGAGATCGGTTTTGTCCTGCTCCTGGCCCTCGGCTGGCAGCTCTGGCGCTTCCTCCGCTAAACCGCCCGCAGACCCTCGGCCCGCCCGCCTGCTGCCCACGCTCTCCCCCTGCTACCCTCGCACCATGGACCTCGTCATCAACGGCCAGACCCGCAGCTTCCCTGCCCTCCCCCCCGGCGCCACCCTCCCTGATCTCCTCCAGGCCCTGGGACTCAAGCAGGATCGCGTGGCTGTCGAACAAAATGGCGCCATTGTCTCTCGCCCTGCCTGGGCCGCCACCTCCATCGCCAACGGTGACCGCTTCGAGATCGTCCACTTCGTCGGTGGCGGAGCCGCCTGATCGCGGCCCTCCGCCCCGGCAATTTCGCACCAACCCTGTCTTCCTTATTATCCCGGCCGCCCGCCGGAGTTATCCTCTTCGCATGAGCTCAAAGTTGCGATGGGGCGTTCTTTCCACGGCCCGAATCGGCGTTCGTAAAGTCATCCCCGCGATGCAGCGCGGACAGTTCTCCACCGTAACCGCCATTGCCTCGCGCGATCTCTCTCACGCGCAGGCCGCCGCCGCCGAGCTCGGCATTCCCACTGCGTATGGTTCGTATGAGGAGCTTCTTGCCGATCCCGCCATTGACGCCATCTACAATCCGCTGCCCAACCAGCTTCATGTTCCGTGGACCATACGCGCCGCCGAAGCGGGCAAGCATGTGCTTTGCGAGAAGCCCCTCAGCCTCACCGTGGCTGAAGCCGAGTCGCTGCTCGCTGTCCGCGAGCGCACCGGCGTCCTCATCGGCGAAGCCTTCATGATTCGCTGCCACCCGCAGTGGCTGCGAGCGCGCGCACTCATCGAGGAAGGCCGTATCGGCGCCCTGCGCGCGGTCACCGCGGCCTTCAGCTACTTCAACAACGATCCCGCCAATATCCGCAATCAGGTGGAAAGCGGCGGCGGCGCCCTCTACGACATCGGCTGCTACTGCATTCATGCGGCGCGCTACGCCTTCAATCAGGAGCCCACCCGTGTCTGCGGCCTCATCGAGCGCGATCCCGCTTTTGGCACTGACCGCCTCACCTCCGCGCTCCTCGACTTTCCCGGCGGCCATGCTGTCTTCACCTGCAGCACGCAGTTCGTTCCTTATCAGCGCGTGCAGTTCCTCGGCACCACCGGCCGCATCGAGATCGAGATCCCCTTCAACGCCCCCCCTGACCGCCCCACGCGCATCTTTGTCGACGACGGCAGCGACCTTTTCGGCGGTGGCATCGTGACCGAAACTTTCCCCGTCATCGACCAGTACACCCTGCAGGGCGACGCCTTCTCTCGCGCCGCGCTTCAAGGCACCCCGGTCCCCGTCTCTCTCGAAGAAGGCATCGCCAACATGTCTGTCATTGAGGCGATCTTCCGCTCCGCCCAGTCAGGGCAGTGGCAGGCCGTTCCTCATCCGGTGTCGACGGCGGCATCATGAGGATCGTCCGCCAGACCGACACCCAGCTGGTCCTCAGAGAGAGCACGCTCTGGATCTCCGCCCTGCTGGCCCTGGCCGCTCTGCCTCTTTTCTACGCGTCCACGCGGCCCGGTGAACGCGGCAATCTCATCGTCGCCATCTTCTTCGCCGTCGGCGCACTCGTCTGGCTGCGCAACGCCACCGTCGTCTTCGATGCCGCCCAGCGCATGGTCTACTGGCGCCGCATGCGCTTCTTTCGCTCCGCCTCCGGCGCCGTTCCCTTTTCCGAGATCGCCGGCATCGGCACGGAAACCTCCTCCGGCCATGGCGGCTCCACACTCTACCGGCTCACCCTCCTCACCGGACAACAGGCCATCCCCTTTACGGACAACTACGGCGCAGGCCGCGATCGCTGGGCGCAACTCCGCATCGCCGCGCAGGGTTTTCTGCAGACCCACCGTGGGACACCCCTGCCCTTACCCGGCTCTGACCTCGATGCTTCCCTGCGCTCTCTCCTCCTGCGGGGACGCAGAATCGAGGCCATCCGTCTGCTGGAAAGCAGCGAGCACCTGGACCTCACCTCGGCCACTCAGCGCGTCAACCAGCTCGCCATCCGCATCAAGACCGAATAGTGAATCCTGGGTTCCACGCCCTCCGCGAATCCACCTGAGCAAGCCCCCTCCCACGCGCCCCGGCCCCGGCCAACGTCAGACAGACTCCGGCTCTGCAAGAGTGTATTCTTGCTTCACGCCGTCAGCGACGCGGTCCCCAGAGCCGCCTCCGGACGCCTGATGTTTGCAAGAGGCCATCGATTTTGACCACCCCTGCACGACCCGGCATGCCGCGATCGTCCCGCCTTCCTGTGCTCCTCACCGGATACCTGGCAGCCGTCCTGCTTCCCTGGCTCGCGGTCACCTGGACCATCCGGACTCCCGCCCTGCACGGCACCCCGGTCGCCCTCAGCTACATCTTCGTCGCCGGCATTACGGTCTTCTCCGAACTCGGCCCCGGTCTGCTGGCGGTAGTCTGTACCGCCTGCTATTTCAACTATCTCGTCCTTCCGGCCGGCGGAGTCGTCTCTCTGGATCCGCAATCGATCCTCTACACCGTTGCTATTCTCGCCATTGGCTTTTTTATTGCCTTCCTTTGCGACCGGCAACGGGTCACCCGCAGCCGCCTCCACGCCGCCCTCACCTCCCTGCAGGTTCGTACCGATGCCCTCATGGAAGCTCAGCAGGCCAGCAACGCCGCCGTCTGGATGTTCAGTCTCGGCGACGGCCATCTCCACTGGGCCGAAGGCGGCGCCCACGTCTTCGGCCAGCCGGTTGCCCCCGATGCGCCTGTCGGAGCAACCGTCGCCCTCCTCGTCGATGAAGACCGCGCCCGCGTTCTCGATGAATACGAGCAGGCCATTGCGGCCGGCCGCGCCTTTCGCTCCGAATTCCGTGTACGCTGGCCAAACGGCGAGATCCACTGGCTGGAAAGCCGCGGCACCCCCTCCGCCGTGAACACCGGAATCTGGCGCGGCGTCACTATCGACATCACCGACCGCAAAAACGCCGAGCTCGCCCTCGTCCGCTCCGAAAAACTCGCCGCCATCGGCCGCCTCTCCGCCACCATCGCGCATGAGGTCAACAACCCCCTCGAAGCCGTCACCAACCTGCTGTATCTGGCCCAGACCGAACCAGGACTTTCCCCCGCCACCCGCGATTATCTCCAGCGCGCCGACCAGGAACTCGCCCGCCTGGGCGGCATCGCCCGCCGCACTCTCACCTTCGTCCGCCCTAAATCCTCACCCGGCCCCGTGCGCGCCCTCGATGTCGTCGAGGCGGTGGCTGAAATGTTTCAGCCCCGCTGCACCTCTCGCAGCGCGGAGATCCGCATCCGGCACAACGGCGACCTTTGTCTCGCCATTCCCGCCGACGACCTCCGCCAGGTCCTTACCAATCTGGTTTCCAACGCCTGCGACGCGCTCCCCGATTCCGGTGGCCGCATCGAGATCGAACTGGCGCAGTCCGGCTCCCTCGCCTCCATCGCCGTCCGCGACAACGGCGCCGGCATCACTCCGGAAAACATCCCCCGCATCTTCGATCCCTTCTTCACCACCAAAGAAGACGTGGGCACCGGCATCGGCCTCTGGGTCACCAAAGACCTCGTCGAAAAATGCGGTGGCCGCATCGTCCTCCAGGCGCACGGCCTGCCCGATGGCTTCCGCACTGCTTTTCTGGTCGAGTTGCCCTGCGCCTGATCCGCCCTGCAGAGCCGGGTACTCCTTCGCGCGAATCAAGTCCGCCGTCACCTTTGCAGTTCCTTCAGCGCCGGTGCCGTCGCGTGTGCTTCTTTTCCCCCACCGCCGAGCGCCTCTGGCCTATCATGGCTGCACGCGCCGCGCGCTCACTCGCGGTATCGCACCAATGGTCCAGTTCGTCTCCTCTCGCAGAACACTGGCTGAACTGCTGCGTTCCGGGCCGCTGCAGCCCGATCAGGCTTTCTCCATTGCCGCGCAGGTGGGCCGGGAATTGTCCGCGGCGCACCAGGCCGGATCCGTCCACGGCTATCTCACCAGCGCCTGCGTCCAGCTTGCGGCGGAGTCGGCAACTCTGCGCGCGCACATCGCCGGATTCGGCGCGGAATCCCCTACCTCCGACAGCGTCAGTCAGATTGCCCCGGAACTCCGCAGCGGCCGCCCCGCCACCGTCGCGGCCGACATCTACGGTTTGGGCGTCATCCTGGCCGACCTCGCCGCCGCCGTTCCCGAACCCGGTCTCGGAGCGCGCTGGCTGGAAACCGCCCGGCGCTGTCTCGAACCGGATCCCTGCCGGCGCTTCACCTCCATCGCCGAAGTGCTCGATGCACTCGAAATTCCTCCCGACCCTGAACAAACCTCCGCGCTTGCCCCTCCGCCCGGCCCCGCATCGGCGGAGCCGCGCCAGTGGGGCGATTTTCAGTTGCTGCAGCGCCTCGGCCAGGGAGCCTTCGGCGAAGTCTGGCGTGCCTGGGACCCGATGCTGGAACGCGAGGTCGCACTCAAGCTTCTGCTGCCCCGCGGCCAGCACCCCGAACAGGAGCTCGCCTCCGTCGTCGCCGAGGCGCGCGCCATGGCCCGCGTGCGCCACCCCAATATTGTCCCCGTCTATGGCGTCGACCGCCGCGAAGGACGCGTCGGCTTCTGGAGCGACTTCGTGCGCGGCCAGACCCTCAGCCAGCGGGTGCGCGGCAACGGTGTTCTCACTGCCCGCCAAACCATGTCCACAGGACGCGAGCTCTGCCTGGCGCTCGCCGCCGTCCATCATGCCGGCCTGCTGCACCGCGACATCAAAGCCAGCAACGCCATGCTCGACGATGACGGCCGCGTCCTCCTCATGGATTTCGGCCTCAGCCAGGACCTGCAGATCGCAGGCAACATCGCCGGCACCCCCAATTACATGGCTCCCGAACTGCGTGCCGGCCAGCCCCAGACCGTCCGCAGCGATGTCTACGCCATGGGGGTCCTGCTGTTATTCCTGGCCACCGGCCTTTATCCGCTCAACGCAACCGGAGAAGCCCGCACTCCAGCCGCCTGGAAACTTACCGGCGATGATCCGGCCGTTGCATCTCTGCGCGCCATCATCGCCACCGCAACCCACTCCGATCCGCAGCAGCGCTTCCCTAGTGCCGCCGCCATGGGTCAGGCGCTCACAGCCGCGCTTGAGGCCAGGCCGGCCTCTGCTGAACCGGCGCTTCCCTCCCATCGTGGTCGCACCGCCATAGGGCTCGGCGTCGGCGCTCTCGTCCTCGTCGGACTGGCTCTGGTCTTCCTCCTCCCTCGCCTGCACCCCACCGTCGCCGGCGAACCCTCAGCAGGCAGTCCCGCTTATCAGGACTACCTCTCCGCCGAAGCCGCTCTCGATCGCTACGACAAGCCCGGCAACACGAAAAAGGCGATTGCTCTCTTTCAGAAAACGCTCGAGCGCGCACCCGATTTCGCCCTTGCCCAGGCCGGCCTCGCCCGCGCCGCCTGGCGCATGTATCTCGACACCTCCGCTGCCACCTGGGCCACGTACGCCACCCAGGCCGCTGCGAAAGCTGACCAGATCAACCCCTCTCTCGCGCCCGTCCAGATGACCCTCGGCAACATCCACGTCGACCAGGGACAGTTCGGCCTCGGGATGCAGGAACTGCAAAAAGCCCAGTCGCTGGATCCTCACAGCGCCGACGTGCACGCAGCACTGGCCGAGGCCTACCGCCAGCAGGGCCGCCTCGCCGATGCCAAAAACGAATACCAGACCGCCATGGACCTCGCCCCCGACGCCTGGCGCTGGCCCTATCTCCTCGGCGCCATGCAAATCGATTCCGGCGATTATCCCGGCGCCGAAGCCACTCTCCAGTCCGCGCTCCAAAAGACTCCCGACAACGCCCGCGTGCTCTATGACCTCGGCCTCGCCTACCGCAAGCAGGGTCGCTATGCCGAGGCGCGGTCTGCCTATGAAAAGGCCATTGCCCTCGACCCCCGCAGCGATACCATCATGGCTCTGGGCGCCGTCATGCTCCTGCAGGGCGATCCGGCCGACGCCGTCCGCCAGTATCGGCGCGCCGTCAGCCTTGATCCGGATGACTGGAACGCCTGGGGCAACCTCGCTGCCGCTCTCTCCTGGCAGAGCGAGTCGCCCGAGTCCGTCCGCACCTACGAAAAAGCCATCGCTCTGGGAGAAGTCCAGCTCCGCACCACTCCCGACGATCCTTACCTCCTGTCCCTGCTGGGCAACTACTCTGCCGCCCTGCATCGGCCCCGAAAGGCCCTGCCCCTGGTCCGCAAGTCCCTTGCCCTGGCGCCCAATGACCCCGATACCCAAGAGCTCGCCGCCGAATCGTACGAGATGCTCGGCCATCGCCAGGAAGCTCTGGAGTATCTCGCCAAAGCTCTCCAGTTGGGTTTCTCCGCGGACTATGCTAAAAAGAATCCTGTTTTTCGGACCCTGCGCCGCGATCCCCACGCGCCCCGGCAAATCCGGAACTAGATTCGGCAGGAGGGTACTCCCATGGCAATTTCCCAGAAACCCAATCAGACCCCGTCAACCCCACCCCAGGGCGACTCTGTCAGCGACAAGACCGGCCGCATCCCCACCAACAATCCCGGCACGCCCCTGAAGCCGTCGACGGATACGGTCGCCGACCGCACCGGCCGCTAGAGAATCGGAAAGACGCTCAGAACAGCCGCCGGCGACTGTCCGACTGCTTCCGGCAGAAGTGTGTCCCCTCCACGGCAGCGGCCACTACCATCTTCCACCGCCGCCGCCGTCGCGGCGCGACCGTATTCAACGTCTGGGGCTATCCTTCGTCCCCGAACTCTTCGTCGCCGCCCGTCGCCGCCCGCCACAAATGCCGGGAAAGCCCCCCCGCCGCCGCCTCGGCCAGGTTCACCCCACAGCAAGAAGCAAACTCCTCGCATCCCACCAGGTCAACGAATACCCTCCCCGCTTCGGTCCGAAGTACCGTATTCAAACCGATTTGAAACGCTGGCCCGCAATTCCGTTCTCACGCTCACACTCCAGCCCCTCAATCACTCCCCGCAGTGGCCGGACCAGAACTCGATTGCTGAACCGTTCCCGCGCGGCCCCTCATCCAAACGCAGGAGCAGGGGGAGCTGAGAATCATGGCCGCATTTTGCGGATGTTGTGGCGCCGAGATCATCGACCGGGCCGAAGCCTGCTCCGTCTGCGGAACTCCTCGCCACGGCATGATCCCTTCCGGCAATCGCATCAGCCTTGCCAGTGAAGCCGGCCCATCGTGCTGCGCAGAACCGCCCCTCGCCGCTGACGCCGGACCCTCCGTTCAAAAACACTGACCCCCCCGGAGTGGCCCCCAATACAGGGCCTGCCGCACCTACCACTTTCGTGGGATCACCCGCAGAGTGGCTCTCATCGTGCACTTCCCTACACCGAGATTGTCGATCTCCGGCGTTTCCCCGGCCTCCATTTCCCAAACGCGCCGGCCTCGACAACCAGCAGGCAGGCAGAAAGGCTTCTCCATGACCATGCTCGTTGTTGTCTTTGTCGCATCGTTCGCCATCGTCGCCGCCGCCATGATGGGGGTCGTGTGGGCCAGCAGCATCAATGCCGAACTGAAGACCAGGAATGACAAGCACCGCCGCCTCGCCGTCGACGAGAGCTACGCCTCCTGGCAGCGCAATCGCGAAATGATCGTGTACTAGCTGCTCTCAGCCGAGCAAAATTGCCCCACCGGGCCTTTCGGACGCAAACTGGCTACCAGCGCCCCCGTGTCTCTGTGCTCTCTGTGGTGAAACGCCTTCTCCGCACCGGCGAACCGTTCTAGCTGAACAGGAACTCCTTCGTCCGCAGCTCCTTGATCGTATCCCGCAGCTTTGCCGCCTTCTCAAACTCGAACTTCTTCGCCGCCTCGCGCATCTCGCCCTCCAGCTTCGCAATCCAGGCGTCCAGCTCCTGCTGCGACGCGAATTCCGGCATCGTCTCCACTTCCTGCGACAGATCCCCGTACTCCGCCTGCAGAATCTTCGCCAGCGACATATCCACCGGCCGCACAATCGACGTCGGCGTGATCACGTGCTCCTCGTTGTACGCCCGCTGCACCGCGCGCCGCCGCTCCGTCTCCCCCATCGCCTGCTTCATTGAATCCGTCATCCTGTCCGCGTACAGAATCGCGCGCCCCTGCAGGTGCCGCGCCGCCCGCCCCATCGTCTGGATCAGCGATCCCGACGAGCGCAGAAATCCCTCTTTATCCGCGTCCAGAATCGCCACCAGCGATACCTCCGGCAAATCCAGCCCCTCGCGCAGCAGGTTAATCCCGATCAGTACGTCGTACTCGCCCTTCCTCAGATCCCGCAGCAGCTTCACCCGCTCCAGCGTCTCGATCTCCGAGTGCATATACCGGCAGCGCACGCCCACTTCGGAGTAGTACCCCGCCAGATCCTCGGCCATGCGCTTGGTCAGCGTCGTCACCAGCACTCGCTCGTTCTTCTTCGCCCGGTCCCGAATCTCGTGCAGCAGATCGTCGATCTGTCCCCGCACCGGCCGCACTTCCACCTCGGGATCCACTAACCCGGTCGGCCGGATGATCTGCTCCACCACCACCCCCGCTGCCTTGGTCAGCTCATACGGCCCCGGTGTCGCCGACACATACACAATCTGATTCGTTCGCGCCTCGAATTCCTCAAACTGCAGCGGCCGGTTATCCATCGCCGACGGCAGCCGAAACCCGTAGTCCACCAGGTTCTGCTTGCGCGACCGGTCCCCATGCCACATCCCATGCAGCTGCGGCACCGTCACATGAGACTCGTCGATGAACAGCAGATAATCCCGTGGAAAATAATCCAGCAGCGTCGGCGGAGGCTCGCCCGGCAGCCGCCCGCTGAAATGCCGCGAGTAATTCTCGATCCCGTGGCAATACCCAACCGACTTGATCATCTCCAGATCGAAGCGCGTCCGCTGGTGCACCCGCTGCGCCTCCACCATCCGCCCCTGCGCCTCCAGCTCCTTCTCCCACACCGCAAGCTCGTCCAGGATGCTCTCAATCGCTGTCTTCTTTCGCTCCGGCTGCACCACGTAGTGGCTCTTTGGATAGATGGGCAGCCGCGCATACTTCTGCCTCACTGTCCCAAACAGCGGATCGATCTGCGCCAGCGAATCGATCTCGTCCCCGAACAGCTCAATCCGATACGCATTGTCGTCGTACGTCGGAAACACCTCGATCACGTCCCCGCGCACCCGAAACGTCCCGCGCCGGAAGTCCGCATCGTTCCGCTCGTACAGAATCTCCACCAGCCGCCGCGTGATGTCGTCCCGCCGCACCTTCTGCCCTTTTTCCAGCAGCAGCAGCATCCCGTAGTACGCCTCCGGCGAGCCCAGGCCGTAGATGCACGACACCGACGCCACAATAATCGCGTCTCTCCGCTCGAACAGCGACCGCGTTGCCGACAGCCGCAGCTTGTCCAGTTCCTCGTTAATCGTCGCTTCTTTTTCGATATACAAATCGCCGGCCGGAATGTACGCCTCCGGCTGGTAATAGTCGTAGTACGACACAAAATACTCGACCGCGTTGTGCGGAAAGAACTGCTTGAACTCGTGAAAGAGCTGTGCCGCCAGCGTCTTGTTGTGCGCCAGCACCAGCGCCGGCCGGTTCAGCTCCTCGATGATCTTTGCCACCGTGAAGGTCTTCCCCGACCCCGTCACCCCCAGCAGCACCTGATGCTTCTCGCCCGCACCAATCCCCTGGAGGAGTTCCTCGATCGCGCGCCCCTGATCCCCGCGCGGCTGGTAATCGCTCACTAACTGAAAGTCCACACCAAGATTGTAGGAGACACTCCGGCGGCGCCCCAAATCTCACCCGTTGTACAATCAGAAGCTTCGATTCCCATGTCCCGCACGCCTCCCCCTCCCCCGCCGATCCTCACCTCAGTCGCCGCACACCTCTACGTACGCGACCTCCGGACATCCACTGACTTCTTCACCAAAAACCTCGGCTTCACCATCGACTTTGTCTACGGCGAACCCCCGTTCTACGCGCAGGTCAGCCGTGACAATGCCCGCCTCGCCCTGCGTTATATGGATGAGCCCTTCTTTGCCGAAGACATTCGCGATCGGGAAGGCCTGCTCTCCGCCTCCATCACCCTGGCCACCGCAAACCAAATCCGCCTGCTCTTCCACGACTATCAGGCTGCGCGCGTGCCAATGGCTCAGTCCCTGAGAGACGAACCCTGGCAGGCCCAAACCTTCATCGTCAAAGATCCCGACGGCAACCTCATCCTCTTTGCCGGCCCCGCAAACTAGATCGACACAGAGCACCCGCGAAAACGAGGGATTGAGATTATGAGGGACGAGCCTCCGACGCAGAACCGGACATTAAAGCGGACATAGAAGCGGACACAAACTAGATTGCATCCAGTGTATATGATGATATATATTGACTTATTGTAAATATGAAGAGGACATTAAAGTGGACACAAAAGCGGCCATGGATCGAGGCGAAAGCGTCTCGCTCATGGAGCCCATGCTCATCAACCAGGATTCCCGCTTTCGCGGCGGACTGACCGATCTTGCTCTTGAACTGGCTCAGAAGTCCGCGGGCTTTCGGCGGAGCCTGCCAGATACGCTTCTCGCTTCCCTGGCGGACCTTGTCCGGTCGATGAACTGCTACTACAGCAACCTGATCGAAGGGCATGATACCCACCCGGTGGACATTGAGCGCGCGCTGAAAAACGACTACAGCAAGGATGCCCGTAAGCGCGATCTGCAACTGGAAGCAAAAGCCCACATCAGCGTCCAGAGATGGATTGACAGTGGCGGCCTTCCAAAGAGGGCGACGACCAGCGACGGCGTTCGGGAAATCCATGCGCGCTTTTACAGGCAGCTGCCGGAGGATTTGCTGTGGGTCGAAGACCCGGAGACGAAGAAGAAAGAACCGGCAATCCCGGGCGAGCTGCGAACACAGGATGTGGCGGTGAACCGGCATGTGGCCATCAGTCCAGGCGCGGTGCCGCGCTTCCTGAAACGATTCGAGGAAGTCTACGGCGCCGCCGGTAAGACCGAATTGATTGTCGGGGCGGCAGCGGCGCATCACCGGCTCGCGTGGATACACCCCTTCATCGACGGGAACGGCAGGGTTGCGCGGCTCATGTCTCACGCCATGTTGCTGGAGACGCTTGATACAGGCGCGGTATGGTCGGTCGCGCGAGGACTCGCGCGCCATGTTGACGCCTACAAGGGGCACCTCGCCGCCTGCGATATGGAGCGCCGGAACGAACTTGACGGCCGAGGCCAGCTCAGCGAAGAGGCCCTTTCCAGGTTCTCGGAATTCTTCCTGAAAATCTGCACGGACCAGGTGACTTTCATGGAAAGCCTGATGCAGCCGGATCGTTTGAGGACGCGCATTCTTCAGTGGGTGGAAGAAGAAATCAGGCTTGATCAGCTGCCGCTGAAATCGGGCAGCGTTCTGGAAGCGGTGCTGTATCGGGGAGAGCTGCCGCGCGGCGACGTGTCGAGTGTGGTGGGAGCCGGAGATCGTCATGCAAGACGCATCGTATCGGCGTTGATCGACCGCGGCGTCCTCGCAGCGAACAGCACGCGCGCCCCGTTGCGCCTCGTGTTCCCGGCCGCGTTGGCCTCGCGCTGGATGCCCGGACTCTTCCCCGAAAAGACAGACCAGCCTCTATCGGCATAGAGCACCCATGGCTCAGTCCCTGAGAGACGAACCCTGGCAGGCCCAAACCTTCATCGTCAAAGATCCCGACGGCAATCTCATCCTCTTTGCCGGCCCCGCAAACTAACGCTTCCTCGCCTGAGCTTTTTGCGGCCGCCCGAAAAACAAAACATACCCGTCCGGGTCGGTGACTTCAAACCCGCGCAAACCGTCGTGCGTATCCCTCAAAGGCACGCTGAAGACCGCCCCCTGACTGATAAACTCTTCGGCCAGAGCATCGGGATCCGGCGCAAATACATAGGCGTCCCACCTCATGGAGGGATGTCGCCTCGGATTCGGCAGCGGCACAACGTCCCCATCCGACTTAACGAAGAGCTGGGCTCCATCGCGGCGCAGGATGGCAAAGAAAGGGTTCCGCTCCGGCTCCTGAAATGTCGTCTCAAATCCGAGCCGCTCGCGATAGAACGCGAGGGTTCGATCGACATTGCTGACGATGAAGAACGGAGAAATCTCCTCCGTCGTCGCTCGCGCCATTGCACACCCCTTCGCCCGCGCCCCCCTACGTCGCGAATCGCGG
Organism: Acidobacteriaceae bacterium; assembly: GCA_036489655.1. Classification (GTDB taxonomy): domain Bacteria; phylum Acidobacteriota; class Terriglobia; order Terriglobales; family Acidobacteriaceae; genus Palsa-343. The sequence goes on along the minus strand of DASXFH010000413.1, from coordinate 1,437 downwards.
CGCGGGCGCGGAGCGTTTGCCCAGGCTACCCAGCCACAGGCACGCCGGCCACACCATCAGCCCCGCCAGCAAATGCCAGTGCGGCCAGTCCTGCCCCCATCTCTGCCAGGCGAAATACGCCCCCACCAGTTCCCCCAGCAGGAACAGCACGAACAGATGTCCGCCCCGCCGGAAAGGCGCCAGCCGCACGCACAGCCATCCGGCGAAGATCGATGCCAGCGCAAACATCGCTGTGCTGATCCACAGCAGGAACGGCCGAGACGCCTCCCCCGCCGCGTACTGATCGGGGAAGAAATACGTCAGCACGAAATAACTGACAATCACAACTCCGTAAACAACGATAGAACTCAGCAGAACAGAAGCAACGGAGCGCAGCAACTTCATAAAGTGCCTCCGGAAGACAACATGAAAGCTTTTTCGGGGAGGTCTGCAGGATAACGCGTCTCCCGCCTGCTGAGAAGAGGCGAGCCGACAAATCGCCGCGGTCATTCACCCGGCGCTTCTTACCAGGGACTCTTTCAAGCCGCCTTCCCGCTATTTCCCGCTATATCGACACAAAGGGGTGGTTGCCGGCGGAGCGTATTTTTGCCCAGGAGTGGCAGATAGCGGGCAAACAGGCCCCGTCCCGCAGGGTTGCGGAGTGAAAAACCGCCCAGGGATTGGCCGCTTCCTTTCCTTCGCTCCCCGGAGTGCCCCCCGGCTCCCTGAACCTCAATTTCACAAAAAATCCCTGCAATTGTGGAAATCTCGTCAAGTCCTTTCAGTCACGTTACAACCGCGTCTCGACTGATTTCACAATACTTTCAGGTCACCCGATTTGGCAGTAAATCCCCTGCCGTTTGGTATTCTGATAATAGAGGGGAAAAACAAAAAAACTCACAGCATGGGCTGCCCAACGGCAGCCTTTTCCGTTGCCCAATTATGTCTTCCTGCCTCGTCCAATCCCGAAGCGCCGCCCATTTCGCCCTGGACTCGTGTGCCCTCTTCGCCGACCGCGAACCGCGATCCGCCGTTTTGGAGCCCCTGACGAACTACCCTGTTTGCAACCTGTACCCTGTTCCGCGCTCACAGTCCCCTGTTTTGGAGCCCTCAAAAAGTACCCTGTTTCTCAATACTTTCCGTTTGAAGCCTCCAAAATTTTCGACTACATACCAGCAAATAAGGTACTTACCAAAAACGATACCCCCACCCCCCCAGGGGGGTGGGGGTATCCGATCCGTTTTGCTCCCGGCTCCTGGCTCCTCGTTCCTGGCTGCGTCCTACGGCGCTTCGATCAGCTCCATCTTCCCGTCGCGTTTGCGATGCAGCACGCAGACGGTTCCTTCATTGGTCCGAAAGACAAACACATCGCGATCGCGGAACTCGGCTTCCTTCACCGCCTCTTCGATCGTCATCGGCCTCAGCGCCACCGAATCCGACGAGCGCACGATGTGCGGC
>DASXFH010000411.1:0-19616 GCA_036489655.1 Acidobacteriaceae bacterium | reverse complement strand
GATGGAGTTGTGGTTGCCGTCGTTTTCGTTGATCTGGAAGGGATGGCCGCTGTAGTAGGTGTAGACGCCGGAGGTTTCCCAGTCACCGAGGATCCAGGCGGCGGGGCCACGCTGGAGCATGCGCTGGCCCTTGCCGAAGGGGAGGTCGTAGACGTAGCTAACGGCGATGCGATTGGGGATATCGAAGTCGCTGGGGCCGTACCAGGAGGCGGCGTTGCGGCCGTCGGGGGCGTCGCCTGAATTCGACTCGAGTTCTTCAGGCGCGTTGTCGAGACTGCGGGAATGGGTAAAGGCGGCGCGCAGTTCGAGGCCGGAGGTCATGCGGCGGGTGAGGCTGGCCTGCAGGGCATTGTAGTTACCGTAGCCAATGGGCGAGGTCCACTCGATCTGGCCGAAGTTGGGATAGGGAATGACGCCGGTGCTGACGCCGCCGGAGATGAGGGGCTGGTTGTAATCGCGGATGACGTCAAGGTGGGTGGACTTGGTGCCGACGTAGTCGACTTCCGCAGCCCACGCCTGGCCGATCTGACGCTGGAAGCCGAGGCTCCACTGCTGGACGTAGGGATCGGGATCGGAGACGGGCTGGGAGCGGATATGGAACGCGGTGAGATTGCTGAAGTCGATTGTGGAGGGATCGAGGAAGCCGGAGGAGAAGCCGATCGACGGCTTAAGAACGGGGGCGGTGTTGCTGACCAGCTGCTTGTTGACGAGGAAGGGCGGGTTCAGAGCGAGCTCGTCTTCGCTGCCGATGCGCTCAAAGAGTGTGTAGTAGATGCCATAGCCGCCGCGCAGGACAGTTTTCGTGTCCGGTGAGAAGGCAAAGCCGAAGCGAGGTCCGAAGTTCTTCGTGTTGGGCTGAATGATGGTGCGGTCCTGCAGGGAGCCGGCCTTGGCGAAGATGAGGGAGCCGGAGTTGGGATCGAAGTCCGCCATGCGATTGCGGCCTTCCTGGGCGGGGCTGGCAAAGTCGTAGCGGAGGCCGAGGTTGAGGGTCAGCTTCGGTGTGGCTTTCCAGTCATCTTCGACGAAGCCGGAGGCCATCCAGAGGCGCTGATCGACGAAGAAGACGTTGGTGAGGGTCGCGGTCTGGGTATCGCCGAGGAGGCCGTCAGCGTAGGAGAGGCCGGTTCCGGAGACGCATTTGCCGGGCGCGCTGTGCTGGCAGGTGAAGACGCCGGTGAAATCCAGGTCGCCGCGGGTGCTGGGCTCATCCTGGAAGAGGTTGCGCATGGGCAGGTAGATGCTGGTCCCGAATTTGAGAGTCTGGCGGCCGAGGACCCAGGAGAGGGTGTCGTTGTACTGATACTGCATGGGGACCTGTTGTTTGGGCAGGAAGTCCGGCGAGCCTTCAAAGGCGTAGTTGGAAAACTGGGTGAGGGGAACGCCGCCGCCGAGGGCGGGGTTGTCGGGAATGCCGGGGACAAAGTCACCGGCAAACTGGTTCAGCGTAAACGGTTGTTGCTGGGCGTAGGAGTAATCGCGGACCCAGCCAAAGCGGAATTCGTTGACCATGTGCTGATTGAGGATGTGAGTCCAGCCAACGACGTCGCTGTAGGTTTTGAGGATCTGATTGCCCCATGCGGAGGTGGAGGTGCCATCGGCGAGGCCGCCGAGGTATCCGGGGATATCGCGGTTACGGGTGGAGAAGTTATAGCGCATGAACAGGGTGTCTTTTGAGGAGGGCGTCCAGTCCACGCGGGCGTCGTAGTTGTCGTCGAAATCGGTGAGGAGCGCATTGCGGATGTAGTTATTGATATCGGGCGGGCTGCCGGCGGTGGTGGTGTTGGGCTGCGGGAAGAGGGCCATGAGCTTCTGCATGGCGGGATCGAGGCTGCCCCCGGGGATGCTGTTATTGGCGAAAGGCCGGCAGTTGGATCCTGAATAGGCCGGTGCGCAGGTGGAGGGGTCGTAGATGGTGGGGTATTTGACGCCTACTGCGGCCGCGGTGGTGGGGCTGAAGTCGCCGATGCGCTCGTTGGGCAGCGGAACGGTGCTGATGCGGGAGACTCCCTGCTTGATGCGGGTGCCTTCGTAGTCAAAGAAGAAGAAGAGGCGGTTCTTCAGGATGGGGCCGCCGAGGTTGCCGCCGAACTGATTCTGGTTGTATTTCGGCTTAGGGAGCTTGTGGCGATCGGAGAAGAAGTCGTTGGCGTCGAAGTAGTTGTTGCGGACATATTCGTAGCCGAGGCCGTGGAAGCGGTTTGTGCCGCTCTTGGTATTGACCGAGACGACGCCGCCGGGGCTGCGGCCGTATTCGGCGGAGTAGGGGTTGGTGATGACGTTGAACTCGGCAATGGTGTCGACCGAAGGATGGGCTGCTTCAGTACTGAGTTCCTGAACGTTTTCGCTGAAGGTGTTGTTGTCGATGCCGTCGAGGATGAAGTCATTTTGCAGGGAGTGGACGCCGTTGACGTTGAAGTCGCCGACCCGGCCGGCTGAGGTGGCGCCGCTCTGCTGGGTGTAGCGGGGATCCTGCACGCCGGGAACGATGCGGAGCAGATCATCCCAGTTGCGCAGAGAGAGGGGGGTCTGTTCGATGGTGGTGGAGCCGATTTCGGTACTGACGGAGGCGTCGTCGGGCGAGAGGAGAGGGGCGTTGCCTTCCACCTGAACGGTTTGCTGGGTGGAACCGATATTGAGGTGAAAGTCTTCGCGGGCGCGCTGGCCGACGGTGAGGGTGATCTGTTCCTTCACGGAGCTGAAGCCGGGGTCGCTGACCGTGAGCGAATAGTTGCCGATGGGGAGTTCCTGGAAGGAGTAGGCGCCGGCACTATCGGTCTGGACGGTGCGGACGTAGCCGGTCTCCACGTCGGAAGCAGTGATTTTGACGTGGGGCAGGGCGGCGCCGCTGGGGTCTGTGGCGAGGCCGGAGAGACTGGCGGTATTGACCTGAGCCTTCAGAAGAGCGGCTGGCGCAAAGAGCAACAGAAGCAGACAGGCAACGCGGAACGATGAAGACATCGAGGAATTCCTCTCGTTTTTTCTTTAGGTGGAGTTGGGGTTGAACAGGGAAGGCCGGTTGGCCGGACCCGAAGGCAGCTCGACGCGAGCCGCGCCTCTCCCAAATTTTCACGGGAATATTACCAGTTAGTTAAGTAGAGGTGAAAAGGGTTTCAAAAAAAATAATTACGCCTGTGACATGGCTGGATCCGGGACGAAGCGGCGCCAGGGATGTTCACGGGGGGTTCCTGGAATGGGTGCCAGGAGCCGGAGAGGAGGCCGTAAGTGGCTGATTTGGGGGTAACAAGCCGCTAAAAGTTGTATGGCGAAAGTGGGGGCCGAAGTCCCATGATCGTGGGATGGAACGACGCGGCACCAGGATCCGTCTGGCGGCGATGCTGGGCTCCGTGCTTGGTGCGGCCATACTGGGCGTGGCCTTCTGGGGGTGGTCTGCCGCAAATCGGCACGACCCGGTCGAAGTGTTGCAGGAGCTACCTGTCCATTCGATCGTTCATCTGGCGGGCGTGGTTACGTATATCGATCAGCCTGGAGGGCGATTCTGGATCGAGGATGAAACGGGGGCGATTCCGCTTCCGCTGCCGGGCAATCCGGTCCAGGCTGGGATTCTTGTGGGCTCGACCGTGCAGGTCGATGCGGTGAAGACGGCGCGGTACGACCCGAACCAGGGGCTGGCCGGTGTTCATCTGCAGCAGGTTCGGCTGACGCCATCTTCGCGGCCGGTGCACCTGCCGGCGCCGATTCCGATCACTCTGGCGGAATTTCCGCATCCTGAGAAAAATGGAATGCGGGTTCAGCTCAGCGCCATGCTTCGCGCGGTGCAGGTGAACAAACGAGGAGAGGCGCATCTTTCCATCGCGGCTCGGGGGCGGGATGTCGAGCTGGTGATTGCGCATCCGGGGCGCGACTTCGCAAAGCTGATTGACAGCCGGCTGCTGATTGTTGCCCTGCCGGAACAGGTTCGGAATGCCCAGGGAGCGCTGATTCTGAATCGGCTGTGGACGCCGGAGGGAAGCAATGTGCAGGTGGAAGAGCCGGCCCCCCGCGAGGTTCCGCTGCTGGATATCCGGTCGATTTACCTGAAGAACCGCACGGGGGGCGGAGAAGAGGTACGGGTCCGCGGGCAAGTGGCGGCGGTCTACCCGGATTCGATCCTCCTCGAGGATCGGTGGGGATCGATTGAGTGCAACGTCGCGGATGCCAGCCGGATGAAGGCGGGAAGCCGCGTGGAGGCAGAGGGCTTTCCCAGCCTGGAAGGACTGGAGATCAATCTGGTCCATGCGCGGGTGACGGGTCTGCCGCACGGGGAAGCGACCAGCGGAGCGGCGGAGCCGATGCCTGCGGAGCTGACGACCGTGGCGGCGGTGCGGGGCCTGTCTGCCAGTGAGGCGGCGCAGGCTCTGCCGGTGAACCTGACGGGCGTGGCGACCTACGTCGACAGCGAACTGCGGCAAATCTTTCTTCAGGACGCGACGGGCGGGATTTACGTGAAGTACTCCGGAGACTATCCGGAACTGGCCGTAGGCAATCGCGTAAGGCTGCAGGGGATTACGAGTGCCGGCGATTTTGCGCCGTCGATTTTGGCTCCCAAGCTCCGTATCACAGGGAATGCGCCGCTTCCGGCGCCGGAGCCGGTGACCCTGGAGAAATCGGCATCGGGATCGCTGGATTCACGTTACGTGAGCCTCGAAGGCGTGGTTCACCCGATGAAGCTGCGGGAGGAGTCGGATCACCCGGCTCTGGCCTTCGATGTATTGACATCGATTGGGCAGGTGCATGTGTACACGTCGCCGTTGTTTCCGGGGCTGGCGGAATCCCGCAACCTGGAAGATGCGCGGGTGCGGATTCGCGGGGTGCTGGGGACGGTCTTTAACTCCCGGCGGCAGCTGGTGGGCTATCAGCTGCTGGTGGAACGGTGGTCGGATATCGACGTGCTGGAGCCTGCGGCGTCCGATGCCTTTAAGGCGCAGACCACGCCGATCGGAGCGTTGCTGCGTTTTTCTCCGGATGGGCGGTTCGGGCATCGGGTGAAGGTCGAAGGGGTCGTGACGCTGGCGGGCCGGGACTTTCTTTATCTGCAGGACGCGACGGACGGAGTGGAAGTCCGGGGCAATCCTTCGTCGTTCCGTGCGGGCGATCGGGTAGAGGCGATTGGCTACCCGACATTGTCGGGGCGCTATTCGCCGGTGATCACGGATGCGGAGTTTCGGCTGGTGGGCCATGGGGGCGAGGTGGCGCCGAAGCGCGTGACGGCGGACTCGGTACTGGATGGGCATCAGGACTCGATGCTGGTGACCCTGCAAGGGCGGCTGCTGACGCTGGTGAGAACGCCGGGCCGGGATACGCTGGCGCTGCAGTCAGGAATGCGCACGTTCACAGCGCAGCTGGACACTTCGGACCAGGGGGTGGATGCGCTGCCGCTGAGACAGGGCAGTGTACTGCGCCTGACGGGAGTGGCTTCGACGCAGGTCGATCCCAGCCGGCTGTACCGGATTCTGGAGGAAGACCCGACCAGCTTTCAAATTCTTCTGCGATCGCCTGGGGACGTGTCGGTAGTCCGGCGGGCGTCGGTCTGGACGATGCAGACGACGAGGTCGCTGCTGATTCTGTTGTCGCCGGTGATTTTCGCCATTCTGCTGTGGGTGATTCTGCTGCGGCGGCGGGTACGGAGGCAGATGGCGGATTTGCGCAGGGCAGCGGATACAGCGCGGGCGATCCGGGATCTCTCCGTTGCCATGCAGAATGTTTCGCGGGAGCAGCGGTTCGACGCGGAGGTATCGGTTCGGGGGAGTGAAGCGATCGCGCAGCTGGTAGTGGGCTTTAACCGGATGCTGGTGGAGCTGCAGCAGCGGGATAAGGCAAAACAGGAAGCGGAAGCCCGGTTGCAGCACATGGCTCTGATCGACGACCTGACGGGGCTGCCGAATCGCCGGCTGCTGGGGGAACGGTTATCGCATTGCCTGGCGCGGGCGCGGCGCGACCAGAGGATCCTGGCGCTGCTGTATATCGACCTCGACGGTTTCAAGCTGGTGAACGACAGCCTGGGGCACGCGATTGGCGACGAGTTGCTGAGCCAGGTATCGCATCGGCTGAAGTCCCGGTTCCGCGAGTCGGATACGCTGGCGCGGCTGGGCGGCGATGAGTTCACGCTGATTCTGGACAGCGTGCACGAGGCAAGAGATGCGGAACGGGCGGCAGAGAGCCTGCTGGAGGTGCTGAAGCCGCCCTTTGAGATCGAGGGACACTCGATCCGAATCACGGCCAGCGTAGGCATCAGCCTGTTCCCGGACCACGGGAGCGAAGGGGGACAGCTGCTGCAGCAGGCCGACTGCGCGATGTATGCGGCCAAGCGAAACGGAAAAAACCGCGTGGTGCAGTTCGGGGATCATCTGGGTTATGCGGCGCGCGAGCGGCTGACTTTGGAGGGCGAACTGCGGCGCGCCCTGGCGGACAGGGATATTTTTGTGCACTATCAGCCGGAGTTCGATCTGGCGAGCTATACGATCGTGCGTTTTGAGGCGCTGGCGCGATGGATGCACCCGACCATGGGGAATATTCCGCCGCTGAGCTTCATCCCGGTGGCCGAAGAAAGCGGGCTGATCGTTCCGCTGGGGGCTTACATCATGGAGCAGGCCTGCAGGGATGCGGTGGAGTGGCAGCAGCATGCCGGTCGGGCCATCCAGGTGGCGGTGAACGTATCGAGCGTGCAGTTTGCGCGCGATTCGTTTGTGGAGGAAGTGGAGGACATTCTGCGCCGAACGGGTCTGCATCCGTCGCTGCTGCAGATCGAGCTGACGGAATCGGCGACGCTGACGGGTGTGGAGCGGGCGGCGGAGATGATGCGGAGGCTGAAGAGCAGGGGCATCAGCGTGGCCATGGACGATTTCGGCACGGGCTACTCCTGCCTGAGCTATCTGCCGAAGTTGTCGTTTGACGCGCTCAAGCTGGACCGGTCGTTCGTAAACGAGCTGATTGTGCGGCCGGAGACGCGAGGCTTTGTGAAATCCATTCTGATGCTGGCGCACAACCTGAACATGAAGGTGATCGTGGAAGGGATCGAGACGCGGGAGCAACTGGAGCTGATCCGCGCTCTGGGAACGAACGAGGCGCAGGGCTATTTTCTGGGCCGGCCTTCAGGCAGCCCGATGGAGTGCCTGCGGAAGCCGCTTGTGCTCGACGGCGCTTCTGCGGAGAAGCCGGCGGAAGATCTGGAGACGGTTCGCTGATGATCGGGGCCAGGGGGAGCAGGAGAAGAATCCGGCATCGGGCGCGCGCCACCTGGGGTGGGGGAGGCGCGGCGCCGGTGCGCCGGCGGCGGTTTGCCGGGGAGGCGTGGGCTGTTCTTTGGGCGGCGGCATTGCTGCTGATGGCTGCAGGGCAGCCGGCACTGGCGCTGAATCCGGCGAAAGCGATCACGCAATACCTGCAAACTTCGTGGACGAGCGAATCGGGACTGCCGCAGAACTCCGTGCAGGCGATTGCGCAGACGAGCGACGGATATCTCTGGTTCGGGACGCAGGAAGGGCTGACGCGATTCGACGGCGTCCACTTCGTCACGTATACGCGGCACAACGCTTTGGGGCTGGCGTCGAGCAATATTCAGGCGCTGGCCGCGAGCCGGGATGGAAGTCTCTGGGTGGGGACGGACAGCGGGCTGAGCCACTATGTTCCGGCTGCGATGCCCGGCGATACGGGCACGTTCACCTCGCTGGCCATGAAGGAAGGGCTGGCCGGCGACAACATCACGGCGCTCGTCGAGGATCGCGAGGGCGGGCTGTGGGTGGGGAGCACGCAGGGCCTGAATCGAATTGTGCGGGGAAGGATCGAGAACAGGGTGTTTGCTCAGGGCAGTGGCGATCCGACGGTGAACGCCATGGTTTTGGACAAGGGGGGCACGCTGTGGGTGGGCAGCCAGCAGGGGCTGATCCGCTTCGAACACGGGCATCTGGCTGCCTATCCGCTGCGCGATGGGGTGGCCGGCAGCGATCCGGTTGTCGCTTTGACGGCTGCGCCCGACGGGTCTCTCTGGGCTGGCACCGCCTCTAACCGGCTGGTGCAGATTCGGCGCGACAAAGTGGTTTTGGTACCGCAGCATGTACCGGGAGAAATTGCGGCGTTGCTGGCCGATCATGACGGCGCGGTGTGGATTTCCTTCGTTCGGCATGGAATCGCGCGGCTCTATCGCGGCAAGCTGAATTTCTACGGAGCGGCCCGGGGCCTGCCCAGCGACCGGTGCGCCAAGGCTCTGATGGAAGACCGCGAAGGCAGTTTGTGGGTGGGGCTGCTGGATGCGGGGGCGGTGCAGCTGCGGGACGGCAAGTTTTCAGTCTTCGGCACGCCCGAGGGGCTGTCGGGCAACTACACGGGGAATGTTCTGCAGGCCCGGGACGGCACGATGTGGATCGGCGCCGACAACAAGGGGCTCGACCACGTGCTGGCGGACGGGCGGGTGGAGGTCTGGAACCAGAGGCAGGGACTGCCCAATCAGGCGGTCTACTCGATTTTGCAGCGGCGCGACGACAGCGTGTGGATCGGGTTCCAGCGGGGAACGATGGCGGAGATCCGCGATGGGCATGTGTCGATCTGGCGCGACCCGCAGGCGAGTGACGCATCGATCAACGCATTGTACGAAGACCGGGACGGGCATCTTTGGGTGGGGTTCTTCGGGCGAGGTCTGGCCCGGTTCGAAGACGGAGCTTTCCGCCACGTTACCGAGTCCGGACGGGTTTCCGGCATTGTGCAGACGCGGGACGGCGCCTTGTGGATGGCTCTGGACGGGGATGGGGTGGAGCGTCTGCAGGGAGGGAAGATCACGCGGTTTACGGCCGCCAATGGACTCCACAGTGATCACGTGATGAGCATTTATGCGGACCCGGACGGGAGCCTGTGGGTGGGAACCTCGGGCGGAGGGGTGAGCCACATTCGCGATGGGCGAGTGGACACGTGGACTCCGGACCAGGACGTGCCGGACACATCGATTGGGTCGATCCTCGAGGACAACAGCGGCAATCTCTGGTTCGGCGGCGATACGGGGATCTTCCGGATTGCGAAGCAGCAGCTCATGGAATCGGCGGGAAAGCCGTTTGAGAAGCTGCAGCCGGTGCTGTATGGGACGGCGGACGGCCTGCGCTCGCGGGAGACGCTGTACGGGAGCACGCCGTGTGCGTGGAAGAGCCGCGACGGGCGGCTGTGGTTTGGAACCATCGATGGCGTTGCCGTTATCGACCCCTCGCATATTCCGATCAACACGGTTGTGCCGCCGGTCTGGATTGAACGGGTGACGTTCGACGGGCACTCCATACCGCTGCGGGACGGCATACGGCTGAAGCATGGATCGGGGAATCTGGAAGTGTCGTTCAGCGCACCGAGCTTTGTGGCGCCGCAGCGGGTGCGGTTCCGGTATCGGCTGGAGGGCTTCGATCCCGGCTGGATTTATTCAGGCACGCGACGGAATGCGTGGTACACGAATCTACCGCCGGGGAGCTACACATTTATTGTGGAGGCGGAAAATGACGACGGCGTGCGCAACCTGACAGGGGCGTCGTTCGGCTTCGTGCTGCGGGCTCCACTGATGAAGACGCCTGTGGCGTATCTGTGCTACGTGCTGGCGGGGCTGTTGCTGACCTGGGGCATCATCGCGTTCCGCACCCGGACCCTGACGCACCATCAGGAGCAGCTGACGCGGCTGGTGGCCGAGCGGACGGCGCAGCTGGTGGCAGAGAAAGCGGCCCTGGAAGAAGCGCGGTGCGCGCTGCACATCCAGGCGACCCACGATTCGCTGACCGGGATTTACAACCGGGCGGCGATGCTGGAGCACCTGGAGCGCGAGATTGCCCGCGCCACACGGGACCGGACGCCGCTGGGTGTTCTGATTGCCGATCTCGATCACTTTAAGAATCTGAACGACAGCTACGGCCATCTGTGCGGGGATGACGTGATTCGGGAAGCGGCGCAGCGTTTCCGCGATGCGATGCGGGCCTACGACCTGGTGGGACGCTATGGGGGGGAAGAATTTCTGGTCTTGTTTCCGAGCTGGGATCTGACGATCGCCCCCGGACGCATCGATGATCTGCTGGAGGCGATCCGCTCACAGCCTTTCGTGGCGTGTGATGCGGAGATTCGGCTTACCTGCAGCATCGGCGTGGCAACCTTCCAGCCGGGCGAGGATGCACCGTCGATGCGCGAGGTTCTCAGCCGCGCCGACACGGCCCTCTACGTGGCGAAGAACTCGGGTCGCAACTGCGCCCGGCTTGAATCCCGCGAAGCTACCAACCGCAAACCGACAGTGGAAGATTTGTTGATGGTGGGTCCGATGTCCGATGCCGTGAAGCGGGGTTCCTGAAGGAAGCCCGGCCCGGGTCGGTGCAAAGGCCCGGGGAAGAGACGGAACGGCGCGACAGCGATCTTCGGAACCGCGAAAACTCCGCTGCATCCAAGACGACAGGTGTTTCTTTTGGCCCCCGGACCCGGGGGTTGAAATGGGCGAGCGGATGGCGTTACACTCTGATATAGGACTGCTTTAGTCGTATATTGTTGCCGGAGGACCCGGCGGGGCAGCGGGCTGCCCACGAACCGAGGAGAGCTAAATGAGCACCGATATGAATGTTGTCCACGAGCTGGCGAGCCGGGACTATGAATGGGGCTTCGTCACGGACATTGAGGAAGACCGGATCGCCAAAGGGCTGAGCGAGGACGTGATCCGGCTGATTTCGAAGAAGAAGGACGAGCCGGAGTTCATGCTGGAGTGGCGGCTGAACGCCTATCGGTATTGGGCAAGCCAGGAGCGGGCGCAGGCGGAGCCGAAGTGGGCGAATGTGCAGTTTCCGCCCATCAATTATCAGGACATGGTCTATTACTCGGCGCCGAAGCAGAAAAAGCAGCTGACCAGCCTGGAAGAAGTGGATCCTGAGATCCTGCGCACCTACGAGAAGCTGGGGATTCCGCTGGCGGAGCAGAAGCTGCTGGCCAATGTGGCGGTCGATGCGGTGTTCGACAGCGTGAGCGTGGCGACGACGTTCAAGGCGAAGCTGGCGGAGGCGGGCGTGATTTTCTGCTCGTTTTCCGAGGCGGTGAAGAACCATCCCGACCTGGTGAAGAAGTATCTGGGATCGGTGGTGCCGCACACCGACAATTTCTATGCGGCGCTGAACGCAGCGGTGTTCAGCGACGGGTCGTTCGTGTATGTGCCGAAGGGTGTGCGCTGCCCCATGGAGCTGTCGACGTATTTCCGGATCAACGCGCAGGAGACGGGGCAGTTCGAGAGGACGCTGATTGTCGCGGAAGAAGGCGCGTATGTGAGCTACCTGGAAGGGTGCACGGCACCGATCCGCGATGAGAATCAGCTGCACGCGGCGGTAGTGGAGCTGGTGGCCCTGGATAATGCGCAGATCCGCTACTCGACGGTGCAGAACTGGTATCCGGGGGATAAGAACGGCAAGGGCGGGATCTATAACTTCGTGACCAAGCGCGGCAAGTGCCTGGGGCGGAACTCCAAGATCTCATGGACGCAGGTGGAAACGGGCTCGGCGATTACGTGGAAGTATCCCAGCTGCATTCTGCAGGGGGACAACTCGGTGGGCGAGTTCTACTCGGTGGCGCTGACGAACAACTATCAGCAGGCGGATACGGGGACGAAGATGATCCACCTGGGAAAGAACACGAAGAGCACGATCGTGTCGAAGGGCATCAGCGCGGGGCACGGACAGAACACGTACCGCGGGATGGTGAAGATCATGAAGGGCGCCGAGCGCGCGCGCAACTACACGCAGTGCGACTCGCTGCTGATCGGCGAGAAATGCGGCGCGCATACCTTCCCGTACATCGAAGTGAAGAACTCCTCGGCGCGGATGGAGCACGAAGCGGCTACCTCAAAGATCGGCGAGGATCAGCTGTTTTATCTGCAGCAGCGCGGACTGAAGACGGAAGACGCGGTATCGATGATTGTGAACGGGTTCTGCAAGCAGGTGTTCAAAGAACTGCCGATGGAGTTTGCCGTCGAGGCGCAGAAGCTGCTGAGCGTGAGCCTTGAAGGCAGTGTGGGATAACGCGGCACAGAACGCCGCGAGCGTATAGCGGAAAGCGAACAGCGTTTAGAAAAGACGAGGGAATGGATGAGTTTGCTGGAAATCAAGAATCTGCACGTGAATGTGGGCGGTAACGAGATCCTGAAGGGGATCGACCTGACGGTGAATGCCGGGGAAGTGCACTCCATTATGGGGCCGAACGGGTCGGGCAAGAGCACGCTGGCCCAGGTGCTGGCGCGGCGCGATGCGTACAACGTGACGGAAGGATCGATCACGTTCGACGGTAAGGATCTGCTGGAGATGAAGCCGGAGGTCGCGGCCTGCGAAGGCGTGTTTCTCGCGTTCCAGTATCCGGTAGAGATTCCGGGGATCGGGAATACGTACTTCCTGCGGTCGGCGCTGAATGCGATCCGGAAATATCGCGGGGAAGACGAGATGGACGCGATCGATTTTCTGCCGATGTTTCGGGAGAAGCTGGCGCTGCTGGAGATGGATGACAAGCTGATGAGCCGTTCGCTGAACGAAGGCTTTTCCGGCGGGGAGAAGAAGCGTAACGAGATTCTGCAGATGGCGGTGCTGGAGCCGAAGCTTGCGATTCTGGATGAGACGGATTCGGGCCTGGACATCGATGCGCTGCGCATTGTGGCCGGTGGCGTGAATTCGCTGCGGAGTCCGGAGCGGGCGATGCTGGTAGTGACGCATTATCAGCGGCTGCTGGACTACATCGTTCCGGATTTCGTGCATGTGCTGGTGGATGGGCGCATTGTGCGGTCGGGTGGCAAGGAGCTGGCGCTGGAGCTGGAAGAGAGGGGATACGGCTGGACGGAGACGCCGCAGGCCGTGGGAGCGAGGGCGTGAGGGAGACAGCCGTGACCGCGACAGAACAGGTACAGAGCTGGCTGGAGAACTTCACCGAGTTTGAGAAGTCGGCTCCCGGGGCGAAGCTCGCGTGGCTGAAGCGCCTGCGCGAGGATGCTTTTGCACGGTTCTGCGAGGCGGGCTTTCCGACCACGCGCGAAGAGGACTGGCGCTTCACCAATGTTTCGGCGATTGCACGGACGGTGTTCCGGCCGGCAAGCGCGGCGAAGCTGACAGAGGACCAGATTTCAGCGTTTCGCGTCCGGCGGGAGACCGCGGCAACTCTGGTCTTTGTGAATGGCCGCTTTGACGCGGAGCGTTCGCAGGTGAGTGGTTTGCCCAGGGGCGTGACGGTGGCGAGCCTGCGGGAGCAGATCGCAGCGCATCCGGATACGCTGGAGAAACATCTGGGCCGCTATGCGGATACGCAGCGCGACGCTTTTGTTGCGCTGAACACGGCATTCCTGGCGGATGGCGCGTACGTGCATGTGGCGCGCGGCGTGGTGGTCGAGGCCCCCATTTATCTGCTCTACGTAGCGACAGAAGAGGCAGCGCCGGCGGTGACGCATCCGCGGAATCTGATCGTGGCCGAGGACCAGAGCCAGGTGGCGGTGATCGAGGACTATGCATCGGTGGGTGGTGAGTCCGTGGCGTTCTCGAATGCGGTAACGGAGCTGGTTGCGGGCGAGAGCACGGTGGCGCAGCATTACCTGATTGAGCGCGAGCACCTGAAGGCCTTCAACGTGTCCACGCTGCGGATTGAGCAGGGGCGCAGCGCGAATGTGGCTTCGCATTCACTGCTGCTGGGCGGAGGCCTGGTGCGGAACAACGTGCATCCGGTGCTGGCCGGCGAAGGCGGGGAGTGCCTGATCAACGGATTGTTCCTGGGAACGGGGCATCAGCATCTGGACAATTACATGCATGTGGAGCACGCCAGCCCGCACTGCAGCAGCCGGCAGTTTTACAACGGGATTCTGGACGAGCAGGCGCATGGCGTCTTTCACGGGCGCATTGTGGTTCACAAGGACGCGCAAAAGACGGATGCAAAGCAGACGAATCGCAATCTGTTGCTGAGCGACGATGCGCAGATCGACACCAAGCCGCAGCTGGAAATCTACGCCGATGACGTAAAGTGCACCCACGGCGCGACGATTGGGCAGATTGAGGAGAACGCGCTGTTTTACCTGCAGTCTCGCGGCATCAGCGAGGCGGAGGCGCGCAAGCTGCTGCTGCTGGCGTTTGCAGAGGAATGCGTGGACCGGATGCATTCGGCAGCGGCCCGGGAGCATATCGAGGGGCTGATCCGGCAGCACCTGCTGTTCCTGGAAAACGCGCCGCAGGCAAGTTCGGGCCGGGTGAGCGAACGAGCGACGGAGGAGGTAGGATGAGCGCCGCAACTGCTGTGCCGGTGAGCAAGACAGCCTCCGCTTACGACGTGGAGAAGATCCGTGCCGATTTCCCGATTTTGGATCGGAAGGTCCACGGGCACGAGCTGGTGTATCTGGACAACGCCGCTACCTCGCAGAAGCCGCAGAGCATGATCGATGCGATCGTACGGTATTACGAGGGGGAGAACGCCAACATCCATCGCGGCGTGCACTACCTTTCGCAGATCGCGACGGAGGAATTCGAAGCGGGCCGTGCGGCTGTGCGGCGCTTTGTGAACGCCGCGGATGCGAGCGAGATCATCTTCACCCGCGGGACGACCGAAGCCATCAACCTGGTGGCGCAGACGTACGGACGCGCGCATGTGAACGCGGGCGACGAAGTGCTGATTACGGCGATGGAGCATCACTCGAACATCGTGCCGTGGCAGCTGCTCTGCGAAGAAAAGGGCGCCCGGCTGCGGGTAGTTCCTATGAACGACGCGGGCGAACTGCTGCTGGACGAGTACGAAAAGCTGCTGGGGCCGAAGACGCGCATCGTAGGGCTGGCGCATGTATCGAACGCGCTGGGGACGATCAATCCGGTGAAGCGGATGGTAGCTGCCGCGCATGCCCGGGGCATTCCGGTGCTGGTGGATGGCGCGCAGGCCGTGCCGCATATCGCCGTGGATGTACGGGACCTTGACTGCGATTTCTATGCGCTGTCGGGACACAAGATGTACGGGCCGACGGGGATTGGCGTGCTCTACGGAAAAGCAGCGCTGCTGGACGCGATGCCGCCGTACCAGGGGGGCGGGGACATGATCAGCTCCGTGACGTTCGAGAAGACCACGTACAACAAGCTGCCGCACAAGTTTGAAGCTGGCACGCCGGATATGGCGGGGGTGGCGGGGCTGAAGGCGGCCATCGAATACATGAACGGCGTGGGCGTGGCCAGAATCGCAGCGCACGAACATGATTTGCTGGAGTACGCGACGGAAGTGGTGGGTGGAATGCCGGGAGTGCGGCTGATCGGCACGGCGCGGGAGAAAGCCAGCGTGCTGTCGTTTGTGCTGGAGGACGTGCATCCGCACGATATTGGGACCATCCTGGATCAGGAAGGTATCGCGGTGCGCACGGGACACCACTGTGCGCAGCCGGTGATGGAGCGGTTCTGCATTCCGGCCACGGTGCGCGCGTCGTTTGGGATGTACAACACGCGGGCGGAAGTGGATGCTCTGGCGCGAGGGCTGCGGAAGGTGCAGGAGGTCTTTGCCTGATGCCGGAGCTGCGCGATCTTTATCAGGAAGTGATTCTGGAGCACAGCCGGGCGCCGAGGAACTACAAGGCATTGCCCGCGGCGAATCACAAGGCCGAGGGCTACAACCCGCTTTGCGGGGACCGCTTCACCGTTTATCTGGAAATGGACGGCGAGGCAATCCGCGAGGTGAGCTTTGAGGGTGCGGGGTGCGCGATATCGAAGGCCTCAGCGTCGATGATGACGCAGAGCGTAAAAGGCAAGACGAAGGCGGAGGCGCAGCGCATTTTTGAACGGTTTCACGAGCTGGTGACCGGGCACTCGCACGAGCACGAAGCAGAACTGGGCAAGCTGGCGGTGTTCTCGGGTGTTTCAGAATTTCCGATGCGGGTAAAGTGCGCCACGTTGGCCTGGCACACGCTGCAGGCGGCCCTGGAAGGCAAGCAGGAAAAGATATCGACGGAGTAATACAGCCGGTAGCCGGTAGCCTGTAGCAACACTTCGCCGGCTGCGAGCTAACGGCTGCGAGTGGCTTTCTCATGATCATTACCAACCAAACCGTGACGCTGAAGCGCGACTGCCCGGCAATTGCCGTGCCGGCGGGGTCGCCGCAGGTGCTGCCGGCGGGGACAACGGTACGCATCACGCAGGCGGCTGGGACCAGCTACACGGTTGCGGTGGCCGGCGCTCTCTACCGGATCGACGAGAAGGACGCGGACGCGCTGGGGATGAGCGGCGCCTCGACAGAAGCGCGCGCGCCCTCGACTTTCAGCGAGCGGATGGTGTGGGATCAGCTCAAGACGGTGTACGATCCCGAGATTCCGGTCAACATCGTCGATCTCGGGCTGATTTACTCATGCGAGATCAGCGAGCATGCTGAGGGCGGCAAGAAGCTCGACGTGGCGATGTCGCTGACAGCGCCGGGATGCGGGATGTCCGACGTGCTGAAGGCCGACGTGGAGCGGAAGCTGGCGCGGCTGCCGGAGGTGCGGGAAGTGCGCGTGGAGGTGGTCTTCGATCCGCCCTGGAGTCCAGCGCGCATGTCGGAGGCGGCCAAGCTGCAGCTGGGCTTCGATCTCGACTACGGCAACAGCACGGGTAGCGCCTTCCCGATTCTGCGCTAATTAAATCTTCGCCCGACAGTGTGAACTCTACGGTTCCACGGGCTCCACGTAGAACATCTCGTTGGTGGGGCGAAAGCCATTGGCTTCGTACAGACGGCGGCCCTCGTCCGTAGAGTGGAGAGCGACGACGCGGATACCGCGGCGGCGGGCTTCGGCAAGGGCGAGCTCAATGAGCTGGCTGGCCAGATGGCGGCGGCGGTATTCCGGCTCCACGTAGACATTCAGCAGATAGCCACGCCTGGTCGAGCGAGGATCGAGCGGGTGGGGCGGCCAGTCGAGCAGGAGCAGGCCCGCTCCGGCCACAGGGACGCCTTCGTCCTCGCTGATCCAGCCAACGTACAGGCCGTCAGCGATGGCTTTGGCGACCCAGGGCTCGTGGGCCTGGGCCATGGCCTGGAGGACCTGATCGTCGCGGCGCCCGGCATCGACGAACATCCGGCGACGATGACGGGTGATGAGGGGAGCATCGGCGGCAATCGCCAGCCTGGTTCTGAGCATGATGAGCAGTATAAGACGAGCCTTGCCTGGCCTGGCGGCTGCCGGTGAGTCGAGGGCGGGCGGGAGCCAGTCTTTTTCCGAAAGCGGCTAGCATGGAAACGTGAAGCTGGCGCCCAGGATCGATCGGCGAGAACTGCACGCCGGGATGCAGGTGACTGTGGCTGTGTCTGGCGGAGCGGACTCGGTGGGTTTGTTGCGTACCCTGGTCATCACGGCGCAGGAAATCGGGCTGGTGCTGTCGGTAGCGCATGTGCACCACGGTATTCGAGGCGCGGAGGCCGACGAGGATGCGCGCTTCGTTGAGGGTCTGGCGGCGCAGCTGCAGCTCCCGTTCCTTCTGCACCGGACTGACACGCCGGCGAGGGCACGGGCTGATGGGCAGACACTGGAAGAAGCGGGCCGCCATGAGCGATACGGGTGGTTCCGGCAGCTGCTGGCGCAGGGCAAAGCCAATGCGGTGGCCACCGCGCACACGCTCGACGAGCAGGCCGAGACGGTTCTGCATCGGCTGGTGCGGGGCGCGTGGACGGAGGGGCTGGGCGGCATTCATCCGGTGCTTGCCTGCCCCGGGGGAGCGATCCTGCGGCCTTTTCTGGAGACGCGGCGAGAGGAGATTCGATCGTGGCTTCGGGAGATCGATCAGTCCTGGCGGGAGGACGCGACAAACGAAGATCGGAGTTTTACCCGGAACCGGATCCGGCACGAGTTGCTGCCGCAGCTGGCGCAGTACAACCCCAGGATCGCGGAACAGCTGGCGCGTGTGGCGACGCTGGCGCGCGACGAAGAAGACTGGTGGGAGGCGGAGCTTCGCAGGATGCTGCCGTCTTTGGTTCTGCCGGGGCGGCCGGTGCGAGGCGTTGGCCGTGCTGTCTCCACTCACCCGGACGAGGGCAGCGTTGGAATCGAACTGGGGAGGCTGCGCGAGCTGGCGCCGGCGGTTCGAAGGCGAGTGCTGCGGGCGGCGGCGCGGCAGCTTGGCTGCGATCTCAACTTCGATCAGACGGATCGGGTGATGGCGATGTGCAATCCGACGGCTCCGCGCAGGCAGCAACTGACCGCAGAGCTGCGAGCGGAGCGAACGGCCCGGGAATTGCGCCTGGTGCGTGAAGCGCCGCACGCGCCGCAAGGCGCAGCCCCGCAGGCTGTGGAGTTGCCGATTCCTGGAGAAGCCGCAGGTCCGGGGGTGCGTCTGCGGGCGACGCTTCGCGGCTCGGAGGTGAACGTGCCTGTTCCGGCAAAGCTCCGCGGGCCGCGGGCGGGGGATCGCGTACGGCTGCGGCACTCCCGCAACGCGCGGCCGCTCAAAGAGATTTTCGAGCGGCTGCAGGTAGAGGGGGAGCGGCGCAGGACCTGGCTACTGCTCGAGTGGAATGGGCGGATCGTCTGGATGCAGGGAGTCGATGTGGATCCGGAGATCGATCTGCCTTTCGAGATCGAGGTAATCGGCGAAGAAGCCAAGGAACGCGACAGCGTGCAGGCTTAGCGTGCTCCGCTGGTTGGCCAGTCGTAGACGACGATGCCCAGATCGCTCAGCATCTGCATGGTGGACTCCAGGTTGCGGCGAACCTGCGCGCGATCCTGGCGGGACGCCGCAGGATCTTCTTCCACGGCGATCACTCTTCCATACGGCCAGACATCGACCGGAGTAGCGTCCAGCGCCCTGGGCAGGTCGGAGGGCCGGAGATCAAGCAGACGGCGCCGTGCGGCGACGGGCCGCAGGAATTCACTGCCCGGGCTGTTGGCGGGGCCGTTGTCGGGGTAGAGAATGCTGAGGTTCAGGGTGGCCTTACCGACGATGAGGAATGGATTCGTCCAGCTCTGGCGCGTGTGGATTGCCAGATACACATTCTTGGACGGCGGAGGAATGCTGTCCATGTCCTGGCGATCCTGATCCTCGGCAGCGGCGGTGGCGCGCGCCTGCTGAAGGGCGTGTTCTTTCGAGGCAGCGGCGGCGGTGACGGTAGAGACGGGGTGGCGAGCGGACCTCGAGCAGCCAGCCATCCATAGGGTCAGCAACAGGGCGCCGGTGGCGCCGGCGGCGGATTTCGCAGGGTAGCGCACGAGTTTCTGATCATCAGAATATCAAGCTGGAGGGTCTGCCGGGTGAGTGGCGTGATCCGTTTGGGGCGCGATTTGTCCGGAATCTGCAGCAGGGGCCGCATCTACCGTGGGGTTCCGGCGAAGGAATAGAATCGACCCCGGTGAAGACGAGCCTCTTCGATCTCTACAAAATCGGAATCGGGCCTTCCAGTTCCCACACCATGGGGCCGATGCGGGCTGCGCGTCGCTTTGCGACCGCGCTGGATGCGGCCGGCCTGCTGGCGCAGGTTGCCGATGTGCGAGTGGAGCTGTACGGGTCGCTGGCTCTGACGGGGCGCGGACATGGAACGGACCGGGCCGTGCTGCTGGGTTTGAGCGGCGAGGAGGCGGCGACCATCGATCCGGCGACGATTGAGCCCAAACTGGCGGAGATTCGTTCCTCGGGAAGGTTGTCTCTGTTGGGTCGGCGGTGGATTCCCTTCCAGGAGGCGCA